>JAGCNZ010000081.1 GCA_017645655.1 Bacteroidaceae bacterium | reverse complement strand
CGGGAGTTTTGGGGCGCAAACTTACCGACTCTGACAAGTGGAGTTGACAAACGCGGCGTGCGACGATGAAAAACTTCACGTGGGTAAAATGAAATTATCACGTGGAATATTTCAAATATCACGTGGGTAAAATCAATTTATCACGTGGGTAAATTTAATTTATCACGTGGGTCGCCGAAAACCCTTGCCTGACAAGTCGAGTCGGCAAACAATAGAAATTTTGAAATTTTCCTCGCCGAAGTAGCCGACATATCACAGAAATTTCGTAAATTTGCCCAAAACATTTGTGTTATGAGCAAGAAGAAAACCGGCAGCCACGGACTGCGAAAGAACGACTTAGAACGCGTTGTCATCGACTTTTTCCAAGAGAACCCAGCCGTCACGTTTCCCCTGAAGAGCATCTGCAAGCAGCTTCATCTGCGGACGAGCCAGGCAAAGATGCTCCTCATCGACGTGCTCGAGGGCCTTCTCATGGACGATTTCGTCAAGGAGCAACCGCGTGGGTACTACACTTTGAACATGCCTTCGCAGGTGATGACCGGCATCTTCCACCGAAAGGCTAACGGCAAAAACACCTTCGAACCTGCCGACGGCGGCGAACCTATCCTTGTGGCCGAGCGAAACAGCCTGCATGCGATGGATGGCGACACAGTCCAAGTCACGCTGCTTGCCCGCCGTAAACACCATGTTCGCGAGGCTTCGGTGACCGACATCATCAAGCGAAGCGACAAGACCTTCGTGGGAACCTTGCAGGTTCAGAAGGGCTACGCATACCTCTTGACTGAGGACAGAACCCTTGCAAACGATATCTTCATCCCGAAAGACAACCTCAAAAAAGGCAAGACGGGCGACAAAGCCGTGGTCCGTATCGTGGAATGGCCGGACAGAGCGAAGAACCCGATTGGCAAGGTGGTTGACATACTTGGCAAGACAGGCGAGAATAATGCCGAGATGCACGCTATCTTGGCCGAGTACGGACTGCCCTATGTCTATCCCGCCGCCGTGGAGAAAGCTGCCGAGAAGCTCGTTCCAGGCATCACCGAGGAAGAGATTGCCCGCCGACTCGACATGCGAGATGTCCTGACTTTCACCATCGACCCGTACGACGCGAAAGACTTCGACGACGCGCTCAGCATCCGTGAAATCAAGAAGGGGCTGTGGGAAGTGGGCGTCCACATTGCCGACGTCAGCCACTACGTCAAGGAGGGCTCCATCATCGACAAGGAAGCCTACAAGCGCGCAACGAGTGTCTATCTCGTGGACCGCACGATTCCAATGCTGCCGGAACGCCTTTGCAACTTCATTTGCTCGCTCCGTCCCGACGAGGACAAGCTGACATATTCGGTCATCTTCCACATGAACGAGAAGGCCGAGGTGAAGTATTGGAAGCTGGCTCACACGGTAACTCGGAGCGATAGGCGCTTCACGTATGAAGAGGTGCAGAAGGTCCTCGAGGACCATCACGAGGCAAGCGAGGAGGATTATAAGGCTCCCGGAGATGCCGCTCCATTGCCTGCTCCAGGCTGTAACGGGGCAAAACCTGCGGAGGACTTGGCCGAGCCGCTCATCATCCTCAATCGCATGGCAAAGATACTGCGTCAAAAGCGCTTCGCAGCCGGGGCTGTGGACTTCGACAGGTGTGAGGTGCGCTTCAACATCGATGCCGACGGACACCCGACTGGCGTGTACTTCAAGGTGGCGAAGGACGCCAACAAACTCATCGAGGAGTTCATGCTTTTGGCGAACAGAACGGTTGCCGAGAGCATAGGCAAGGTTCCGAAGAACCAGAAGCCCAAGGTCCTGCCCTATCGTATCCACGAAAATCCCGATCCGCAAAAGCTCTTGAACCTCGCCGACTTTGTCCGTAAATTCGGCCACAGGCTGAAGACGACGGGCAATCGGAACGAGATAAGTCGCAACTTGAACCGCCTCCTCGACGACGTCAAAGGCAAGCGCGAGCAAAATGTCATCGAGATGATTACGCTCAGAGCGATGATGAAGGCCAAGTACAGCACGTTCAATTGCGGACATTACGGCCTCGCGTTCGACTACTACACACACTTCACCTCCCCGATTCGCCGCTATCCCGACCTCATGGTACACAGGTTGCTGACTCGCTACGCTGAGGGCGGACGCAATGTAGGGCAGGATAAATACGAGGAATTCTGTGAGCATTGCAGCGACATGGAACAGACTGCGGCCTCGGCAGAAAGGGCGAGCATCAAGTACAAACAGGTCGAGTTCATGAGCGACCACTTGGGCGAAACCTTCCAAGGCACGATATCCGGCGTCACGGAGTTCGGCATCTACGTCGAGATAGACGAGAATAAATGCGAAGGCATGATACCGCTTCGCGACTTGGAGGGTGATTACTATGACTTCGACGAACAGAACTATTGCCTGAAAGGCAGGCGTTACCACCATTGCTACAACCTCGGAGACAGCGTCAAGGTACAGGTTGCGCATGCCGATCTCTACCGTAAGCAGCTCGACTTCAAGCTCGTGTATCCCAACTAACCAAGCCGCCTTAAAACTTTTTTGCTTTATATCAAGAAAAAAGGGCAAAGATTTCTTGCAGAAAAGCAGGAAACGCAGTACTTTTGCACTCGAAAAAATGATGGGCAAGAGTGAGGTAACTCTCATTCTTCACTCTTCATTCTTAACTCTTAATTTAGAAAAGAATGGGTGGATTCTTCGGTACGGTACAGAAGCAGAAGTGCACTGCTGACCTTTTTTACGGCACAGACTATCAATCACATCTTGGCACGAAGCGTGGCGGCATGGCCACTCTAAGCGATTCAGGCGAGTTCCTAAGGAGCATACACAACCTCGAGAACACCTACTTCCGCTCGCGTTTCGAGCCCGAGCTCGACAAGTTTGTGGGTCGCTCGGGCATTGGCGTCATCAGCGATACCGATGCTCAACCGATGCTTATGAACAGTCATTTGGGTCGCTTCGCACTCGTCACCGTGGCGAAGATAACGAATCAGGAGGACTTGGCACAGCAGTTGCTCGACGAAGGAGGACACCTCAGCGAGTTCAGCAGCGGCAAAATCAACCCGACGGAACTCGTCGCCCTGCTTATTATAAAAGGTAAGGACTTCGTGGACGGCATTGAGATTGTCTTCAAGCACATCAAGGGCTCGTGCTCCATGCTGCTCCTCACCGAGAACGGCATCATTGCTGCGCGCGACTCGTGGGGCAGGACGCCAATCGTGGTGGGCAAGAAAGAAGGGGCGCTTGCCGTGACGAGCGAGACGTCGGCCTTCCCCAATCTGGGCTTCGAGACCAGTTATTTCGTCGGTCCCGGCGAGATTGTACGCATCACTTCGGACGAGATGACGGTTATCAGGAAGCCCAATCCTCGTATGCAAATCTGCTCATTCCTGTGGGTTTACTACGGTTTCCCTACCAGCAACTATGAGGGCAGGAACACGGAAATGGTGCGAAACGAATGCGGACGGGTAATGGGAAAGGAAGACCAGACAGAGGTGGATTGCGCTTGCGGCATTCCGGACAGCGGCGTAGGCATGGCTGTGGGCTATGCTCAGGGGCACGGCTGTCCCTATATGCGCGCTATAAGTAAGTACACACCCACTTGGCCGCGCTCCTTTACGCCCAGCAATCAGGAGATGCGAAACCTTGTTGCCAAGATGAAGCTCATCGCCAACAAGGACGTCCTGGAAGGCAAACGCGTGCTCTTCTGCGATGATAGTATCGTGAGAGGCACGCAGTTGAGGGACAACACGAAAGTGCTCCACGACCTCGGCGCCAAGGAGGTTCACATGCGAATAGGTTGTCCGCCGCTTGTTTACAGCTGTCCCTTCGTCAACTACAGCGCGAGCAAGAGCGATTTGGAACTGCTCACCCGCCGCATCATCAAAGACTTCGAGGGCGACGACAACAAGAACCTCGAAGCCTACACCCGTACTGACAGCCCCGAGTACAAACGCATGGTCGATGAGATAGCCCGCCGCCTGAACCTCGACTCCCTGCGCTTCTCGAAGCTCGAGACACTCGTCAAGGCCATCGGTCTGCCGAAGGAACGTATCTGCACGCACTGTTTCGACGGCAGTTCCTTCTATTCCCTCGAGGAAGAAAACAAGTGAGATTTCCAAACGCCACGCGGGGCAGTTCAAAACGTCACGTGGGTTAATTGAAATTCTAACATGGGTAAAATGAATTTATCACGTGTTAAAATTAAAATATAACGTGGGTTAATTTCATTTATCACGTGCCGCGTTTTCAATCCCCCTGTGCCGCGTTAGAAATCCAGACACAGAGCATACCGCACTTTATCACTCTTTTTTTGAGTGAAATCCTTGCTTATATTATAAATAATGTGTAATTTTGCAGCGCATTTAAGGTGATGCCATTGGTCTGCAACCATTGGCAGAGAGGGAATCCGGTGTGAATCCGGAACAGTACCCGCTACTGTAGATGCCCATTATCGCACATGCCGAGAAAGCCACTGTCGGGTTGCTAAACCGATGGGAAGGTGCATGTTCGGGGGCAAAGTCAGGAAACCTGCCTGAATGCGAAACTAAATAACACCAGTTCTGCTGCGGGATTATGGCGGACATGACTCTAAAAAACTTACACATCATGCAACATTCCCATCGGGTGCTGCTTGCCCTGTTGACGGGCTTGCTGTGTCCCATCACCGCTTTTGCCCAGAAGGCAGCAGCAGACAGCACTATGCGCAACACCGAGCTGACACAGGTCGTCGTGACCGGCACCGGCACGCACAACAAAGCTCAAAACACCGCAGTACCCGTCCAGGTCATAACCTCCGAGGAACTACAAAGGATGCACGTCACAAGCCTTGAGGACGCGCTGACTCGCCTCACATCAAGCGTCACCATGATGACCAATGGTATGGGCTCGACGATGATGCTGAACGGACTGGGCGAGGACTATATACTCATCCTGGAGAACGGCAAGCGACTGACGGGCGACGACCGCTACACACGCATCAACATGGCCAACGTGAAGCGAATAGAAGTGCTATCCGGAGCCAGCTCGGCGCTCTACGGCAGCGAGGCAATAGGCGGCGTCATCAATATCATCACGACTGCACCATCCACCACAGCACCCTCCGCAGAGAAACACGACGAGCCTGAAGTGGACATCAACAACACGACGTCGTACACCAGCAAAGGCCGCCTCACCGAATCCATCGCGGTGAATGCGCAAAAGGGACGCTTCAGCAGCAGCTCCGCCTTCCAGCACAAACAGGCTGGCAACTGGCAGGTGAACAAGACGGAGGAAGTGACGGGCAAGCTCATGCCCACCGGCAGAGTCATGAGCCAAGGGTTCCACAGCAACCAGCTCAACCAGAGGTTCACCTGGGACGCAGGCCACGGCGTGACACTATACCTGAAAGGAAGCTTCTATGACTACCATACAGACCGTCCGCAGACGGCTCGCTACTACAAAGGCTCCACCAAGAAAGGCGAAACAGTCTACACGGAAACCGCCGCCTACACCTACGACCTGCACCACCGCGACTATATGTACGGAGCAGGAGCCACATGGAAAATCAGCAGCAAGACCTACCTCGAAGCCGACTTCTACAGCGACAATCTGATAAGCAGGCGCGACTCGTTCGACACCTTCCGCCCCGGCGGCACACAACTCACCAAGAAAACACACTACTACAACGGCACGCTGAAAGGCATCTTCCGACTCGGCACCTGGAACAAACTCTCGGCAGGAGCAGAATACGTCCACGAAACGTACAAAAGCTACAACTTCGACTTCCGCACCATGTACACACTATCTCTGTTCGCACAAGACGAGATGCAACTCTGCAAGAACCTTCAAGGCGTCCTCGGCGTGCGCTACATCTACAATCGCTACTTTGGCAGTTACGCCACACCAAGCGTCGCACTGATGTATGCGCCAGGCAAGTTCCGCTTCCGCGCAGGCTACAGCACCGGCTATCGCACTCCTACCCTGCTGCAGATGCACTACGAGAACGACGAGACGAAGAACGTCACCATCGGCAATCAAGAGCTGAAACCGGAGAAAAGCAACTACTACAACGTCAGCGCAGAATACAACAACAACTGGCTAAGCCTGAAGCTCGGCGGCTTCTTCAACGACGTGCGAGACATGATATCCTATCGCGTACTCACCGACGACGAGATTGCCGAATCAGGCCTGGACACGAAGTATCCTACCGCAACCAAGTATCAACAACGAGATAACATAGATAAAGCGAAGGTTAAGGGACTCCACCTGGGTGCCACATTCTATCTGCCACTTAACATACGCCTGGGTGGAGCCTATACCTTCACAGATACAGAAGCAAAAACAATAGAGCTAAACACCCAGACCCAGCAGTATGAGACCACGACGGAACCGACCGACAAAAGCATCAGACACACGGGACGAGTGTTTGCGGGATGGGAACATACATGGAGAAACTATCGCCTCAACATCGACATTAACGGCCATCTGCAAGGTCAAAGATGGAGCACAAGCTACGGATATGCACCCGGCTACACCCAATTCGACCTCCATACCACACATACATTCTACCTGAAGAAAGTTCAGTTGATGCCCGGCATCGGCATCGAGAACATCTTCAACAAGCGCGACACACGTCCCTGGAACAGCAACTTCTCTACCCTGCATCCCGGAAGATGCGTCTTCGCCTCGTTTGCCGTACACGTAAAATAGCATGACGCGCCATACATTATATATTATATTAACGTGCTTCCCATTGCTGCTTCTCGCACAAAACGAGGAGAAGGAGACAGCAATGAAGGAAATCGTCGTTACCGCCACCGGGACACAGCACACGCTGAAAGACGTTCCCGTGCAAACGGAAGTCATCAACAGAAAGATGCTGGACAGCTTTGGCGGCAAGAGCATCGAGGAGATATTGGGTTCGCTGACAGCGTCGTTCGCATTCAACGAAGGCGACATGGGCAGCCAGATGCAGCTTGGCGGACTTGGCAACTCGTACATCCTGGTGTTGGTGGACGGCAAACGCTTGCATGGAGACGTGGGCGGTGAGAACGACTTGGGTCTGATTGACCCACAAAACATCGAGCGAATAGAAATAGTGAAAGGCGCGCAAAGTGCTCTCTATGGCAGCGACGCGATGGCAGGCGTCATCAATATCATCACGAAGAAACACCCTGAGGCAGGCGTTTACGCTGACAACACGACTCGTTACGGCATGCATAACGACCTGCGACAGCACAACACGATTGCCTTCAACATAGGCAAGTTCGGCAGCCAGACCAATTTCCAAATGCAGCGCAACGACGGCTGGCAGAACACGGCAGAAGAGTTTGCCGAGGGGATGGTACTCACCGACAGCAAGAACAAGACAGTGAACGAGTTCCGTAACTGGCAGTTAGCACAGCGGTTGACGTATCGTCCGACACGTGACGTCGAACTTTATGCCGACGGGTCGTACTACAAGAAGAACATCATGCGGCCACGCAACGGCAATCATCCAAGCTGCGATGTCTATACATACGACCTGCGCTACAACAATGCCTCGGCGTCCTTGGGCGGCAAATGGAACTGGGGAAAGGAGAAGAGGAACAGCGTCTCGCTTGATGCCGACTGGAACAAACATGCCTATTCCTATGACTATACTGCCCGAACTTACGAGTACATATTGCTGGAAGGAGAAGGGTACGGCGACCTCGACGGCGAGTGGTACTCCGTGCCATACCTGCCTGGGCAAAGCAAATTGCAGAGCGACCAGCAACGTTTCATGACGCAGCTGAAGGGCATCCTCTACTTGCCGTATGAGAACACGCTGCATGCCGGCGCTGAATACAGGTATGATTATCTGAACGCACCCGACCGCACGGAGGGTGGAACGGCGAGCGACTGGACATCTGCTCTCTATGTGCAAGACGAGTTCGACCTGCTGAAGTGGTTCAACCTGACTGCCGGGCTGCGCTTGGTTGGCAACCGGAACTTTGGCGTCAGGCTGACGCCGAAGGTGAGCGCGATGTTCTCCGCCGGCGACTTTCGCTTTAGGCTGGGATGGAGTCAGGGTTTCAAGACGCCTACCGTCAAGGAGCTGCATTACCGTTACCTGCACGTGATGGGGAGCAGCACGTTCTTCAACATAGGCAACACGGGGCTTGACCCTCAGAGGAGCAACTACTATTCTACGGGTTTGGAGTATCGCGGAAAGAGGTTCACGGCTTCCGTCGGCGGTTATCTGAACAAGCTGGACGACATGATTGCGCTGGTGAACGTGCCTGTCGGGGCGATTCCCGCGGGGATTACTACTGCGTACCTCGGTGACGGCAGCAGCAATGTGCAGGCTCGCATGTACAGGAATATGGACGATGCCCGCACGTATGGTGTGGATGTGTCGCTGTCCTGCGTCTTCCGGGACTTGACGTTCACGTCGGCGTACAGCTGGCTGAATACTGAAGCGAACCTTTACGATGCCGGCAAAGACCGCATGATGTCTGTCACCATCGATGGGACGGCTCACCACAAATGGAGTGCTTCGGCCATGTACAGCCATGCGTTCGGCTCGTTCTACAAGCTTGGCATCAACCTCACGACGCGCGGCAGCAGCACACGCTTCTACCAGAACAACCGTAACGGCAAGCCGTTCCAGATTTGGCGCCTCAATACTTCGCACGACTTTGGCAAGCCTGCGGGGATGCTGGCATACAGGTTGGAGCTTGGCGTGGACAACATATTCAATTACGTAGACCGCACGATGCACCCTTATCACCTTGGCAACAACACGCCCGGCACTACGGTGTTCGGTTCGTTTTGCATTAAGTTCAATTATGGAAAGAGAGTTAAAAACAATATTTCAACAACCAAACTAAAATCTAACGATGAAGAAGATTAGTTCATTTATCATTGCCGCCATGGCATTTGCCCTGGCAGCTCCAGTGTTCACATCCTGCAGCAACAGTGATGACAACGACGACAAGACGACCATCAACAACATTGTGTCGGAGTACACCGTCAACGACGAGATGGTGGCAAACCAGAAGAAACAGTCCGGCAAGGACGTTGCAGTGCTGCTTGTCGCATTCGGTTCCACTTGGGACAACGCGTTCAAGGCTTTCGACATCACTAAGGCGGCTTATCAGCAGGCGTTCCCCGAGGCCGACATCTACGTGAGCTTCTCGAGCGACATCTGCATCAACCGTGCCAGCGTGGGCGAGAATACCGACGACAACGGCAACCTTGTGAAACGCAATTACTACGAACCTCGCTATCTCCTGCACGCCATCGGTGCCGCTAAGTACAGCAAGATTTACGTGCAGTCGCTGCAGGTGATTCCCGGCGAGGAGTTTGCCGCTGTTGTAGCCAGCGTGAAGAAGTTCATGAACAACGGTTACATTGCCAGCGCTCACCTGGACGACGCTTACCTGGCATCGCTGGAGGAGAACAAATCCATCTTCCTTGGCATGCCTCTTCTGAACAACCCCGAAGTGGATGTTCCCGAGGTTGCCAAGCAACTGAACGCCATCTATGCCAACGAGGCTGAGCAGGGCGCGGTCGCTTTCATGGGGCATGGCAACCCCGACACCTACGACACGTTCAAAGCCAACGTGCGTTACACTCAGCTCGAAGACGCGCTGCAGTTGTTCAGCAACAATTACTTCGTAGGCACAGTCGACATGCCTGACAACTACAAGCAGGACGTTCTGGCCCGTATGCAGGAGAAGGGCGTTACCGAAGGTAAGGTGTACCTGCACGCTCTCATGTCTATTGCAGGCGACCACGCTCACAACGACATGGCCGGCGAAGGCGAGGAATACTGGGATGCAGAGGACGAGGAATCGGAGGACAACAGCTGGTTCGAGTTCTTCAGTCACAAGGGCTACAGCCCCATCGTGGTCAAGGCAGGTCTCCATCCCCAAGGCTTGCTCGAGCTCCCCGGCATCCGGAACGTATGGATTCAGCACACAAAGGATGCTGAGTTCCTCGAGGACGCTTACCACAGCATGTACCCGGAAGAGTAATCTTCCTGCAGCATCTCATCGGCATCTCCGCGGGACATCAGCAGGTGCTCCACGAAGATGCCGGCAACGCAACACGGGATGACTGAAAACATCACACGGGTAAATTGAAAATATTACACGTGATATTTAAAATATTACACGTGATAAATTCATTTTACCCACGTGATAAATTCAACTTACCCACGTGATGCTTTCAGGCACCCCCTGCCTCGTCGGCAAGACAACCCTGAGGAGGCAGCAACCGACACCGACCGAAAAGAGAAGAAAACACCGTGACAGGACTCATGATAGCAGCACCCACCAGCGGCTCAGGCAAGACTACAATTGCCCGGGGACTGATGGGACTGCTCGTTAGAAAAGGATATCGCGTCCAGCCCTTCAAGTGCGGACCGGACTATATCGACACCAAGTTCCACACCGCAGTGTGCGGCCGTCCGAGCATCAACCTCGACACGTTTATGGCCACGCCACAGCACGTCAGGGAACTCTACACGCGATATGGGGCAGAGGCAGACGTCTGCATCGTGGAAGGCATGATGGGCTTCTACGATGGCTACGACCGAGAGCGCGGCTCGTCCTACGAAATAGCACGCGAGCTCGGCATCCCCGTCGTCCTCGTAGTCGATGCAAAAAGCGCCGCCTACTCAATGGCAGCACTCATCTCGGGCTTCGTCGGCTTCCGGCGCGACGTCCGTATAGCAGGTGTCATCTACAATAAAGTCGGGTCGGACAGGCACTCACAAATGCTCGCACAGGTCAGCGAAGATGTCGGCGTCGAGTGCCTGGGTTGCCTGCCAAAGGCAGCGTCGCTGGAACAAGACACACGCTATCTCGGACTCGACTTCTCGGCAGAAGCGGACGACAACGCAGCAATACAACTCCTAGAAAAACACGTCGCATGGGAACGACTGCTCAGACTTTGATAGCTCACAACAGGGAATCATTCTCGTTTCTCTATCAGGAGACAACCGACAACCTTGGCGACGTCGCCTTCTTCGACCCGGAGCAAGACGTGCCGGACCTCAGCAACATCAACCTGCTCTACCTTCCCGGCGGCTATCCGGAAAAGCATCTCGAGGCATTGGTTGCCAACCAAGCATGCCGCAAGGCCATACGCGAATATGCTGAGCACGGCGGACGAATCGTGGCGGAATGCGGCGGAATGATGTACCTCTGCCGCAGCATCGTCACCGACGACGGCGAATACCCAATGTGCGGCCTGCTTCCGTACACAATCACAGCACGGAAAGCCGACCGCAGGCTCTCGCTGGGATACCGCAGATTCCTGCTCGAAGGCAAAGAGTACCGAGGCCACGAATTCCACTACACCCAGTTCCTCGGCACACCGCCACAGTCCGCAGCACAAGTCTTCAATGCCAAAGGCGAACCCGTCGACACGCCCGTCATCCGATACAAAAACGTCTTGGCAAGCTACACCCACCTCTACACAATATGAAGCAACGTCTCCATCCCATCATGTTCGCAGGCACCGGCAGCGATGTAGGCAAAAGCATCGTAGCCGCCGCCTTTTGTCGCATCTTCCGACAGGACGGGTTTAGCCCAGCACCATTCAAGGCGCAGAACATGGCCCTCAATAGCTACGCTACCCCAGACGGGCTGGAAATCGGACGCGCACAGGCTGTGCAGGCAGAAGCCGCAGGCATTCCCTGCCACACAGACATGAACCCGTTATTGCTCAAACCGCAAAGCGACCATACCAGCCAAGTAGTGCTCGGAGGCCGACCCATTGGCAACCGCAATGCATTCGACTATTGGAAACAAGAACCAGCGGCCATCGATGCCCATTCCAACATGCCCCCCGGCACAACGCGCCAGCCCGAAAAAGCCGACGCGCCACACATCGATTTCCGACACGAAGTGTGTGCAGCCTTCGACAGGCTTGCCTCGCGATACAACCCAATAGTGATGGAAGGTGCGGGCAGCATCTCTGAAATCAATTTGCGAAGCACCGACCTCGTGAACCTACCCATGGCACGACATGCAAAGGCGGACGTCATACTTGTAGGCGACATTGACCGCGGCGGCGTTTTTGCCTCGCTCTATGGCAGCATCATGCTGCAGACGCCGGAAGACAGAGCACTAATCAAAGGCATTCTCATCAATAAGTTTCGGGGTGACATGAGACTATTCGACGAAGGTCGTCGCATGTTGGAAAACCTATGCGGAGTGCCCGTGCTGGGTGTCATACCCTATTACAAAGACATCTACATCGAGGAGGAAGACAGCGTCAGCCTCGAGCAAAAACGTCGCCAGCTGTCCGAAGGCAAACTCAACGTCGCGGTTGTACTGCTGAGACACATCAGCAACTTTACCGACTTCGACACCTTGGAGCGCGACCCTCGCGTGAATCTCTTCTATACGAACAACACGTCGGACCTGAAGCAGGCTGACATCATCATCCTGCCTGGCACGAAAGCAACCCTCGACGACCTGCTCGAGTTGCGTCGCAACGGGTGTGCCCAAGCCATCCTCAGCGCGCATCGCGATGGAAAGACGGTGGTCGGGATATGCGGCGGCTACCAGATGATGGGGCAATGCGTCAGCGATCCCGAGGGCATAGAGGGCAGCATAACGAGTCTGCCGGGGCTTGGTCTCTTGCCTATCAACACGACGATGACGCCGGAGAAGACAACGAAACAAGTCACTTTCGAGTTTGAGGGCAAGACATGCAAAGGGTATGAAATCCATCAGGGACGCAGCGACACAGACTGCGCCATATTCCAAGAAGGCCATTGCATCGGGACGTACATCCACGGCTTCCTCGACAACGCGCCCGTCATCGAGTTCCTGCTCAGGGACAAGGTCAAGGAGGCAGCGCCTACGCAAAGCTATGCGGCATTCAAGGAGGAACAGTACGACAGACTTGCCGACCATGTGCGCCGCCATGTGGACATGGAGAAGATATACGACATATTACAGGACAAGGACCATGATTGAAGGTCACGGCGACGATGCATACAAGTATGAGGGCATAACGAGCGACTTCTCGTCGAACATCTGCGCTCATGTCAGCCATCAGGGACTGCTGAATCACCTGGCGGCGCACCCCGAGTTGATAGACCACTACCCTGAGCCCGAGGCATGGTCTCTCGAGAAGATGATAGCGGAGCGGCATGGCATAGAGCCCGGGCAAGTGCTCGTCACGAGCGGTGCCACTGAGGCTATCTACCTCATTGCGCGTGCCTTTCCTCTTCGCCCCACGATTCCCGAGCCCACATTCAGCGAGTATGCCGATGCTTATCGCCACGCTTCTCTCTCCCATCTCCCCTCCTCCATCCTTTGGCTCTGCAACCCAAACAACCCGACGGGCAAGGTCTACGACCAACTCTTCATTGACCGAATGATGGCTGAACACGAGTTGGTCGTGCTCGATCAGAGTTACGAGTTATACACCGACGCACCCGTCATGTCGCCGCGCTGGGGGTGCCGCACGCCATACTGCCTGCAAATACATTCCATGACAAAGAACTACGGCGTGCCCGGACTGCGGCTTGGATACATCACGGGGCATGCGTCGCTGCTCGACCAGGCACGTCGCCACATGCATCCTTGGAGCGTTTCGGCCCTGGCAATCGAGGCGGGGAAGTACCTCCTCGGGCATGATGAGCTCCTTTGCCGCCCTGATTTGGAGGAGGCCGCAAGACTTGGCGAGAGGCTTCGTGGCATAGGTGGGATTGAGGTGATGCCAACCCAGACGAACTTCATGCTGTGCCAACTCAAGCATCGCAACGCGTCAGAACTGAAGGAATACCTCGCCAAGGAGCATCACATCCTCATTCGGGATGCCTCGAACTTCAGGGGTTTGACGCCTCAGCACTTCCGTATCGCAGCACAGACAGCCACGGAGAACGATGCTCTGGCCGACGCTATTGCTGACTTCGTAACGACCGACGGACATGCCTGAATGCTTGCTGGTCATAGTTCCTCTGCTGGCAGGATGGCTGCTCGACCTGCTGATAGGCGACCCCGCGGGCTTGCCGCATCCCATCGTAGGCTTTGGAAAAGTGATTGCGTACGGTGAGAAGCGATTGAACAGAGGCAGCCACCGCAAGGCGAAAGGCGCGTTCCTGGCGGTTTTCCTCATCGTTGCAACTTACGGGGTGACATCGATTCTCGTTGAGTGTCTGTCGTCAGGTCGTCATGACATTATGACGATATTACGAGAGATGCTTTGCACCGTCATCGTCTTCTACTGCCTGGCAGGCACGACACTTATTCGAGAAGTGCGAGAGGTCTTCTTTGCCGTGGACCGCTCTCTCGTGGAAGGACGACGGCAGGTGGCTCGCATCGTAGGTCGCGACACGTCCGAACTCAGTGCGCAGGAAGTGCGAACCGCAGCACTTGAGACTTTGGCGGAGAACCTTTCCGACGGCGTCGTTGCCCCACTCTTCTGGTTTATGCTGCTGGGCGCACCAGGCATGTTGGCCTACAAGATGGTGAACACGCTCGATTCAATGATAGGATATCGGACGGAGCGCTATCGCGAGTTTGGCTGCCTGGCTGCCCGCATCGACGATTTTGCCAATTTCCTGCCGGCCCGACTCACTGCCTTGCTGATGATTTTGCCACACATGCTGCTCAGGCGCCGCTTTTCGCTGTTGCGGTTCGTGCTGGAGAACGGACGCAAGCATGCGTCGCCCAACAGCGGCTATCCCGAGGCGGCACTGGCCGGCATCCTCGATTGCCGATTCGGCGGACCGCACAGTTACTTCGGACAAATCTTCGATAAACCATTCATCGGGCACAACGACCGACCGCTCACGACTGCCGACATGCTGACAGCCGTCCGCGTGAACCGCACGGCAGAGGTGCTGACGGTGGTCATCACAGCGCTCGTCCTGACACTCCTTCACTAAGCAAAACTGCAGGCACGGCAAGCCTTTCTTGCCGACGCGACACAGGACGTAAAAAAACGTGGCACGGGATGTCTGGATTTTACCCACGTGATAAAATCATTTTACCCACGTGATATTTGAAATATTACACGTGATAATTTTATTTTACCCACGTGACGTTCGACGACATCCCATGCCGGGGTCACAAATCAGAAGTATTTCGTAATCTTTGCAGACTGGAAGTTGTTCATCTCGTTCACCATGCGAACGGCTGAGTCGACGAGTGGGAAAGCACAAAGTGCGCCGGTTCCTTCGCCGAGACGAAGCCCGAGATGCAGCAACGGCTTTGCCCCCACGATGTCGAGCATCCGCTTGTGGCCGGACTCGTCGCCTTGATGAGCGAACAGCATGTAGTCCTGCGCAGCCGGATAGAGGCGGATGGCGGCGATGGCACAAGCAGTCATGATGAAGCCGTCCACCAGCGTCAGCAGGTGCCGTTCAGCGGCCCGAAGCATCGCACCTATGGCTGCAACCATCTCGAAACCACCAAAATAGCGGATTGTCGTAACGGTATGAGCCTGCCCATCCACTCCATGAGCCCCATCATCACAACCCTTCCCATAAACCTCGGCGAACCTCGCCACTGCCCGCGACAGCACATCCTGCTTGTGACGAATGCCCTCGGCGGCCAATCCGGCACCCGCTCCGATGCATTCCTCCAAGGGGATACCGCCGAAGAGACTCATCCAGATGCTCGACGGCGAAGTGTTGGCGATGCCCATCTCCCCGATGCTCAGCACGTGGCAACCCTCGGCGAGGCACGCATCGACCAGTTCGCAGCCCACACCAATAGCGCGGTCGAACTCCTCTTCGCTCATGGCGGGCTCAAACAGAAAGTTGCGTGTGCCCCTCGCTATCTTGCGGTCGATGATGCCGGGAACTGCCGTGAGGTCGTAGTCGACACCCACATCGACAATCCGCAACTTGAAGCCATGCTGACGGCAGAACATGTTGACGCCTCCCCCACCACGGGTGAAGTTAATCATCTGTTGCCATGTAACCTCCCTGGGACTGATGCTGACGCCCTCTCTCTCAATGCCATGATCGCCACCGAGAAGCAGGTGGCAAGGATGCGCAACACTGGGCGACAGCGTCTGCTGCACGAGGCAGACCTGCATGGCCAACTCCTCGAGACGTCCCAACGAACCCTTGGGCTTGTTCAGATTATCAATCTTCTGCTGAATGTCTGCCTCCATGTCGCGGCAGACGGGCTGTATGTCGAATGCTTTCACCCTGTTCTTTTTTTCTTTTATTTATTTCTTGATTGCCACTTCGATGCCGCTCACCATGAGAATCACCTCGTCGGCCTTGCTGGCAATGTACTGGTTCATCCATCCCTGCAAGTCGGTGAATTTGCGTTGGAGCGCATTGTCCGAGACACCGCCCAAGCCTATCTCGTTCGTCACGAAGATGTATGTGGCATCGGGTCGCGTGAATGCGTCGAACTCCTCCTGTGCCAGGCGTAGCGACACGTCAGCATCCGAGTCGTTTGCAAAAAAGAAGTTCGTGAGCCAGAGGGTCACGCAGTCGATGACCACCACGCGCCCCGTCATGTCGTGTCGGCTGAGGTGCATCTCTTCTTCAAGGTTCGTCCACGCCGCTCCCCTACGCTCCCGATGCCTGCGCACCCGCTCTCGGAACTCGTCGTCCCAGATGTGGGCAGTCGCTATATAGACCGGCTCGGGCGACAGGCTCAAGGCAAGTTCCTCAGCGCGCCTGCTCTTGCCGGAACGCTGACCACCCGTAATAAGGATTATCTTTCTCATAGAACACATGCCGTCAAATAGGTCGTCAACTCCACCAACAGGCAGACGGCGCCACAGCAATCGCCCGTGTAGCCCTGCAACCTGCGGCGGATAAACATATATAGGAAACACATCATGAGGCAAGGACTGGCGACGATGGGCCACCAGCCGAGTCCCATCTGCCAGAGGAGCAGCCCCAGCGGCAGCATGCCTTGCAGGATGAGACCGATGCAGGCACTCCACCTTATCTTGCGATACACCATTTTCGCCTTCGCCTCGGCCTCGTTGCGAGCATACGGCAAAGTAATCAACGTCGATGACAGCATTTTGGCAAAGGGATCGGCTGCAAGGACGGTCAATGCTGCCACACGCGGCGGCATCGAGAACAGCGTGAGGGCAAGCAGCATCACATACAGGATGAGACCCAGCACGCCATACGTGCCGATGTGAGAATCCTTCATGATAGCCAGAACGCGACCTCGGTCGGAACCTCCGCCGCCGAACGCGTCGAAGAAATCCGCCAGCCCGTCCTCGTGCAAAGCACCCGTAGCGAGCACTCGCACCACGATGGCCAGCACCACTGCAACCATATAGGGAAGGAACGAACTGCCCGCATAGAGCGTCGCCGCCATCAGCCCACCCGTGAGCCATCCCGTGAGTGGCCAGTGCTCGACGACAGTCCGGTATGATTCCCTCTGCGGCTCATGCAATCGCCACAAAGGCAGACGCGTAAAAAAGATGAACGCTGCCCAAATACGGTCGAAATATGAACTTTGTTCACTATCCGTGTGCATATTCTTTACGATTTGACTGCAAAGTTACGGAAAAAAATTGTACTTTTGCAGACGTAACGTGAATAATAACGTAAGATAATGAAGAAAACTTGCTTCTACCTCGTCCTGGCAGCCATGCTTTGTGCTTGCTCGGGAGGAAACAGCGCGTCTCGAGAGACTAAAGACGACACGCCGGAAGACTCATCCACAATGGTCAGCATACACTACGCGACTGAGTTCTCAGTCCGAGACTCCGCAGACGTACGACTCGTCTGCATCGGAGGGAACGACCGCTTCGCATTGGTCAAGAGCAAAGATGTGCAGGTGCCCGATGCCTACACAAAAGTGAAAGTGCCCATCGCACGCACCATCTGCATGACAGCTCTGCAGTTGTCGAACTTCACGGCGCTCGATGCCCATGACATCGTGAAAGGCATTACGGGCACGAAAAACCTCTTCAACAAAGATATCAACCAGCGCGCAAAGGACGGCAGGATAGTGAAAATCGGCATGGAAGGCGAGTTCGATACCGAATTGATTCTCGCCGCGAACCCCGACGTCATATTCATCTCTCCCTCGAAACGCGGCGGATACGATGCGATACAGGAAACCGGAATCACCCTTGTACCACATCTCGGTTACAAAGAACTCGACCCGCTCGGGCAAGCGGAATGGCTGAAGTTGGTCGGTTTATTCATAGGTAAAGAGCAAGAAGCAAACGATGTGTTTGCCGGCATCGAACGCCGCTACAACAATCTTAAAGCGAAGGTCAATGCCCTGTGCCATGCTCAGAATGCCGACGGAACCAGTTCCGACGACCAACGTCCCACGGTCTTCAGCGGCGAAATGCACTACGGGACATGGCACGCGGTAGGCGGCAAGAACTATCTCGCCCAGATATTCAACGACGCGGGGGCAAGGTATGTCATCGACGACGAAGAGACCTCAGGCGAAAACCTCGAGTTTGAAAAGATGTATGAACTCGCTGCGAATGCCGACTACTGGCGCATACTGAACAGTTTTCCCGGTGAGTTTTCATACGACGCACTGAGGGTCTCCGAGCCTCGTAACACGCTCTTCAAGGCATTTAAGGACAGGAAAGTCATCTACTGCAACATGAAGCAGACGCCTTATTACGAGTTATCTCCAGTCATGCCGGACATGCTACTGAAAGACTTGGTTGCCGTCTTCCACCCCGAACTTGTGGAAAGTAACTATGTGCCTACTTTCTACAAACTGCTGACGACACCCTAAACGACTTCAAGGGGGATGAATGGATAATAGTAACGACAGCCTAACCCATCGATATTAAAGTAAATGAACAAGTTGCCAGTCTTTGTATGTTTGTTTGCGAGCATTGTCATATTGCTTATCGCAAACCTTTTAATCGGGACGGTAGGCATTCCTGTGGAGGACGTATGCCGCATCTTGTTGGGCGACGACAGCAATGAAATCTGGACGAACATCATCTTCAGCAGCCGCTTGCCGAGTGCCCTGACTGCCATCGTGGCAGGTGCTGGTCTGGCTGTCAGCGGCCTGCAGATGCAAACGGTATTCCGCAATCCGCTGGCCGGACCGTCCGTGCTTGGCATCAGCAACGGGTCAGCACTCGGCGTAGCGCTCGTCGTGTTGCTTTCCGGACGCATTGGCGGAGTGGCACTTAGCCGCCTTGGTTACCTCGGAGAGGCTGCCATGAGTGTTGCCGCCATTGCCGGTGCGCTGGCAGTACTCATGCTTATTTTGTGGGTGTCACATAAAGTGAGAGGCAGCGTCACGTTGTTAATCATCGGAGTAATGATAGGTTACTTGGCCAACGCCATCATAGGCGTGCTCAAGTTTCTATCGCCTGAAGAGGATGTGAAGGCTTTCGTGGTATGGGGTTTAGGCTCCTTCTCTCGCGTTAGCGGCGATGAGATGATGCTTTTTGTGCTGCTGATGTGCCTGTTGCTCCCGTTGACCAGTCTGTTGGTAAAGCCGATGAACCTGCTACTGCTGGGCGACCGCGACGCTGCCAACCTGGGCCTCAACATCCGCCGCGCCCGCATGCTGGTCATCATATCGAGTGGTGTGCTTGTTGCCATCGTTACCGCTTATTGCGGTCCCATCATGTTTCTTGGCCTGGCGGTGCCGCATTTGGCACGTGCTTTCTTCCGCACGAGCGACCATCGCACCCTGTTGCCAGCGACGGCGCTCTGCGGTTCGTCGCTTGCCTTGCTGTGCAACCTCATTGCCCGCATGCCGGGTTTCGAGGGAGCGTTGCCCGTCAACAGCGTTACGGCGCTCGTCGGGGCACCCGTCATTGCGATGGTGCTCTTCAGTCGTCGCAAGAGCGAGATGCTATAGCAGCGTTTTTATTTCGAGAAGAGAGGCAACCGTGTAGGTCGGGACGGCACTCGGCTCGACCTGCCATCGGTTGAAGAGGATGGTGTCGAGGCCTGCATCGTTTGCTCCCACGATGTCCGTCTGCAGGTTATCTCCTATCATAAGAGTGGTGTCGCGGCACGCCTGTGTGACCTGAAACGCATAGTCGAAGAACTCTTTCGAGGGTTTGTTGGCGCCTACATCTTCACTCAAGACAATCGTATCAAAGTAGTTGCGCAGCCCGCAGGCGGCAAGTTTCTTGTACTGCACCTCGTGGAAACCATTGCTGCACATATGCATCCGATAGCCTTTATGGCGAAGGTAGTCCATCAACTCGTGAGCGCCCGGGACCACACCTGGCTTGCCTGAGCAGAAGTCGAGGAACTTGTCGCTTATTTCCAGGCAGAGTTCTTCGGTCGGTTCCAGGCCGTTGCCTTCGGAGAGTGGGCGTCGGAAGCGTTCCAGGATGAGGTAGGGCCGGTCTATTTCTCCCTTGGCGTAGCGGCTCCAGAGGTCAATGTTGGCACGCCAATAAGCGTCATAGAACACCTGTGGCTCCGGGAAATAGCGGTCGAGCCGGAACGCTTGGAAGGTTTCTTGCAAGGCGATGACGGCATTGCCATAAGTGTCGTAGAGGGTGTCGTCGAAGTCGATGAAGAGGTCTCGGTAGTGTTTCATTGGGCTATGTGGAGTAGATGTTTCCGTTGTCATCAATGAGCAGTATGGTGAGTTCGCCGTCGGGGAGGAGCGGCTTGCAGTGTTCCAGACAGTGACGGACGACGGTACGAGCGAAATCGTGCAACTGTTGGGGAGGAATCTTGGCCCATAGTTCTCGTGCCAACGTAATGTCATCGATGCCGACGGAGCAGCCTGCCTCGGCAAGCAATTGCTGGATAAAGCCCTTGTCCATCATGGTTTTGCGGCTATGCGTGTCGAGGTGTCCTTGTGCGAGCTTGACGGCTTTTCCGAGCATCACGCCAAGCGTGACGGCGGGCATGGCGAGTTCGTGAGCCATGCGGAGCGTTTCGCCGATGTAGTTGCCGTATTGCACGAATGCCTGAGCGGGCAGGTCCGGATAGTAGCTTTTCAGGTACTGCTCGCTCTTGAAGCCGCTGTTGATGACCACCCTCTCTGCCCCACTCGCCTTTGCCACCTGCATGCATTTGCGGATGGAGTCGATGAAAGCGTCCTCGCTGTAAGGTTTCACGATGCCCGACACGCCGATGATGCTGATGCCGCCCTCAATGCCGAGACGCGGGTTGAAGGTTCGCCGGGCTATCTCTTCCCCGTCGGGCACGCTGATGGTCACCGTCACGTTCTCTGGGATATTGGCGCGCATCATCTCGCGAGGCGCTTTGTTGATGGCTGGCTCGCCCGGCGGGAAGTCAAACCCGGGCAGGGTGAATGTGCCGACACCTGTGCCGCCAAGTATTTGGAACGATTCCGAGGGCTGTACCGATGCACGCACCTCGATGCCGTCGGTCACGTCGGGGTCGTCGCCGGCCTGCTTCACGCAATATGCATAGCCGTCGCAGTATCCCACGGGCACCATGATGGTTTCTCCGTCGGGCAACAGCACGGCTACCTCTGCGGGCTGTTCCCCGTGGAGGAGACGCGCGGTCTGAGCCATGGCAGCGGCAGTGGCGCAGGTTCCCGTGGTCAGTCCGCTGTGCAGGGGAAAGAAGTCGGGAAGGAGATGTTCTATGGCTCGGCGAAGTCCGTAGGGACCGTTGATGCAGTGCCGCAGCGAGAGTTCGGGTCTCTTGAGGGCTATGATGCGCATGCCTTTGGCTCTTGCCGCCTCCACTTTCTCCACGAAGCCGCCGGAAATGCCGCTTTCCTTGAGCAGGATGGCGTCTGCCTCCACGTCGATGGCATTGCTGTCTTCGTAGTAGCAAAGTTGTTCCACAGTTGCACCCTGAGCCTTTGCCAAAGCCACCGACGACTCGCGAGGCAGGATGCGATAGTACACCTGGATGCCTTTCTGCTCGAGCGGCTTCAGCCGACGGATGCTTTGCACTCCGGTCGTAGCCAGCAGCGTAAAGGGCTTTCCGGCTCCCTGGACAGGGATGGGGAGCACGCCGGGCAGGTCGTCGTAGCTGTCTATCCATGTGATGTCGGGGTCGCGCGGCGGATAGATGCGCTCGTAGCGGACGGCGGGTATCTGCAGGTCGGAGCAGGCCGCAGCAATCGTGGCATGCAGTTGCGAAGCGAAGGGATGGGCTGCATCGACAATGAGGCGAATCCCCTTCTCACGGCAAAACGCCTCCATAGCCGCGCCATCCATGGCACCGCTCAGCACCGTGCCGTGATGCAGAGCCAGATTCTGCTCTCCCGTCTTCGTGCTGTAGAAGTAGGGCGAACCTGCCTCTTCGAGCACCTCAGCAGCCTTGCGGCCCTCGGTTGTGCCGCCAAATACGAGTATCATGTCAGTTAAAGTTTTCTGCGTCGCACGGGATGATTCTGAACGACCCACGTGATAAATTCATTTTACCCACGTGATATTTGAAATATTCCACGTGATATTTTCATTTTACCCACGTGATAATTTTGTTTTACCCACGTGACGTTTTGCAACCAAGCGTGGCGTGTTCGGAGTCGCCCCGTTTGTCTCTTTCGTTGAGCCTGTGGCACGCTTGCCGGCAAACGCCGTCCGGGAAGCCGACTCGCCACCTTCTCCCAGACGTTCCGTCACTCCTCCTTCCCCTTCCTGAAGAGGTGCGTGAAGTGTTTATTATAGAGTTCCGAGAGCCCCCGACGGTTGTCGATGGCTTCACCGACCACAAGCATCGTGGTGAGCGTCAGGTGGTTGTCGTGGACCATCTTGGCGAGGTCTTTCAGCACGCCGCGATAGATTTTCTGGTCTGGCCAGGTGAGATGATAGCAGGCGGCAACGGGAGTATCCTCGGGATACTCCTGCAACAGTTCCCGCTGCACGTCGTCGACGATGGCGGCGCTGAGGAAGATGCACATCGTGCTTTGGCTCTTGGCCAGCAGATGCAGCTGTTCCCGCTCGGGCATGGGCGTCCTGCCTTCGCCTCTGGTCAGGATGATGGTCTGCGTTCGCTCGGGGATGGTGAACTGGCTCCGCAGTTCGGCAGCCGCCGCGAGGAAGGAGGAGATGCCGGGCGTGATGTGATAGGACATGCCGTGGCTGTCGAAGAATGCCATCTGCTCCTGGATTGCTCCGAAGATACACGGGTCGCCCGTGTGCAGGCGGACTATGAAAGCGCCTCGGTCGTAGAAGGTCTTCATCAGTTCACACTGCTCCTCCAGAGCCATGTCGGCAGAGGAACGCACTACCGCTCCCGGCTTGTGACACGCCGTCAATGCCTTGGGAACGAGCGAGCCGGCATAGAGGATGAGGTCCGCCTTCTCCAGCATCTTGCGTCCACGCACGGAAACCAGGTCGGGGTCGCCAGGCCCGGCACCCACTATCTCGATGTGTCCCTGTTTGCAACCTGCATCCCGAGGACTGAGGGAACAGCCGGCACGAAGGTGGCAAGGGTTGATTGCAATGGCGAGCGTCCAGTTCTCTCCCTTGATTTTCTGCACGAGCAACTGCCCTCCGCCTGCCCCCAGAATGGCTGCCGCCTCGCTGACACTGGGCGTGCCTACGTGCTTGGCAACTGTCTCGCTGGGGTTCGGAACCTGGACAGAAGCAAGTTCCTGGGCCGTGAAGAACTTCAGGCGAGCCCCGATGCCTGCCCGCTTGAGGCAGCGGCAAACTGGTTCGTCCCTCTTCACATCAATCGAACACCACGTCTGGAAGTCCCACGTGAACCCAGCTCGGGCAATGGCACTCTGCATCTCGCGCAGTATCGGAGCAGCCGGAACCGCATGATGAGCCAAACCGAAGCCTATCGAGAGGCATCGCGGAACGTAGTGAACGAAGTCTTTTTCGCAGTTTTCTATGGCAGCATGATAGCGTGGGGAGACCATGATGATGAGTTCGAAGTCCCCATAGACTGCGTCCTCCACACTCTCGACGATGGTGACGTGCTCTGGCAACGTACGCTCCAGATAGTCAGTCCCCTCGTCGCGAATGTCCATGAAAAGCGCCGTAAGACGCTTGTTCACGAAACGGAAGATGCAATGGCTCACGCCGGTGGAGAGCCACTCGCACCAGCCGAAACGCTTCGCAAGCGTGTCCAAAGCCCATAGACCCGCCATATCACTCTGCGTGGTAATCACCGCGTGGCTGCGCAGGACGTTACTGATGTCCTGCGTCAACTCGTTGGCACCGCCGATGTGCCCGCTCAAGACACTTATCACATGCTTTCCGAAACTGTCGACACAAACGACGGCAGGGTCGGTATGCTTGTCCGTGATGAGCGGCGCAACAGTGCGTACGCATATTCCAAGCGCACCGATGAAGACGAAGGCATCAAAGTCTTTCCATCGCACAGCGACCTGTCCTCGTGCGAGGACCGTGAGCCGGCGACGTTTCCAGCACTTCGGCATCCACGCCGCTTTAATCTCCGATCTCAGACGAGAGGCAGTGGCACGGCCAGCCTCGCCAATAGGTATGATGGCTATCTTCTGCATTTCAATATCGTTATGGGATGGTGGTCGTTCACTGCAACGTGGAGCGGCGGCTCCTGCACAAGCCCTAAGGCACGGCATGCCTCGTCCCACAACAGGCGACTGTCCGTGGTTACTTTAGGCGCGACGACGCTGTTGAAGACTATCACGCCATCGTCCGAAAGGACGGACAGCACTTTCTTCATGACTTCCAGCAAGCGTCCGCCATGTCCTCCGATGAAGACCGCATCGGGCGCACCACCCGCTGCGACAGCATCGCAGCAAGTCAGGAAGTCACCGATGTGCACGTTGATACCAGGCGCACCATGTGTCTTCGCATTCTCCGTGATGATTGCCTCGCACTCGGGCCGTATTTCGAAAGACTCGACTTGAAGGTGCGGAAACAGGAGACGCGCTTCGATTGACACACTGCCCGTGCAGGAACCGACGTCCCAAAAGACGTGTCGCTTAGGCAGCTCAAGCGCTTGAAGCGTAAGCAAGCGAATGGGCATCTTGGTTATCATCTTCTCCCTACCATCCAGCAGGGCAAAGTCCTTATCGGCAATGCCATATGGCCGCGCAGGCAAACGTGTCGAGTCGAGAATGACGCAATTGGGCATGGCGAAGTCATGCAGGGAAGCATCCGACAGATTGAGCGTCGTTATGCGTTCCAGCTCAGGATTGCCCAATTGTTCTCCCACATACATATTATAATATGTGTAACCATATGTCATCAATCGCTGTGCGATAGCAGCCGGCGTATGCTCCTTATCGGTTAGAATGCCTATCTTGCCTGCCCTCTCAATGAGCGCTCTGTCGAGTTCCTGCCATGGACGGCCAGTGAGCGACACAATGCGCATGTCGTGATATGGCATCACTAACTTGTGAGCAAGCATCTGCAGAGAGTTGAACGTCGGACAGATGACCATCTCGGCATCAGGCATCTTGCGCCTGATGGTATTGGCAAAGCCAAAGAACAAGGGGTCGCCGCTGGCAAAGACAACAATCTCGTCATACGTATATTGCTCGAATACAGCATCCAGGGGCACAGTGATGTCAATCCAACGGGCACCCGTAGGCAGCAACGGCGCCACTATCTCGTGGTGACGCTTGCCGCCAGAGAACACCTTGCCCTCCTTTATGACCGCCAACACCTCCTGCGTAAAGCAAGGTCGCGGACTGTCTGTGATGCCTATTACAATGAACTTCATAAGTCACGCCCTGGTTTCAGTTGCTCTGCGTCGTCGAATGTCATGACTGCATTGCACAAAGTTGCCGCGAGGTTGCTACCGCCTTTGCGTCCCTCGACGATAATCTTGGGGATTCCCTTGAAGGGTTTCACCATGTGCTTAGACTCCCTGACATGCACAAAACCTACTGGCGCAGCAATGATGCCAGCCGGACATGCCTTGCCTTTACGTATCAGGTCGCACAGTTCCATCAGTGCCGTAGGTGCATTGCCAAAAGCGAAGAGCGCGTCGGGATGCTCCTCCACGGCCAGTCTAATGCCTGCCTGGGTTCGTGTAATGCCTCGTTCTGACGCGATATCAGGCACTCTGCAATCGCTCAAGTAACACTTCGCCTCGATGCCCAAGCGCTGGAGAGCCCCTTTGCGGATGCCGCTTGCCACCATCGTCACGTCTGTCACGATGGTCTTCAGCGTCCCATCCTTTACCTTATTATATAGTGTCTCTACAGCACCGTCGTCTGTGTAGAGGATTCGTTCCATGTCGAAGTCTGCAGTGGTATGGATGGCGTGAAGCAGCGCCCACTTGTGGTCGAGAGGCCAATCCTTCCTTCTCAACTCGCCTTCGATGGTGCGGAACGACTGTATCATAATGTCCTGACCGACCTTCGTTCCCTCGGTCTCCTCTTCGCGATAGTATCCTCGGGGTGTTATCATCTTCCCCTCGGCCAGATACGATTGCGAATTACCAATGATGATAACGGTGAACATATCAACGTCCTCAGGGTCAAACGCGGCAAGCGTCACCGTCTTCACCACTTGGTCCTCGCGTCCGGCCTGCCGCACATAGCCCACCGGCGTGTCTGCCGAGCGATACTTCAGGAACAGTTCAAGCAATCGATAGAGTTGCCAATAGCGACCATGCGACTTGGGATTATATATGGCGGTCACAAAATCGCCAGCAGCCGCAGCCTTTATTCTGCGTTCAATTACCTCCCATGGTGTCATCAGGTCGGACAGCGAAATGAGACAAAGGTCGTGCCCAACAGGTGCGCCAAGCAGAGAGGCTGCTTTCTGGAAGGCAGAGATGCCGGGCAACACCTCGATATCGATGTCCGAGCCACGCTGTCTGCGCATTTCATAAATCAAGGGAGCCATACCATAGATCCCTGCGTCACCGCTCGAGATGACCACTACCGTCTTTCCTCCTTCGGCGAGGCAAAAGGCTTGTTCTGCACGCTCGCGTTCCTTCTTCATGCCTGTGTCGATGCATTCGCACCCATCCTTCAAGTATGGTTCTACGAATTGGAAGTAGTACTTGTAGCCCACGATGGCGTCTGCTTCCCAAACCGCCTCAAGTACAGCAGGCGTGATGTCCGCCTTGTTGCCGGGTCCGATGCCCGCTACGATAATCTTTCCCATTGATTTATTCTCTATTGTGAACGCAACGTCATTTAATGCCGAGCATCTTATGTGTCTGCAGTGAGAGCAACCACTTGGGATGCTGCAAGACGTATGCGATTGTGTCCCGCAGGATGATTCGGTTGCGCATCTCGTCGCCAGTGTCGAGGGGCTGCAGGCGATACTCCTTTGCCTGAAGACGTTCGGCTATGCTCAGGTCGGTTCCCTCGCCATGATAAAGTACCTTGAGCTCATCGACAGGAATGACGACCTCACCTTTTGGCGAGCATGTCACCCAGTCTATGCCTTGCGGAAGAGGCATGGTGCCGTTCGTCTCTACCTGTATGAAGAAGCCTGCTTCGTGCAGCTGGTCAATGAGAGACTGCGTGAGTTGCAAGGCAGGTTCGCCGCCCGTGATGACGATGTGACGAGATTCGTGCCGACTCGCTTCCACGACAATCGCTTCCTCGCTCATCTCCATGAAGGTTTGATGACTGGTGTCACAAAAGGGACACTGCAGGTTGCAACCGGAGAGACGAAGGAAGAAGGCAGGTGTTCCAGTGTAGTGTCCTTCACCCTGAAGCGACAGGAAAGTCTCGTTGACCCTCATTCCTCTTCATATGTTGCCATGTTGCCCTCGCTCTCTTGCACGTCGACACGATAGCATTCGGGCAGCTGGTCGCACACCCACTTCGCAATGTTCTCGGCAGTTGGGTTGCAGGGAAGCACCTCGTTAAGATTCGCATGATCCAGTTGCGACTCAATCTTCTGCTTGATTAGTTTGAAGTCAACAACCATTCCATCTGCATTGAGTTCACGAGCCTTGCAGTGAACGGTAATAGTCCAATTGTGTCCGTGCAGCTGACTGCACTTGCTGGGATAGGACAGCTCCAAGTGGTGGCTGGCTGATATGACCAGCCGTTTACTTATATAATACATGATATAAAAGTTTTTGCAAAGATACGAATTAATTCTCAATTCGTAATTCATAATTCCTAATTTCTTTGTATCTTTGCACGCTGAAAGCACAGAAACAGGTAAAAAGATTATATTATGAGGAAACTTGATGAAGGCGAGATTGCTGCTCTCAAGAGCCAGGGTTGTACGGCTGAAGATTGGCAAGACATAACGGTGGCAGACGACTTCTGCACCGACTACATTCAAAACACAGACTTTTACGGCGAGGTGACGCTCGGTTCGTTCAACAAAACAATAGAAATCAGCCAAGGGTTCACTAAGCACAGCGGCATCCGTCGTGCCACGTTGCGCAACTGCGTGATTGGCAACGACTGCCTTATCGAGGATGTTGGCTGCATCAATACGACTCCGGACGCTTCCTTTGGAGAAGGAAGAGTGATTCCCGTCCTCAATGAAGTCGGGGATGGTAACGTCATGATATTCGACGGGCTAAACTCCCAGTTTGCTTCCCTCATGGTCAAGTACGAGCAGGACAAGACGTTTACCGACATTGTGCGTCGTCTCGTCACGAAGAACATTGCCGATCACAGCCTTGCCGTCACCACGATAGGCAACAACGTGCGCATCACCTCGACTCACGACATCACCAATTGTCACATTAGTGACGGATGTATCATCGACGGTGCACTTCGTCTTCGCGACTGCACGCTGAAGAGCATACAGGGTGCTGCCGTCACAATTGGCGTGGGCGTCATCTGCCAAAACTCCGTTGTCTACAATGGCTCGAGCATTACCAATGCTTCCAAACTTGAAAACTGTTTCGTGGGAGAAGCATGTAATATTACGGATGGTTTTACTGCCGAGAACAGCCTTTTCTTCGCGAACTGCTATATGAGCAACGGCGAGGCGTGTGCTGCGTTCTGCGGTCCCTTCTCCGCTTCTCACCATAAGAGTTCGCTGCTCATCGGTGGCATGTTTTCCTTCTACAATGCCGGTTCGGGCACGAACTTCTCGAATCATGCCTACAAGATGGGGCCGATGCATTGGGGCGTGCTTGAGCGCGGCACGAAGACTGCCAGCGGAAGTTATGTCCTGCTGCCTGCCCGCATAGGTACTTTCAGCGTTTGCTTCGGCAAACTCATGCATCATCCCGACACACACAAACTGCCCTTCTCATATCTCATTGCATACGGCGACGACATGTACCTCGTGCCCGGACGCAACCTGACGACTGTTGGCCTATATCGCGACATACGCAAATGGCCTAAGCGCGACAAGCGACAGGACAAAGGCAAGAACTCCATTGTGAACTTCGACTGGCTTTCTCCTTTCTCGGTAGGCGGCATTATGGTGGCAAAGCGAACGCTCGAGTTGCTGAGAGAGGCGTCGGGCGACGTCGCTACCTACAACTTCCACGACTACGTTATCAAGAACTCGTCGCTCAAGAAAGGCATTAAATACTACGACATCGCCCTGCGGATTTACATGGGAGCGGTCATGAAGAGACATCGCCTGGAACGTCCCGTCTCGTCCGTAGGCACGGGAAAATGGAGCGACCTGAGTGGCTTGCTGATTCCCCTGAGCGAGGAAAAGCGCATCGTTGCCGCGATAAAGGACGGCTCGCTCAACAGCATTCCTGCCATCAGGGAAGAGTTCGTCCGTGCTAACGACAACTATGCCGAGTACAGATGGGCTTGGAGCTATCGTCTCATCTGCGAGTATTATGGCATCGACGAAATAACGGAAGAGACGGCGGCACGGGTTCACGAGGACTACGTGACTGCCCGCCGTGCCTGGATTGCCGAGATTCGCAAGGATGCGCAAAAGGAGTTCGAGCTTGGCGACATTGACCAAGGCGTGCTCGACGACTTCATGGCTCAGCTTGATCAGGAGACCGAGTGGGAGAACCTGAAGTATGACATGTAAAAGCCTCACCAGCTACCCTTCTCTGCGGAGAGGGGTTTTCTTTTACCTCCTCTACGCCTCGGGGAAGGACTCAGCGTGAGGAGCAGATTTCCCAGAAAGCAATGGCGGCTGCATTGCCGACGTTGAGACTGTCAACGCCATGATGCATGGGAATCTTCACGACCAGGTTGGCAGCATCGATGACGGCGTCGGGCAAGCCGTCGCCCTCTGTTCCCATGATGAGCGCCAGACGCTCCGTTTGCCTGAGCAACGGGTCGTTGATGTTGATGTCGTCCTTTCTGAGTGCCATCGCCGCTGTCGTGAAGCCCATTTCCTGCAGTTTGTGAACGGTGCCGGCGGCAGTTCCGTCTTCTGCATCGAGCCATGTCCAGGGCACGAGGAACACGCTGCCCATTGAGACGCGGACAGCCCTACGGTTCAGCGGGTCGCACGAATCTCGCGTCATCAGCAGGGCATCTATGCCGAGGGCTGCCGCCGAGCGGAAGATGGCGCCGACGTTTGTCGTATCGCACACGCCATGAAGGACGACGATGCGGCGAGCACCCCGACATACTTCTTCTGGCGAAAGCGCTTGTGGCCGCCGCATGGCACAGAGCACGCCGCGCGTCAGGGTGTAGCCTGTCAGCCGGGCCAAGAGTTCGCGACTGCCGGTATAGACGGGCACATCCTCGGGGAGGCGAGCGATGATATCACGCGCATCGCCCTGGATATGCTTGCGTTCGCAAAGTAAAGACACTGGTTCGAGGCCTGCGTCGAGCGCCACCTTGATGACTTTCGGGCTTTCAGCGATGAAGACGCCCTTGGCCGGCTCGAGGCGGTTGCGCAGTTGCGCTTCCGTGAGCGTGCTGTATGCCTGCAACTCGTCACGTTCCAGCGATGTGATTTCTATCTCTTTCATCTCATGATTCTCTTCTTTCCGTTGACGACGAAGATGCCCTTTTGGAGGTCGCGGGCCGTGATGCGGCGGCCGGAGAGGTCGAAGATGCCTTCCTTCCTGGGCTTTTCCTCACGCGGCAGAGACACGAGGTCGGGGCTGTCGACGGCAAGGCGGACGCTGACGATGGGGCTCCATTCGCTGCCTTCCTTGCTGATGGCACGCAGCGTGATGGTGTCGGGGAGGGTCGATTCGGGCAGTCCGGCGAGCACGTTATCCCCTTCGGTATAGGGTTTGGCGGTCGGCGAGAGTGCTCCCTCGTCGTTCTGGAACCAGTTGACAGGTGCGCTGCCGTCGAGCGTATAATAGATGTTCGAGCCTGTCATCGTGAGCATGCTTTCGGTGCAATACGGCTGAAGTCCGTAACCAATCTCCATGTCGTCGACATAGATGGCTGGTGCCGGGGTATTGGGGAACCAGCCGCGGTCGCGTAGTTGCTGAATGACGTTGGCCGTGCGGACTGGGAAGTACTGGTTGCGCAAGCGCTGACGTTCAGTTGCGAAGACGCCGTCGGGCTTGTAGAGCGTGCCTTGCGTTTGGTAGGGATGGACGTCGCGGCGGTAGTCGCCCCAGCGTGCGGCCTCATCCCAGAGTGCCAGTTCGATGACGCTATACAGGCTGTCCCAGGTGGCGAGGGCTGATTCGGGCGTCAGCGGTCCGCCGTGTGTGAGCATCTGCTGCGCTATTTCATGGAAATGATGGGCAAAGATGCCTTGCTTCATCAGGCGGTTGAGGAAGCCTGTTGGGCAGCCGCGATTGTTTTTCGTGGTCAGGTTTTCGGTTGTCGAGACGAGCACATTCTCCGAATCCCAGCAGATGAAGCGGAAGCCCTGGTCTTCCCAGATGCGGTTCCTGTAGGCGTACCAGTTGTGATGATCCCAGTCTGTGTTGCCTCCGTAAAGGTTGATGAGCATATAGTGGATGTAGTTGTCCACGTCGAGGAGCGGCGGATATTTGGCGTTTGGCTTGCCGTCGCTGCCACATCCGATGAGGTGCATGTAGCTCGAATGGTTGGGAAGCGTGTAGATGAGGTCGGCCATCTCGTTCCACGCATCGATGGTGCCGCAGGTTGGAATCGCGGCGTGGTACTGTCCGGCGCCGCCGTCCACCTCCGTCACGTCCCAGTCCTCTTCCGTGCCTCCGAAGTGTTCGGCGCAGAAATCGCCAGTGACGCGCTCGCACAGATTGTACATGCCCCAGTAGAGACCATTGATGAAGAGGTGGACATACTGCCCTGTGCTGATTGGGTCGCCCATTTTCGCCTGCGTTTCTCGCGTCCAAAGGTCGCGTGCATACTGTGCCTTGTTGCGCTGGGCATTGTCCCAATGTTGCCATGAATACCCGAAGAAAGTGCGGAGGACGAGTGCGTTGAAGCGATTCGGAGCGCGGTCTCCGAAGACGCTGTACTTGAGTATCTTGGGTCCGTAGCCAGCCTTGAAGTGCAGCCGGAAAGCGTGCTTGGGGTTCTTCTCGGGCAGTCGGCCATGTCCGCCATGCAGTTTCAGGCAGCAGTCTATCGTGAGGTCGTGATGGGCCTCGCCGCCGATGAGTTCGAAGCAGACGGGTCTCTCCCACCCTCGTCCTATGCCGTTGCCCACGGGGCAGCCGGTGAAGATGTAGATGCCGCCTGTCAGCGAGTCGGCCACCTGGCTGAAGAGGTTGCCCTTGTCGGTCACGAGGGAGACAATCGGCAGCGTCCGGATGCCTTCGGTAACGTAGGCAGCATAGGTCTCGTCGCCCGTTATCTCGGGGTCCATCTCGTAGTCGGCGGGTGCTGTTCCCGAGATTTCGCAGAACTTGCCCCACATGGCGGGATATCCGAAATAACTGTTGCGCTGCGTCAGGAGGCTTTGAGGGAAGATGTAGGAGGCAGTGGCGACGTCGGTCCAGGCTGTGTCGCCGACCAGCACAGCCGAGCGAATCACCCGTGTGGTGTTCATCCAAATTGCGCCGTCGTAGAGGTTCCCTTTCTCTCGCGGGTCGCTGCCATCGATGGTGTAATACACCGTGGCACCGGGCACGGGCGAGGTGATGGAGAGGCCGAACGGGCTATCATAGATGCCGTGGGGCTTGCTGAAGGTGGGCGACTTCGCATGAAGCGCCGCCAACGACAGCAAGACAGACAGCATATAGAATGATAACTTCTTCAGCATTACAAGTCTCGTTTTTGAACGTCACAGGGGATGATTGGAATTTACCCACGTGATAAATTCATTTTACCCACGTGATATTTGAAATATTACACGTGATAATTTCATTTTACCCACGTGACGTTTTGAATCATCCCTCGGCATGTTTATCTGTCCTCCGGCATGCTCTTGCCTGTGAGGAGCGTTCCGTCGCCCGCCAAGCCCTCGGCCCGGACGCTGAGATGCGTTTGTTTGCCGTTACCGTAGAAGCGGAACTCGGCCTTCCCGCTGTCGTCGAGTTGCAAATCCGGGTTCCAGTAGAGGGTGCGACGATAGTCCTTGACGGTCGGCAACGGCTTAGTCGAGTAGTCGGGCTGGTAGAATTCCTCGGGCGCGGAATAGCCCGGGAGGATATATCGGCGGTCGCGCGATGTGGCACGATGCGTGCCTACATCATCGATGAGGTGTATGTCGACCGTAACGACGGGGATGTCCTCGCCGTCGTAGAGCGAGTTGCCCTCGCGGCGCGGACTGTAGTCGGTGTAGAGATAAACCTTGCCCAAGTTCTTCAGCAGGTTGTACTTCTGCTTCGTGTTGGCAGAGATGTTGAATGTCTCGACAGGCATTCCACCCGTAGAAGCCCCGCCAATGTGGGTTCGACTTGCTTCTGCGGCAGACATGCTGGACTCCTTCTTGCCGTCGATACGCAGCTCGAGAACGTAGTCGCGGGACAGGTTCATGTCGCCGATGAAAGTGCGTGAAATGTCGCGCGCAAAGCGATTGTAGCCGTAATAGACGCCCGGACAGAAGCCCGCATCGCAGGTCTCGTTGAATGCCTGGTAGGCATCTATGACGTAGGCGGGTTTCGTGGGGTCGAACCTGCCCAAGCGTGCCCGCTTGATGCCAATGGTCACCTCGTCGAGCAGACGCGAACCGTCCATCACCCAATCAGGCGCAATGACCGATCCCTTCGGGGCTTCAGCGAGGTGGCACTGATACCAGTCATATGGCTTCACGAAGCGCGGGAAGTAGGGACGCAGGCGAACGTAGAACTCCGGGTAGTTGAGCTTGTCGTTGCGGTCCGTGCTGGGATATTCCCAGACATGTGTCTTGCCCTTCCACTTCGTGCTGTCACTCGCCGCCAGATGGAAGATGCAGCCCTCGTAGAAACGTGGCGAGGGAATGGAGAAAAGGTGTTTCTCCGTCATCATCTCGCCGTCTATTCCCTGCTCGGCGCCAGGTTTGGCAAAGCGCGCCTTGACGAGCAACTCGCGTTTCAGCTCCTTGTCGGTCTGGCTGAAGCGTGCCAACTCATCGCGAGCCGTAGTAACCTCGGGACCTGTCGTCTCAGTAAGCGTGCGCGCCTCGGTCACCCTGCCGCCATCCTCAGCCTCCTTCGTGTCGCTCTCCTCATTGGTTGTCATCTGCTGCTCGCCCGTCAGGCTGACAGCATCGGTTGCATTCTCGCCCGCACTCACCGACTGGAAATTGTCGGCGTAGAGCGAGGCTTGCTCCGACGCCATGTACTTGTTCACCTCGCCCACCAGGAGCGGTGTCTGCTCGGGCTTGTGGTTGAGGACAAACGCGCCGGGCGTGGCCATCGTGTGCCAGTCGTAGCGACGCCACCCCTGAATCATGAGCAAGAGGTCGAGGGCACGATTGTGCTCCTCATCATCCTTCTCGAAGAAGTAGGCAGGATTCTCCACGAAGCCTCGTATCTCGCTGGCCAGAAGCATCTCAGTCAGGATGTTGCCGTTGTCGTAGAGGTATTCGCTGTGCGTCGCATCGCAGACCGAGACGCTGACCGTCGCGCCGGGCTTGCCACCCTCGACCGACAGGCTGACAGGTGCGAAAGGTTCTACCGGATTCCCACCTATGCCGCTGATGCTGAGGTTGCTGGGAGCGAAGTCGCTCTTGCGACAGAAAAAGAGTCGGTCAGCATAGACGCGCCCTACATTATTATATATAGTGACTTGGCACACGCCTGTCTGCAATTTGTCCTCGTCCAGGGAGAGCGTGGCAGAAGCACCTGCGGGAACGGTCTGGAAGTCGAGCATCACGCCATCGTGCATCACGGTCATGCCAAGCTCTTCACTGGCCGCAGCGCCTGCCTTTAGGATTTCCACTCTTCGCTTTCCCTCTCCATCATTGATGACTTGCAGCGCCACGCCATCCCGGTCGGGACTGGGCAGCGTCTCCTTCGTCGTGCCTTTCTTGCCGGTATAGGTCACGGTGTAACTCTTGCCGCTCTGTGGCGTAAACGTGAACGAGCCGCGACCGCGTTGCTCCACGTTGGCCTCGGCAACAACCGTGCTCTGTCCCTCCGTCACAGTCACCTTGCCGTCCAGATGCAAACCCTCGTTGCTGGTTGCCTCAAAAGCGACCCGATTGGGGACGCCAGCCACGAGGTTGCCACCTTCGGGGAACAGCTGAAGCCTGGGCTTGGGCGACGTCTCGTCTATCTTCGACTGCCGGCGCAGGGGGCGAAGCGTCATCTCGTGGAAGAAGTCGCCGGGTTCCTTTGGCTTGTCGAAGACAGGAAAGACGCGGCTGTAGAGTTTCTCGTAGTCCTGATAGTACTCCCTCGCCATGCGCTTATTGAAGAACCATTGCTCGGAGACCTTGTTGTGGGCATGCTCCGTGATACCCCAGTTGAGCTGCCATCGCGTATAGGCTCGCAACTCGTAATAGCCTCCGTAGAGCGTATCCAGAAGGACAAAACTGCCGTGCACCTGGCCGTTCCGCAGTTCGAGCTGTTGCCGCTCCATGAGGTAGCCGTCCTGATTCAGCAACTCTGCATAGAGGACTCCACTCAGACGGCTCGGCGTGCCGGTATCGCTGCGACGCACGTATGCCTTGTAGTAAATGGTGTCGCCCAGGAAATAGCACGTGTTGTCCATGTGCACGAAGACCTGTTCCTGCGGAATAGACTTGCCGAAAGTCTCCAGTCGCTCAGCCCAGCCCTCGAGCGTCGTGGGTGCCGCTGCCTGCTGTGCCCTCAAAAGAAGTGACGAACAAGACAGAAAAAGAGCTAAAAGAAAGAAAAGGCGTTTCATGTTATCCTTTTTATATAGTTTCGCATGCAAAGATACGAAATAATTCTTAATCCTTCTTTCTTAATTCTTATTTTCTTCGTATCTTTGCACACAAAACATCTAATAAACTGATAAATTATGGACTCTAAACTAACAGCTATCGTAGGACGCTTTGCCTACGAAGGAACCGTCAGCGAGATTAAGCCGCTGGGCGAGGGACTCATCAACGACACGTATAAAGTAAAGACTGCCGAAGCCGACAAACCCGACTACGTGCTGCAGCGCGTGAACCATGTTGTCTTCCCCGATGTGGACATGGTGATGCGCAACATCGACGCGGTAACTTCCCACATTCGAAAGAAGCTGGCAGCAGAAGGGACACCCGACCTCGACCGCCGCGTGCTGCGCTTCATCCCTGCGAAAGAAGACGGGAAACTCTATGTGAAAGTCGACGGCACGTTTTGGCGCTTGATGGTCTTCATCGACAACGCCATTACAAAGCAAGCGGTTGACCCCGAAAGCAGTCGCGCTGCAGGTCGAGCCTTCGGTAACTTCCAGGCGATGCTTGCCGACATACCGGTTCAGTTGGGCGAAACCATCAAGGACTTCCACAACATGGAGTTCAGGCTTGAGCAGTTGCGCGACGTCGTGAAGCGCGACCCGGCAGGTCGTGTGAAGGAGGACCGCGTGCAGAAGATGCTCTCAGAAATAGAGAAACGTGCCGACGAGATGTGCAAGGCCGAGCGAATGGGCCGCGAGGGAACGCTGCCGAAACGCGTCTGCCACTGCGACACGAAGGTCAACAACATGATGTTCGACAAGCAGGACAACGTGCTCTGCGTCATCGACCTCGACACCGTGATGCCTAACTTCATCTTCTCCGACTACGGCGACTTCCTGCGCACCGCAGCAAACGAGGTGGCAGAGGACTGCCCGGAGATGGACAAGGTAAAGTTCCGCATGGACATCTTCAAGGCATTTACCGAGGGCTACCTCGAGAGCGCGAAGAGCTTCCTGCTGCCTGTCGAGATAGAGAACCTGCCCTATGCTACTGCTCTCTTCCCCTACATGCAGTGCGTCCGCTTCCTTTGGGACTACCTGAGCGGCGACAAGTACTGGAAGTGCCAATACCCCGACCACAACTTCGTCCGCGCTAACAACCAGCTGCATCTCCTCTTGAGCATCGAGAAGAGCTATCCCGAGATGCAAGCTTTCATTGCTGGTTGCCTGAAATAACAGCTCTGTTCTCATATTTACAAACATCAAGGCGGCAACCGCTCAAAGGAGTGATTGCCGCCTTAACTAGTTTTCATACAGGTATTACCTTGCTTCTTCAGCGCATCCAGCCTTGCACGCCATAAACTTTCTCGAGGAGTTTCCGCTTTTGTCCCTGCTTGTCTTTGAACCAGACCTCTATCCTGACAGCATAGCAGTCACCCCAATCGCCCTCGTAAATCGTGAAGCTTTTGTTCTTTATAAGGCATGAGAATTGCTCCGTGCCGTTCACTTCTTGACTCGACGCCTTCTTAATCCTGCTTCCCGAAAGCAGCAAGTTCTCCGTCACTTCGTAGCATTCCAGCCAAATCGTCCCCTCTGGAAGCTCGGGATAGAAGAATGAATATTCGTAGATGCCGCCTTGGGAACCATTCCGCACTTGCAGAAAAGTGGCAGAATCCGATGGATTGACATCCATCTCGAGGTCTTCACCTTCCTTCTTTGGTTTGTCATACACCAAACCTTTCGGTATCGGGTGCTCTTCAGCAAAACTTGTCGGAGCAGATTGAAGGGCAAGTCCCGTGACGCCGGAACTAAAGAGCATGAGAACGCCAACGAATATCGCGAGGCATCCTTGAAGGATTTTATCTCTAAGGAACAGATAAACAATGGCAATGACAAAGAGCAACTCTGCCAAGAAGGTAACACCTAAATAGGAATCAGTCAACCTTGGAGACGCCTCCATGTTCAGCCACACTCCCCTCGTTGCCCAGAAAAACAAGACAGGAATAAGAAGCCATACACGCGAGATGCCATAGCAAACTTTGTTCAAGGCCGCGAGTATTTTCCTCACAAAAACCCTCAACATATTCATTTATACGTTAAAGAGAAGCTTACCAAATATCTTCGGGATGCTCAGGATTGTCATATATCTCCTTGGGGCACCATTCCAGGTAATCGACGAAGAGTTGCTTCTCGAGATAGTCCTGCACAGTCTTGAAGCGCAGGTAATATGTTACGTCTGGCGACATAGGTTCGCGTACGATAATGCGTCGGGTTGATGTCGCGCTTAGTCGGTTCGTCTCTCGTCCGCCGGCGTTAGCCACGATATATTCAGGTCCTTTCATGAAGCCATTGTTACGCATCTTCTTGTCGACCTCGGCGTTGTAGTCGTCGTCTTCCGTATCGAGTTCCCATCCGAGCATTGGATCTTGTCCGCCAAGCTGCATATTGACGGGGATGCCCTGTGCCACGAGTTGGTCTTTACGCGATCCCCAATAGACCTGACAGATGCCGCGCGTGCCGCTGAAGGTCGAGACGCCCATTCGTATCTCGTAGATGCCAAACTTTGGTACCGGCGGCAGAGTGATGGTAATGTCGTAAAGACCTTCTGCCAACACCTCGTCGGCTTGATAGTTAGGCCAGTTCTGGTCGCGACCGTTAAGCAGCATGAAGTTCGTTTCCTTAGTGTTTACGATGAGATTCGTAAAGTATTGCTTGTCGGGATCGCTCGAGAACTTGAATCGCCAGAAGTAGCTCATGTTGCGCATGTCATTGTTCCAGGCTTCGGGTTGAAGCTCGTATGCATCATAGCGGAGGCGGACTTTGGCGAGTTCGTTGCGCACGTGGTCGGTATATGCGATAGGTTCGTGTATGGGATAGATAATAGCGTTGATGAGTTTGACGATGCCCGAGTTTTCGTCCGTTCTGATTTCCACGCCTTGATTCTCCTCGGAGCATTCGCGTTCGTGATAGTCCTCGCGACGTCCGTTGTTGAGTTTGGGGAAGCGATTCAGGTAGGGTCCTCCGCTTTCGGCACTCTCCCAGACACGCAGCAGACGGCGCTTGCCGAAGGTGACGAAGTGTGTCCAGACGGGTATCGTGGGCACTGCATTCCTGTTTTTATAGTTGTAGCCTTTTTCGTTGTAGTGTATAGCGAGTTTATCCACGGGCACTCGTTCGGGCAGGAGGTGGTAGGTTACAAAGAGGTTGAGGAGGTTGTTTTCGTCACGATAGTTGTCGTCGTTGACCGCGTCAGGGTAGTAGCCTTTGTCCTCCACCCAAGCGATGATGTCTTCCTTGGTGATGTCCCTGCGGTCTTTTCCCAGTTCCTGTTCCCAGAATTCGTCTGTTTCGGCAAAGAGCGTGAAACCGTATTTGCGGTGTTCAGGCGCTTCGACGTCGGTATTGAGGAGGTTCCAGTGGAACTTCGGGAAAGCACCCGTGCGGTAGAGGAGGTCGTAGCGTTCGTCCTTCACCTTGGTGAGGGTGTCTATCAACCCGCATGCCTCCACCAGTTTTGCCATAACACTGAAGCCTGCTTCGTAGTCGTGCGTATACTTATGGAGTGTGCTGCCAAGGGTCTCGTTGCTGGGATTGATGACGTAGCCCACCTCGTGTACGAAACCATTTATCGCTTCGATGTCACGGTTGCGCTTGGAGACGGGGCAGATGCCGTCGATGCACATGCTGTCGAGGTCTGTCTGATAGTAGGTGACGCTTATCTTTCGGTCGGCCATCGTATTGATGGAGAACTCTTCGTTGGTCTTGGGGAAGTCGGCGGTGAAGAACTTCTTTTCCTGCTTCGTGCCGTCCAGGATGCTGTTCAGCACCAGCACAGTGCGGATGCTGTCGAGTGTTCTCTGATTTGGGAAGGCGCTCCAGTCGGCCACGGGAATAATGCCTTTTATGACGAGCGAGTCAAGGTAGAGCTGTATGGCTTCGTTCGTAGGAGCGAAACATGTGTAGTAGCCATAGGCCGTCATGAGTTGGTAGACGGTTGTCTCGCTGATGTCGCTCACGGGTTGCTCCTTCATGAGTCGCACATATTCGCTGAACTGGGGATGGTCTTCCAGGTAGCCCGCTATCGTACGTTCCCTGAAGACATACCTGGCCGAGGTGTCAATGTCCTCGGTGCAGGCAGCCAGCATCAGGAATGCCAATAGGCTGAATATACATGACAGTTTCTTCATATCGGTCATTTTATCTCATATCTTTTTTACCTTAAACGCCAGACATATGCTTCCTTGCCCCGTTTGGGCAGTACGCCTGATAAGACTCGAACTTACACGCCTCTCGGCACCAGATCCTAAGTCTGGCGTGTCTACCAATTCCACCACAAGCGCATTATGTCGCCACAAAGTTACACTTTTTTAACCAAACAACAAAGAAAAATGAAAAAATCTTGTTAAAATTCCTTAACTTCGCATAACATTTGGCTTTTTCTGACGTTATTAGGGTGTATGGAGCACGCAGAGTTGACTTCGTCGAGCATAAGCTTCGAGCATTTGGCCCCCTATTTGCGCACTAAAGCAAAAGCCGTCGCTGCAGAGTTCTTCTCTTCGGAAGAGCAAGCCGAGGATGTTGCGCAGGAGACGATGATACGTCTCTGGAAGGCATGGGGCACTTTGTCCTCGCCTTTGGAGGCAGAGCGGCTCGCCATACGCATAGCCAAACACGAGTGCATCAACGTGTGGAGGAGGGAGCAGCGGCGACCTCACTCATCGCTCACCAGCAGCCACGAAGTCACACTTCCTGCTTCCAATGAAGACCAAACGCTCGAAGAAAACGAACTCAGAACAGCCCTACACAATGCCACCCAAACGCTTCGCAAGTCAGAGCAGCGGCTCTGGCGGATGTTTGCAGAAGCGGAGATGCAGCCGCGCGAAATAGCGATTGCGACGGGCATCAACGTCAGAACGGTCAGTGCAATGTTGAGTCACGCACGCGGACATGTATATAATGTATTAAAAGAAGGAGGATACATAGATGGATAAACACGACTTCATAAACGATTACCTACAAGGCAGACACCCCATAGAGCAAGACTCGTGGGAACTGCCGACTGAAAGCGAGCTCGACCGCGACGAGGCGCTCTACGACGCCCTGCTGGCCGAAAGACCCTCTAAATCTCCCTTAAAGGGAGACTTCACCTCCCATTTGAGCGGAGGCCTGGTAGGGTCTTGGGGGAGGTTTGGAATGAGGCTTTGGGCCGCCGCAGCCATATTGATTGCCGTTGCCCTTTTCACCTGGTGGAACTTCAAGCCTCAAGACCAGCCGCAACTCGCTGAAAAAACGGAGGAACCTGTCAAGCCGGAAAAGGTCGCGAGTGACACTTCAAAACATAACGTGGTTAAAATGGAAACTTCACACGTGAAGTTGGCCAACTTGACACGTGAAGTTTCCAAAGTTCACGTGCCACGTTTGAAGTCATCACAGCCGACGTCTGTCGAAGAGCCACAGGTCGAGGTTTCAGAGCCCGTGCTTACCAATGCCGCCGACAGCCTCTACTACTACCTCACGCAACTCGAGAATCAGATGGGCGACTGCCGAGACAGCACCTGCCTGGCTGAGCTGACGGGCCTCATGCAAGCCGACGAACGCATCAAGGACTTGGTGAATAAGATCATACACAAGCAAGTGGAAACCGCCTACCAAGAGGAATACCTCGTGGACACCACAACAAGATACATCCCATTATAAACCACAAAACAACACATAAAACTATGAAAAGACTCACACAACTCAGCATCCTGCTCCTCGGCCTGCTTCTGTTCTGGCCGCTTCGAGCGCAATCCTGGGAGGATGAGGAAATGGAAGAACTCATCGAAAAGTTCCTGAAGGACAAACACGTGACGATAACGAAAAGCAATTACGCATTTACAAAAAACTATTTTACCGACCTTCCGAAGGACAGCATGCAGATAGCAGAGTTTGTCTGCAAGGGCGAAAAGCCTTTGAATCAGCTTGTGAAAGCCTTCGAAGAGCAGGAACACTGGGCTGATCTCTATCGAAGCTACGAAGGTTTTATAGGAGGAACGACACTGTTGTTGATGGCAAATATAGGACCGAAGGGAATGGGAGAAAGAGGCGGCTGCGACCTCCATCTCTGTCACAACACGAGGGTTCTTGTCTATAAAATAGATGCAGACGGGCTACAACTGGGTTTCGTGCTGCAATGGACCGACTTGCCAAAAGGCGAGAAAAAGGGCTTCATCTTCAAGTGCCTGGGTTACGACATGGAAATCGTAACGGTTGAGCAGGAAGTTGACCGCGTCACGATGGACAGCGTCCGCACTGCCATCAAGATTGGCGAAACGTTGAAAAGCAAGCCCGGACAGGACATCGACACCACTTACATTGACGGCAAGTGGGCGGTCAGCGCGAAGTATCACCGCGAGATAATGAGGGCGCTGGACCGCATCAGCGAAATGGGACTCGACAACACCGACTTGTACAACACGGCGGCTACGCTCGCAGAGTTCTGCAAGACAGCAAGCAGCGCGGAACTCGCCTCAATCGGTTTCGCCCTGAAACGCGAGGCGGCACGCTACGACGGACTAATCTCGCCCGAGCTCTTCTCGATGATCTGGAAGGAACTCTACAAGATGCAGGCCATCGTGAAGCGCGTCAACCCACAACTGCAAGACTACTTCACGGCGTCGGAAAACATCCTGCGAGGCAAGATCAACGGGTCGGTGCGGCTCGACCATCACGAGGCGAGACGGCAGCAATACCTTCGCGACAGGGGCTTCACCGTGACGAAGAACGAGGGCGGACGCTGGTACTTCGCCGTCTGGGGCAAACACTATACGGGCAACAAAGAGATACCCTACCTCGATGGATGTGCCGACGAGGACGGCGTGTTGAAATATCATGCCGAACACGTCGAGACAGACCTCAAGCCGGGTATCTACAGGCTGACTGCCGCAGGACGTACCGCCTACCGCGAGAAAACGGGAGCCTTCATCTTCGCATACACGAAAGGGAACGAGAAGACGCCTTTGCTGAAGGAGATTCCCGCGCACGACGACCGCTACGGAGACATCTGGCAACAGGCTGCGATGCGCGTCAAGGAGGCTGACGAAAAGGGGCAGCAAATCTCGCCGCAGGACGTTCGAATCGCTTTGGCGAATGGCGGCATCGGCTACGGCTGGAGCAAGGTCGTCATCGACGACATCATCGTCCGCGACGGAACACTGACCTACGGCGTCTCATGCGACGAAGACTTCACCGGCAAACACTTCGCCGGCCGCTGGCTCTCAGCCACCGACTTTGTCCTCGAAAGAGTTGGCGAGCTGCCATAAAAGTAAAGAACGAAGAAAGAAGAATACGATGAACAGAACAATATCTTTACTGATGATTGCACTCGTATGTGCAGCATCCGAGGCACTAAGTCAAGTGAATCCCAAGGTAAGCCAGCTCTTCGAAGAACTCACGGCGATGGGCAAGCCGCCATTTGGCTATGAGCCTTCCGTCATCAAGAGAGGCGGCCTTGAGAGGT
>JAGCNZ010000080.1 GCA_017645655.1 Bacteroidaceae bacterium | reverse complement strand
GCATCATCCTTGAAGGCTTCTATGCCGTGCTCCTTTGCCCAGTCGAGCAGGAACTGCTGTATCTTCTCAAGATGTCCGCTGGGCCGAGGCACCTGCGTCAAGAGGTAAAAGTTCTTCCAAATAATCTGAGGATCGAGGTCTCTAATTGATGTAGCCATAGTCATTATATTTTATTGTTAGTATTGTTTCACGCTTTTGCAAAGCAAAAATACAAAAAATATTTCAATACTCAACCCTCAATTTTCAATTTTCAATAATGAATTATGAATTATTTAAGTTTTTTGTCATAACTTTGCACAAGAAGCGGAAAGGAACACCTCTACACATTATAATATTATACACGCGGAAACGATGAGCATACTATCTGACCTGAAGGAACTGTTGCTGCCGAGGCTGTGCCCGGTGTGCGGCAAGTTGCTGATGCAGGGCGAGGACGTGATGTGTGCCTTCTGCGCTATTCAACTGCCACGACACCGCATCACAGCCATCGACGACAACCTGCTTTTGCGGATAATCTGGGACAAAGCAGACGTGCGGCGCGCCACGACATTCCTCGCCTACAACCACTTCTCCCCTTATCACAACCTCGTCATCCAATTTAAGTTCCATGGAAAGAGCGACCTCGCATTCCGCCTGGGCACTTGGGCCGCGATGGAAGCACAGCGCCAAGGTTTCTGGGAAGGCGTCGAGGCACTCGTCCCCGTGCCTCTCACCTGGCTGCGACGCTTCAAGCGAGGTTATAACCAGGCCGAGATGATTGCCCAGGGCATGTCGGAGGTCACGGGGCTCCCGGTCGTGAACCTGCTCAAGCGAACAAAGAACCGCAAGCCGCAATCCCGACTCAAAGGGGAGGCCCGACTCAAGAACGCTGAAGACATCTATCGCGCCACGATTCCCGACGAATGGCGTGGCAAGCGACTCGTGCTCGTGGACGATGTCATGACCACAGGCGCCACTCTCGCCAACTGTGCCATCGCCTTGCAAAAAGAGGACAAAAATGCAGAAATATGCATCTTCCCGCTGTGTTATGCAGGATAATATGACAAAAAGAGATGTTTTTCTAACTTTTTCTTTCAAAAAGTTGCAACTTTCGGCATTTTGATGTACTTTTGCACCCGGATAACGAAACAACCAATATCTTTTAACATCTTAACTATGGACGCAAAGAAAGTCTTGGAAGACCTCAAGAGGCGCTTCCCTAATGAACCAGAGTATCATCAAGCAGTAGAAGAGGTGCTTGGCACGATTGAAGAGGAGTACAACAAGCATCCGGAATTCGAAAAGGCTAACCTCATCGAACGTCTCTGCATTCCCGATCGCGTTTACCAGTTCCGCGTAACGTGGATGGACGACAAGGGTCAGATTCAGACCAACATGGGTTATCGCATCCAGCACAACAATGCCATTGGTCCCTACAAGGGCGGTATCCGTTTCCACAGCAGTGTGAACCTGGGCATCCTGAAGTTCCTGGCCTTTGAGCAGACCTTCAAGAACTCTCTCACCACGCTGCCCATGGGCGGCGGCAAGGGCGGTTCCGACTTCAGCCCTCGCGGCAAGAGCAATGCCGAGGTGATGCGTTTCTGCCAGGCTTTCATGCTGGAACTGACGCGCCACATCGGTCCTGATACGGACGTGCCTGCTGGCGACATCGGTGTCGGCGGTCGTGAGGTCGGCTACATGTTCGGCATGTACAAGAAGCTGACGCGTGAGTACAGCGGTGTGCTGACTGGCAAGGGCCTCGAGTTCGGCGGTTCGCTGATTCGTCCCGAGGCAACGGGCTACGGCACCGTTTACTTCCTCCGTGCCATGCTGAAGACGAAGGGCGACACCGTGGAGGGCAAGAAGGTGCTCATCTCGGGTGCCGGCAACGTGGCTCAGTATGCTGCTGAGAAGGTGTTGCAGCTGGGCGGCAAGGTGATGACGATGAGTGACTCAGACGGTTACATCTATGATCCCGACGGCATCGACCGTGAGAAGCTCGACTACATCATGGAGCTGAAGCAGGTTTACCGTGGCCGCATCAAGGAATATGTCGACAAGTATCCGACAGCAAAATACGTGGGCGACGGCGCGAAGCCTTGGTATGAGAAGGCTGACATCGCTCTGCCCTGCGCTACTCAGAACGAGTTGAACGAGGAGCAGGCAAAGGCTCTGGTTGCCAACGGCTGCATCGCTGTTGCCGAAGGTGCCAACATGCCCAGCACGCCGGGTGCCATCCGTGTATTCCAGGAAGCAAAGATTCTCTACTCTCCCGGCAAGGCCAGCAATGCAGGCGGCGTGAGCGTATCAGGTCTCGAGATGAGCCAGAACAGCGAGCGTCTCAGTTGGAGTGCTGAGGAAGTGGATGCCAAGTTGCTCTGGATTATGGAGAACATCCACGAGAACTGCGTGAAGTACGGCACCCAGCCTGATGGCTATGTCAACTACGTGAAGGGCGCCAACGTCGCCGGCTTTATGAAGGTTGCCAAAGCTATGATGGCACAAGGCATCGTCTGAGCCATCAAAGGTTCTTCCTATGATGGCACAAGGCATCGTATAGCGGAAAGCTCGGCGAAGCGTAGCGAAGCCAAGGTCTTTTCGCTATGATGGCACAAGGCATCGTCTGAGCCATCAAAGGTTCTTCCTTTGAATGGCACAAGGCATCGAATAAAGATTCCCGATACAACACCAGAAAACCAACCCTGAAAGGGTGACAGATGCAAGTCTTCTGCCCTTTCAGGGTATTTTTATGGGAATAATATAGCAGTTGGCATAAAGGGAACCTGAACCGAAGGTCGCACGTTCTTTTGCCCGACTTGGCAGGGTGAGTTGATTGAAACATCATGATGTTTCAATTGAACGTTCATGAACATTCAATAAACTATGCAGGGAGAATTTCGTCACACACAAAGAAACGAAGACACAAATTTTGTTTGAACAACGGATTACACAGATTAAACGGATTAATTTTAATAGAACACCTTAGCAATATCCGTCTCATCCGTTCAATCTGTGTTCGGATAAACAATTTCAAGCTTTCCGTGCAATGTATTAATGGAACACATCAAACGTCTGAAGGCGCGTGATGAACGAACACGGATGACTCGGATAGAACGGATTTAATCTAATGGAACTCAAAGACACAAATTTTGTTTGAACAACGGATTACACAGATTAAACGGATTAATTTTAATGGAACACAAAGAAACGAAGACTTTCAAGGGCAAAACCTTCGTGTCTTTGTGTTCAATAATCTTTCACAATTCGCAAAAAGAATCCCGCCGAGACATCAGCGGGATTCCTTCTTTATTCTGCCTGCTCCCTCAATTGGAGAGGTGAGGCTCGTGTCTTCTCTTATTTAACCAGAACCTTGAGCTGCGCTCGAGATCTTTCACGTTCGGATGAACTCGAGCAAACTCAGTTCTTCTCTCACTTAACCAAGACCTTTTTCCCGTTGACGATGTTGATGCCCTTCTGCATCTTGCCGAGGCGCTGACCTGCAACGTTGTAGATGGTCTCGTCGCCTGCACCCTCTACAGAGCTGATGCCGGTGATGATGTCGTTGTCGCCTGTGTTCAGCACGACTGCCGTTGTCTCATACGGACGCAGGGACATGGGAACCCAGAGATATGGTTCGAATGCCTTTTGCCTATAGCCCGTAAGTTCAGGTATGAGGTATGTGAGCACTTCGTCCGCAGTAACATAAAATTCGAGAGAAGAAGCCGAAACATCATATGCATAGTATGCAGCAGGTATGAACGTCACAGAATTATCTGCGGAATAAACGTTGTTTCTATAGGAACTCAACGTCACAAGCTTGAAGGTGGGGTTGATGAGGTCGCTCGCACCGTTCCACTTGATGAAGTAAGGATAGCCGGCTGCGATGCTGCTTTGCGGTGTCAGGCAATTGATTGCAAAGACATCTCCTATCATACCTACTTCCTCGCCAGCGATAGTCCTGACGTCTGAGCCAGCCAACGGGCTGTTCTCGATATCATCGATGGCGAATGGCAGCGTGATGCCTGTCCATACACCGCTCTTGAGCGTCAGGTTCTTGATGGTGACGTTGGCCAAGACTCCGTCGTTTGAAGAGATGGTGCTGTTATTGTCTTCTTCGTTATCGAGCTCAACGATTGTGGGATCGATTGTGCCGGTAGTGAAGAGGAAGGGCTCGGAGGTAGCGTCCGCCTCGCCTGGCATCTGGCTGGTCACTTGCAACTCATACTGCGTGCCGGGCGTCAAGCCGGTAAGTGCAACCCAAGGATTGGTGGAATACTTCGTTGTCACAGGGCCATAGACTTTCTCCACGATAGAGATATCGTCAATACAGAGGCTCGTCCTGTCACGATCAACATGACGGAAGGCAATGTAGCCCTGCTGGCCACAGTATTCACTTATGTCGAGCGTGACTTCATTGAAGTAGCCATCAGCTTGGGACGGCGCCATCGGGCGCAATACCTTATCGAAATCTGC
>JAGCNZ010000079.1 GCA_017645655.1 Bacteroidaceae bacterium | reverse complement strand
TCACAATTCATAATTCATAATTCATAATTTATAATTCATAATTCCCTGACATGAAGACATGCCACGACTATAACTTCACCCCCAAAAGCCCCGTCAGGAACAACAACCCCGTACCGCCCGGAGAGAATTGTTATAGCAAAAAAAACTCTCGACCATACCATACGATATAATATGGCGCAGAAAGATGAGTCTGGCATACGTCATAGTTGCCTATAGTTGCCTGAATGACCGGAGCAAGGCCGACGTCTTCTTCACCTCGTTCTTCGGCAGGTTGTTATGGGGATTAGGGATTAGGGATTAGGGTTTGGTTGTTATGGGGATTAAGGATTAGGGATTAGGGATTAGTGATTAGGGATTGGTTGTGTTTTTCGTTTTGTTCTCTTCGGCTCGAGGTTTGGCTGAGGATGTCTCTCAGGAGTGCGTTGAAGTCAATCGGGTTGTCTGGCTTTGGTGAATAGCCTAGGATGACTACAACTACTTGTTGGGTGGGGAGGATGAAGATGTCTTGCCCGTCGTGGCCGTCGGGGTAGTACATGTCCCTTGGCGCGTCGGGGAACTTGCCGCTTCGGTTCAGCCAGAAGTATGCGCCATAGCGGCCTTCGCTATTGGCGGCTGGGGTGCGCGTGTAGTCCACCCATCCTTCGGGCAGTATCCTCTTTCCTGCAACACTTCCGTCCTCGAGATACATTTGTCCGAAGCGGGCGAAATCCATGGCTGTTGCGTAGAGATAGGACGAGCCCAGGGGTGTGCCGCTCATGTCTTGCTCGAAGACGGGACGTCGGATGCCGAGCGGGGCAAAGAGTCGCGTGTGCATATAGCGAAGGAAGGCTTCGTCGGAGGGGAAGCGGCTGCGCAGGTGGCGCATTACGATATTTGTGCTGCCGCTGGAGTATTGCCAATGTGTGCCGGGGGTATGTTCGAGTGGTTTCGAGAGGGCGTAAAGCCCCATGTCGCGTTCGAGGTGGAGCATGATGTTGACGTCCGAACGTGCGCCGTAGTTCTCGTTCCATTCCAGTCCGCTCTGCATCTGCATGAGGTCGTGGAGGGTAATCGTTTTGCGTTCGTCGCTTTGCCACTCGGGGATGTCCATCGGGGCGTGTATGTCGAGGATGCTGTCCTTCGCCATGATACCGACGAGTGCATTGGTAAAGCTCTTCGCCATGCTCCAGCTGAGGAGTTTTGTGTCGGGGCCGATACCGTCGTCGTAGCATTCTGCCACGACCCTGCCCTTGTGCAGTACTACAAAAGCAAAGGGATGGCCGTGATAGGCGCGTTCCCTGACGAACGCTTTCGCGATTGGGGCAAGTCGTTCTCTTATGGCTGTTTCTCCTATAGACAGCCATGCATGAGAAGTGGAATCCTGTTCCGCTTCGCAAAGGATGTCTTGCGGGAAGCGTTGTTCCTTCAACTGGTCGGCAGAAGCACCACGAAGCAAGGTCACGCCATAGCCGTGGCGATAAACGGCTGTCGATTTGCTCCAAAGGAAGCGACTGGTGACGGTCTTGTTCTCGAAATCCACTGTGTTGCTTGCGTAGCGGATGAAGGAAAAGTTCAGGTCGAGCGACTCTACATCTTTTGCATTGCGCCCCGATACGAACACGGCCGAAGCGAGATTCTTTGCGGCATAGCCTGTGATGATGGGCATCAGTCTGTTCAGGTATATGCATCCGCCCAGTATGGCAAGCGGCAATACAATCGCTACATGACGTAAGAATCTTTTCATAGTCGTGTTGATTTATTCTTAACTTTATCTCAGCCCATACTTCTCGTGCAAGCGACGAAGCGTTCCGTTCGTCCTCATCTTCCGAATGGTGTTGTTCACCATTTGCAACAATTCGTCCTGCCCTTTCCGCATCAGAATGCCTATCTCTCCATGATTGAAGGGCGTGTTCTGCAGGGGTGCAGCCAGGCGAGGGTCTGCCTGCACATAATATGGAGCTTCGGTTATCTCTGTAATCATCACGTCGGCTTTACCTTCTGCTATGAGACTCGGAATCTCTTCGTTCTTCTGGTGGACGATAATCGTGGCATGCGTTAGGTTCCCGAGGGCAAACTTTTCGTTCAGCCCGCCCGGATTCACCATCACGCGCACTTCGGGCTTGTCCAGGTCGGAAAGTGTGCGGAAACGGTCTGCTTCGGAAGCTCTGCAAAGGATGGTCTTGCCGTTGTCCAGATAGCCTTCGCTCATGAGCATCGTCTCGCGCCGGGCATCCGTGATGGTGATGCCGCCAATGGCAAAGTCAAATGTCTGAGGCTCTGCCATTACGTCGGCTGAAAGCGTAGGCCATGAGGTCTGGACGAACGCTATCTTCACGCCCAGCTCTTTTGCTATCTCCTCTGCCACTTCTATGCCGAAGCCCCAATACGAGCCGTCACTCTCGCGGAACGAAAGCGGTCGGTAGTCGCCCGTCGTTCCAACGAGCAAAGTTCCTCGACTTTTGATTTCAGCAATTTTTCCGTCGAGCGGGAATGGCGGGTAAACAGTATATCCCCATCCTCGAGCGACATCCGACAGGACGGATGCTCTTCGTTTGAATTCGTGCCAGTCCTTCTTTTCGGCTTGGCTCCAGCCCGTTTCTGCAATGGCGAAGATACGAGGATAGAGCATCATCTCGGCATGCCAGGCGTCCTGAACATGTTCTGTCCATAAGTTGCCCTGAACGCCCAAGACATGATGAGCATTCGCTTCGGCAACCCCTTCCACCATCGGCTCGAAAGAATAGACCTTCTCCAAGGACACAAGACGTCCTACAGGTCGGAACTGAGCGGGGTCTTGATGATAGTCTAAATAATAATAGTGCGTGGGCGTGAATATTACATCGTGCCCCTCTCTGACAGCTTGCAAACCGGCCTCTATCCCATGCCACGACATCACGGTGGCATCGGGAGCCAGTCCTCCTTGCAGAATCTCGTCCCAGCCAATGATACGCTTGCCGTGCTCGTGGGCAAAACGCTCTATCCGCTTTATCATATAGCTCTGAAGCTCTTCCACACGCTCAAGTCCCTCAGCCTTCATGCGAGCCTGACAGTCAGGACAGAGCTTCCAGTTGTTCTTGCGAGCCTCGTCGCCGCCAATATGGATGTATTGCGAGGGAAACATATCGAACACCTCCAGCAGAACCTTTTCCAAAAACTCGAAGGTGCTCTCCTTTCCTGGGCATAGTTCCCAAGGGTCTTTTCCGCCATTCGGCAAGCTGCAAGCCAGTTCGGGATAAGCTGCACGAGTCTCGTAGTTATGCCCTGGCATCTCTATTTCAGGAATCACTTCAATATGCCTTTGGTCGGCAAACGCGAGAATCTCGGCAATATCCTGTTTCGTATAGTATCCGCCGTAAACTCCAGGCGTTGACTTTCCCTTTGGTCGTCGAGCTTCGCTTCCTTCTTCCACGAAAGGTCCGCCTATCTCGTTCTTCTCCCAATCCCAGAAAAAAGCTTGAGGCCGCCATGCCGTCAACTTAGTCAACTTGGGAAAAGCATCAATCTGCAAACGCCAGCCAGGATTGTCCACAAGATGGAAATGGAAGCGGTTCATCTTCAGGAGAGCCATCATCTCCAATTGCTTCTTCACGAAGTCCTTACCCTGGAAGTGGCGACTCTCGTCGAGCATCATTCCTCTGTAGCAGAAGCGAGGCCAGTCGAGGATAGTACAACAGGTTATGGAGCTGTCCAGGCAGGCCATCATCTTGAGTGTCTGACGTGCATAGAACACGCCTTCCTCGTCGGCAGCCAGAATCTTCACGCCCTTCTTCCCAATCTCTAACAGGTAAGCCGATTTCAATTGCCAATCTGTCAGCTTCCGACCTTCTTCGGCTATCGCCTCAGACGCAAGCGGAGCCAAACGACGCAGGAGTGCCTTCTTCGAAATGCGCACCTTCTCATGGAGGCAGCCCATCTTGTCACTACTGATGCTGCCCGAGCGAACATAATACGCTGCCGGTGCCGGAATTAAGTTGATTTCGCTCTCTTCTGCCGGCTGCGGCTGAGCCTGCACCTCAATGCTAATAGCCCCGAAGACAAGAGCAAATGTAATAAGACTCTTTTTCATCAACGACGCAAAGAGGTTGCGCTTTTTCCTGAACTCGACCTTGAATATATTCTTTCCTGACATGTGTCTCTAAGTCAAAAAGTTATGCATTTTATTTTGAAATTCGAGCAAAAATGGAAGCATTTTGCTATTCGACATTTACATACTTATGATATCTCTATCGAGTCTCCTACTCTGCTTATCTCCCAAAACGGGATTCCCTTTTCATCCGTAAACTCCTTCATGCGCCATGCCGATTCATATCCGCTGGCCACGAAGTGCATAGGGACGAACAACCCGATTTTGAAACGCTCGATGAACTGACGGCCACCAAGTGTATAGCCGTTACCTATGCGCCCGTCAACAGGGAACATCACGAGGTCGAGACTACTCGCCACTTTGCGAATGTCCTTCAGTTCGCCTAAGTATTGCTTTTCGTGCGCTATCGGGTCGATGTACTCTTCAAACTCCTCGCTATAGATACTTTGCCCAGGCACGGCATCAGCCAGGAACCTTGCATACCAGTTGCAAAGGTCGCCTGCATGGAAGACACGTTTTCCCTCTGTCTCTACAATCCATGAGACACCACTGTCCGTGCTGCCTAATGCCTTGACCATTATCCTCTCATCTGCCCACGAAGTACCCTTGACCAACCAGGCGTCGGCTTCTTCCTTGACTGCTCTCTTATGCCGAAATATATCCTTGCTCAAAATATATGTAACGTTCTTTCTTTGCTTCTTCCACTTGAAGATTTCCCTTGTGAAGTGGTCATCATGGAAGTGACTTGAGAGCACATAGAGAGGCTTCTTGCTCAAAAGAACTGTCGACATTACATTAGCAGGGTCCATCCAGTAATCGAATACCAGGATGGACTGGTCCATCTCAAGCACGAAACCACTATGGAATATGTAAGTCAGCTTCATTTCGTCTCTTTACATGTGATGCGAGTGGTACTGTCGTCACAACTCCTTTTCCATCATGTAACAGATGAACGTTTCGCCGACTATCTTTCGGTCGAAATCTGCCACATAACCCATTGACTCATAAAAAGGAATCTTATTGTCACGACTTTCAACAACAGCACTTCTGAAGCCAAGTTCTCTAGCCCATGCTTCTGCTTCCTTGACGACACGCGAGCCGATGCCTTGGTGGCGGTATTCGGGCAACACAACGATACGCCCCAGCATGACTTTAGCATCGTCGATGGCGTATAACCGACAAGTTGCGATGGGCAGGTAGTTGTCAACCACCACGACATATTTGGTGTCGGGCGTGTCGTGTTCGTCAAACTCCACATCGAGCGGTATCTGATGCTTCTGTGCCATTGCTTGAATGCGAACATAGTAAGCCCCTGCCCGACCTGCCGTTGTTGTCGCTCTGATAATCTCCATAGCTTGTTTGAAAATCTATGTGCTATATACGTTTGACGTTTTTCGTAACGATTGGAAGCGGCTTAAGTTTTGTGTTATTTTATGTGCGCCCATTTTGTTTCGAAGTCCCAGATTTCGGCATCGAACTTCAAGGCGCGCTCGCATTCCTCTTTTGTCTTGTCCTTTGGAATCTTGGGGCCTTTCATGTTGACAAACGGCTCGCCTGCATCGTAGGCTGCCAGAACGGCATCGAAGAACTTCTGCCAGCGGACTTTATAGAAGGTCTCGACCAGTCCGTCCCAATCGCGATTGGCATAATCCGTGAGTTGGTATGAGTCGCCCCAAACAGTAATGATGGTGCGGGCGTTCATCTCGAAGTAGTCTTTCTCTGCCTCGGTCATGCCCCAAGCACGAGCATCACGAATCCATTCGTCGAGCGAGAACTCCTTGCAGCCCTTAATCGCTTCGACCATCTGGTCGCACATCCCCAAGAACTCCTGCGAAGCCGCCACCATTTCGTTTCTGTCACCTGCCTTATAGGCATCCGAGAAGCGTTTCCTTACGGCCAGAGCTCTGTTGCGGATAGACTGACGTCGCGTGTTGGCGAGGTCGAACTTGAGATAGCCCGACGAGCCCTCGACCTTCTCTAAGAAGGCCAACGCTTCTTCCAGATTCTTGATTTCGTAGCCTTTGCGGAGTTCTGTCGTCCAGTTCCATTCGCCTTCAAGATTGGGGTGAGCGTTGATAATGCCAGCTGCACCAGTACTGGTGTGAGTCGTGCAAACCTTATCGACCATCGTATGCCAGAATGCCCGGTAGTTCTCATCCACTCGGCCAAGGTGACGGTCGGCGATGTTGTCGATATAGGCATCGAAGCCAATGCCTGTGTCCCAAGCCTGAGTCAACAATGCCTCATAGATAGGCTCGTTGACGCCAAAGCCTTCCAGCGTGGAGCCGATGCCCACGAACTCAGAACCGCCTTCTTTCTTCGTGCCCTCAATCAGCCTTGCATTATGTTTGTAGTCGCCCTCAATCTCCGTCATTCCTCCGAAGTTGCCCAGATAGCACCAGATGAATTTATGTCCGTAGAAATGCTCCGTCATTCGCCAAATCTCGGTGTAGTCGCACTCGTAGTCGAGCATAATCATCTTGCCTATGGGAACGGCACCAAGATAGGCCTTGATGCGCTCCTGAGTCCATGCTCTCTTGTTGCTGATGAAGAGCCAAGCCATCTGGAGCCAAACGGCTTCGGGGTCAACGCTTGCCAACGATTCATAGACGCCGGCGGAGATCTTCGCCAGCGAATCGGGTTCCCATGATGGAGGCGAGACTTCGTTGAAAAGGTCGATGCCGTAGATGTGGTTGGTGCCGTACATCTTGGTCTGTTCCTCGAGGAAATCCTTCTGGATGCGGGCAAAGAGGGGGTCAGACGGGTTCAGGTATGTGCAGCGGTACTTCTCGTCGAAGTTGCACCAACGATTCACTTTCGAGGTTCTGATGCCTGGGACAGCCTGCTCCAAGTCAGCAGGAACGTGACCTGCGAAGGCTGGGAGGACAGGCGTCATGTTCAGTTCGCGCTCGCGACTAAGGATTTGCTTCTGCAACTCAGCCTGTCCGTCAATCCAACTTTGTGGGAGCGGCCCTTGCCAGCGGTCGATGTTTATCATGCGTTGCCAAGGCAGATGGGCTGGCCCTGTGAAGTAGGCACGGATTTGCTCGTCGGTCAGGCCATACTTGCGCCACACTTTCTGCCAAACTGCTTCTTGGCCAGTAATGGCGAGCGGCATATTTACGCCGTTCAAGGCCATCCAGTCGATGAAGCGTTCCCATTGTGGCCACTTCCACCAAGGCATTGTGTAGCCAAACGTGCAATAATTGAGGAAGAACCGGATGGGCACTTCCACCTTGCCCGTCACCTTTTCGGGAACCTTTGGCATCTTCTTCGGAAGTTCTACGGGATTGAAGTCGTACCAGCTCACGTTTGCGAGGCAATACTGCTGTATGTAGCGGTTCAAGCCGACCGCCATAGAGTTGGCGTTGTTGCCTCGGATAAGGACTTTCTTGCCCTTCTGGAGCAGTTCGTAGGAATCTGTCGGCGACTCGATTTGCTCGAACACAACGGCTTTTGACTTGCTGCCCATTACTCTGCGAGCCAGAGCCTCTGCTGCCTGCTCATCGGCTGTCTTGAACGACATCAGAGCCAACGAAACGACCAAAAGCAAGATTGGTTTGAATATTTTTTTGTGCATAGTTGTTAGTTATTGTGATGTTACAATGTAATTTCAGACGATTTGCTTTCAAGGCAAAAAACAGCGCATGGTTAAACTGAAAACATAACGTGTTATAATGCCAAACTTAACGTGTTATAAATGCAAACTTAACGTGTTATAAATGCAAACTTAACGTGTTATAATTTGAATTAAACCGTGGAGCGTCTGGAAAGGGATCCAGAATAGAGGACAAACTATTCAACTCGCCTGCCTGTCAAGTCATAGGTGTAACCTGCCTTTTGGATGTACAACACGCCGTTCTTCAGGAGTTTCTTTGCCTTGCTATTGTCTTGTAATCCATCACGGAAGTTCAGTCC
>JAGCNZ010000078.1 GCA_017645655.1 Bacteroidaceae bacterium | reverse complement strand
TTGCCTTGATTGCGCTAATCCGACCTGCATGCAGGGCTGTCCCGTCGGTATCAACATCCCGTCGTTCATCAAGAACATCGAGCGCGGAGAGTTCCTCAATGCTGCCCGCGTCTTGAAGATGACCTCGGCTCTGCCTGCCGTTTGCGGTCGCGTCTGTCCTCAGGAGAAGCAATGCGAGGCTCAATGCATCCACCTGAAGATGAACGAGCCTGCCGTTGCCATCGGCAACTTGGAACGCTTCGCTGCCGACTACGAGCGCGAGAGCGGCCAGATGTCGCTGCCCGAGGTGGCTGAGAAGAACGGCAAGAAGGTGGCAGTCATCGGCTCTGGTCCTTCGGGATTGAGTTTCGCGGGCGACATGGCGAAAGCAGGCTACGACGTGACAGTCTTTGAGGCTTTGCACGAGATTGGTGGCGTGCTGAAGTACGGCATTCCCGAATTCCGCTTGCCTAACGCGATTGTTGACGTCGAGATACAGAACTTGGAGAAGATTGGCGTACGCTTCGTGAAGGATTGCGTCGTAGGTAAGACCATCACGATTGCTGACCTTGAGGCACAAGACTACAAGGGCATCTTCGTGGGCTCCGGCGCTGGTCTGCCGAACTTCATGGGCATTCCTGGCGAGAACTCGAACGGCATCATGTCGAGCAACGAGTACCTGACGCGCGTCAACCTCATGGACGCAAGCAATCCGGAGTATGCCACGCCCATCAAGAAAGCGAAGAACGTGATGGTGGTTGGTGGCGGCAACACCGCCATGGACAGTTGCAGAACCGCAAAACGCCTGGGTGCAGAGCGCGTGTTTATCGCCTATCGTCGTAGCGAGGAAGAGATGCCTGCACGTCTCGAAGAGGTGAAGCACGCCAAGGAGGAGGGTATCGAGTTCCTGACCCTGCACAATCCCATTGAGTATCACGCAGATGAGAAGGGAAATGTCTGTGAGGTCGTGCTCCAGAAGATGGAGCTCGGCGAGCCGGATGCCAGCGGACGTCGCTCTCCCGTGCCCATTCCGGGTGCAACAGAGACGATTACCATCGACCAGGCCATCGTGGCTGTCGGCGTAAGTCCCAACCCCATCGTGCCCACTTCGATACAGGGTCTCGAGCTCGGCCGCAAGAACACCATCGTCGTGAACGAGGGCATGCAGACCAACATTCCGACCATCTTCGCCGGCGGCGACATCGTTCGAGGCGGAGCGACGGTCATCCTGGCAATGGGCGACGGACGTCGTGCTGCAGCGGCAATGCACGAATATCTGTCGAAATAACATATTAAACTAACGCACGGAAAGTATGTCAAAAAGATGAGAGGCAGGTGACGTCTGAAAATGCAACACGTGATAATTGAAATTTACCCACGTAATATTTTAATTTTAACACGTGATAATTCAATTTTACCCACGTGATAATTTCAATCATCCCACGTGACGTTTTCTCTCGAAACAGGCAACCTGGTTCTCAACGACTTGGCATACTTCCATAAAAGACTAAGAAAGTGAGTGGACTTTACACGATACTACTGCTGATTTGCAGCAATGTCTTCATGACGCTTGCATGGTACGGACACCTGAAACTCAACCAGGCAGGCGTCTCGACGAACTGGCCACTATTCGGCATCATAGCCTTCTCGTGGGGAGTTGCCTTCCTTGAATACTGCTGCCAAGTGCCCGCGAACCGTATCGGATTCATCGACAACGGCGGACCATTCACGCTAATGCAGCTGAAAGTCATCCAGGAAGTCATCTCCCTCATAGTCTTCTGCATCATCGCAAACCTGATTTTCCAGGGACAACACCTGCATTGGAACCACCTCGCAGCACTCGTCTGCCTGGTCCTCGCCGTATATTTCATCTTCAAATAACTGCCAATACATGAGGAAATCGCTTGCCATAATAGCCATCATATGCTTCTCGATCACGGCAACAGCACAGCGTAGAGGCAAGAAGGTACAGGAGCCCAAATACACCGTCACTGCCCAAGAGGCAATGGCTGACTATGATTTCGCCCTCGCGGAGGAAATCCTGGAGCATCAGATAGCTGACCTCACAAAGAAAAAACTGCCGACCATTCAGCAGGAAGAACTGCTCGAAGCTGCACGCAAGTCACGACTCAAACTCCATGCCACCGAGCAGGTGACCTTCATCGACAGCGTCATACTGCCCAGAAAGGACGTCCTCGCACAGATAAAACTCTCGGAGGAATGCGGCACTATTATGGGCTACAACGATTTCTTCCAAAGCGGCAAAGGCGCAAGTTGCACGCTCTTCCGCAACGAACTTGGCAACAGGATTGTCTATTCCGAAGCCAATGAGAAAGGACATCTGCGCCTGAAAGAGAAGTCGCTCATCGGCGGAGAATGGTCGATGGAACACCAGCTGAAAGGACTCGGCGAGGAAGAAGGTGAAAGCTACAACTTCCCCTATGTCCTCTCCGACGGCATCACGATGTACTACGCCGCAGTATGCGAGGAAAGCATCGGCGGCTACGACATCTTCATGACACGCTACGACACCGACAACCAGCAGTTCCTCGCCCCCGAAAACATCGGCATGCCATTCAACTCGCCTGCCAACGACTACCTGATGGTCATCGATGAGTTTCATCAGCTCGGCTGGTTCGTCACCGATCGCAACCAGCCGGAAGACAAGGTTTGCCTCTATACATTCATCCCCACAGAGACCCGTCGCATCTACAACGAAGAGCAGATTGGAAAAGCCAAACTCGCATCAATGGCCCGCATCGCGTCCATCAAAGACACTTGGAAAGACATGAATGCGGTCAATGCTGCAAAGAAGCGACTTGCCGAGGTACGCCAGGGCTCTAAGAATGAAACGAAGAGCCGTGATTTTACCTTCGTCATAAACGACAGCAAGACCTGCTATACGCTGTCTGATTTCAAGAATCAGCAGGCACAACAGAAGGTGAAAAACTGGCTCGAGAAACAGAAAGAACGCGAGGCAAAAGCAGCGGAACTTTCAACCCTGCGTGCAAAATATGCCACAATGACTGAAGGGCAGCGCTCACAAACAAAGTCGCAAGTCCTGCTTTTGGAATCCCAAGTGGAACGCCTCGCTGCCGACATACTCGACCTCGAAAAGGAAATACGTCGCAACGAACTTAACAAATAAAATCATCCACCATGAAGAAGTACGAACCCTCAGAGCTTATCATCAATGAAGATGGCAGCGCATTCCATCTTCACATCAAGCCCGAACAGCTGGCCGACCGCGTCGTTCTCGTTGGCGACCCTGGCCGAGTTAATACAGTTGCCTCGCATTTCGAGACGAAGGAATGCGACATACAGAGTCGCGAGTTCCATACTATCACCGGCACATACAAGGGAAAACGCATCACGTGCCTCAGTCACGGCATCGGTTGCGACAACATAGACATCGTGATGAACGAGCTGGATGCCCTCGCCAACATCGATTTCAAGGAGCGTCAGGACAAGCCAGAGCATCGCACACTTACGCTTGTGCGCATCGGCACATGTGGCGGACTTCAGCCCGAAGCACCTCTCGGCACATTCATTGCCAGCGTGAAAAGCATCGGCTTTGACGGCTTGCTCAACTACTATGCTGGCCGTAATGAGGTCTGCGACCTTGAGCTGGAGGAGGCTTTCACGCGTCATATGGACTGGTGTCCCCTGAAAGGAGCGCCATATGTGGCAACCGCAAATCCCTCCCTAATTGAGCAAGTTGCAGGCAAGGAAATGCTTCGCGGCATCACAGTGGCTTGCGGTGGTTTCTACGGACCGCAAGGCCGACAGATTCGTCTCAAGATACAAGACCCCAAGCAGAACGAGAAGATTGAGTCCTTCCGCTATATTTCCGACGGAAAAGAACTGAAGATTTGCAACTTCGAAATGGAGTCGTCGGCTCTTGCAGGACTTGCTGCTTTGCTCGGACACCGTGCCATGACCTGCTGCATGGTTATCGCCAACCGCTACGCAAAGGAGATGAACACCAACTACAAAGGCACAATCGACAACCTCATCAAGCTCGTCCTCGACCGCATCTAAAGCCATGAAAACATCTTTCGAAAGCGATTATAACAACGGAGCCCATCCTGAAGTGATTTGTCATCTGTTGGAGACGAACGGCAAGCAAAGCCAGTCCTACGGTTTCGACGAGTGGAGTGAACAGGCTCGAAACAAGATAAGGACTGCCTGCAAGTGCCCAGATGCCGACATCTTCTTCCTCGTGGGCGGCACACAGGCCAATGCGACGGTCATCGACGGCATGCTTCAGACCTACGAAGGCGTGATAGCCGTACAGACGGCTCACATCAACGTCCACGAGTCGGGAGCAGTCGAAGCCAGCGGTCACAAGGTCATCACCCTACCCTCTCACGGCGGCAAGATAGATGCAGGCGAACTGAAAGCTTGGCTGAATGCTTTCCATGCTGACCCGACACTTGAGCACATGGTCATCCCGGGCATGGTTTATATCACCTTCCCCACGGAACTTGGGAGCGTTTATACGGCCAAAGAAATAGAAAACATCCTTACCATTTGCCGTCAATATGAGCTGAAACTCTTCATCGACGGAGCACGTCTGGGCTACGGACTTGCTTCTTCCGAATGTGATTTCGACCTCGCTTGGCTAGCTCAGCATTGTGACGTCTTCTATATTGGCGGCACGAAGGTCGGAGCGCTTTGTGGCGAAGCAGTCGTCTTCCCTCAAGGTAATGCCCCTCGTCACTTCATGAACATCGTAAAGCGACACGGAGCCTTGCTTGCCAAGAGCCGCCTTGCTGGCGTACAATTCGATGCGCTATTTACGGACAATCTGTACATGAAGATTGCCAAGCACGCTATCGACATGGCGATGAAAATGCGACAACTCTTCACAGATGCAGGCTTAACTTTAAGGGAATCCAGCACCAACCAGCAATTTGTCGAGCTCACAAACGAGCAGATGAAGCACATCCTCGACGACGTCCTCTTCGAGACTTGGGAGCCCATCGATGCAGACCACACCCTTTGCCGCTTCGTGACGAGCTGGGCCACGACAGACCGCGACCTTGCAGCCCTTGAATCTGCCCTAAAGACACTCTAGACATGAAACAGGATACCATTTGCGCCCCTGCCACGCCTCCAGGTGGAGCCATTGCCATCATTCGCGTCAGCGGACCGGATGCCGTTGCCATTACCGATAGCATCTTCTCGAAGTCGCTCGACAAGGCAGAAGGTTATTCCCTGCACTTCGGGCAAATCAAGGACATGGACGGCAAGGAACTCGATGATGTCCTCGTTTCCGTCTTTCGCTCACCCCATTCCTACACAGGCGAGGATAGCACGGAGATAAGTCTGCACGGCAGCTCCTATATCGTCAAGAACCTTCTGGAGTCACTCATCTGGGCTGGTGCACGTCAAGCCGAGCCCGGCGAATTTACCATGCGAGCCTTCATGAACGGCAAGCTCGACCTCAGTCAGGCAGAAGCCGTGGCCGACCTGATTTCTTCCTCTACACAGGCAACTCACCAAATGGCCATGAGCCAGATGCGCGGACAGTTCAGCCAAGAGCTCAAAGACCTGCAAGGACAATTTCTGCATCTCACCTCCTTGCTTGAGCTCGAACTTGACTTTAACGACCAGGATGTCGAGTTCGCCAATCGCAACCAACTTGCCGAGCTGATGGATAAAATTGAGCTTCATATCAGCCAATTGGCAGACTCTTTCCAAGTGGGCAATGCCATCAAGAACGGTATTCCCGTCGCCATCATCGGCGCACCAAACGTCGGCAAATCAACCCTCCTCAACGCCCTCGTAGGCGAAGAAAGGGCTATTGTATCGAGCATTCAGGGAACAACACGTGACCTCATCGAAGACACCACACAGATAGGCGGCATCACTTTCCGCTTTATTGATACAGCAGGCATTCGCAGCACACAAAACAAGCTGGAACGGATGGGCATAGAGCGTTCCATGCAGGCTGCCGAGAAAGCCAAGATCATTCTTCTCCTGACAGAAAGCAACCAGCCATTCCCTGATATTGACTTCAGGGACGACCAGATCGTCATGCAGGTCATCAACAAGTGCGACATGACCCTGCCCAGCAGTTCCTACCTCTATCATCGTCAGCCGGACAGCCGTCTGTTCCACATCTCAGCAGCCAATGGCGACGGTCTGGACATCCTTCGTAGTGCTTTGGTAAAGGAAGTCTCCTTGCCCACCAACCTCGACGACACACACGCCATCGTGACAAACGTCCGCCACTACAACGCCCTGAAGCAAGCACTCAAAGCCCTCCGCCGCGCCAAGAAAGCCTTTGCCGAACAAACGCCCACAGACCTTGTTGCCGAAGACCTCCGCGGCTGCCTCCATCACCTCGGCGAAATCACCGGCAGCGAAATCACCTCCGAAGACGTGCTCAAGAACATCTTTGCCAACTTCTGCGTGGGAAAATAGGTTTAGTTTAACCCTCTTTTATATATAAAGAGGGTTAAACTAAACCATCCATAAATAATTGTAATACTATATACTTATTATTCTAAGGGTTTATCCAAGCCTGATTTGACTGCATTCTTGATTTTTTCGAGAAGTTCTTCTATTTTGCTCCTCTCATTGTCTTCGAGATTTCCCCAATCGCTTTCTATCTGATTATTTTGAGATAATTGCTTTAGCATCTCAATATAATCAAATTCTGACAATATAGTTCCCTTATCCATTTGAACTTGTATGTCTCCCTCTGTTGTCTTATTAAAATGTAGTTTCATATTTTATTCTGTATATTTTTTAAGATTGTATTTCTTAACTCTTTTCTTGATAGATGGCTTGCCACCATCAGTAATTGACGCAATTAGGTCTAAAACTGTTTTGCCATCAATTTCTCCTTCAAGAGGTGCAGAACGAATAACGATTTTACCATCTTTATTTTCACAATAGATAATTCGTTGTGCATCTCCCATCATTGGAATTGTTGCATTATGAGATACTAATATTATTTGTTTGAACTTTTTTACCCTCTTTATTGCATCCACAAGGCCATCATTTATGTACTTAGTAGCAAGGTTATCCTCTGGCTGATCTATAATAATAGGTGCTATATCCTTGTCATAACCTAATATTAGGTCTAAAAGAACTGAAGTTTTCCACCCTGCACTCAAATTATCAAAATCTCTTCCGTCACTGGTTATTATTTTGTATATAGTTTTATTCTTCTGAACAAATTCATTGTATACCTTATTAATAAAGTCGTTGTAATCTTGCACTTTTGGCTTTTGTTTGCTGAAATTATTTTCATATAGATTTTGAGGACATATATCATCGAAATCATTTATTTTCTTTCCAGTCTTCAATAAATAGTTAAAGACATCAAGCACACCGTCTTTGTCCATCTTGAATTGATTACTTATGTAGAGATGATGACCCGCAGAAATAATATCTTGAGTTGCAATCTCTTCATGATACTCTGCGATATTAGTAAGATGTTTTTTGAACTTTCTGTTTAAGAATGTGTATTTATTAATATTCGACAGTAATTGGTTAAACTCCTGTGTTTTAGTTTGCTCCTCCTGACTTTCTGTTTTTAACAGGGCTGCATAATTATCATAAGCTTGTTTTATTTCTCGGAAAACATTAGTCTCCAATTCGCTATACATATATATAGTTTGAAGTAAACCAATAAGAGCATCGATAGTAGTATTCTGTTCTTTAACAAACGGATTTTTCTCCAACACAGTCTTTATTTCATTCAAAGTGGATATTTGTGCATCCATTTTGCTTTTATTATATTCAATTTTTTGACGACTTTCGTCTTGAGGTATAAAATGCACAAAAATATTTTGCTTGACGGCTTTTAAAACCAATAAATGGCCAATCTGTGGTGTAGCTTTTAACTTGTTTTCAATGGATTGTATCTCTTTGACGGTTTGAATTAATTGTGTAATATCATCCTTCAATCTTGCAAGACTCGAATTAATTCGATTTACTACGTCTTTGTTGTCAGGAAATAAGCTCCGAATAATATCAATGTCTTCTAAATTGTGTTGATTGTCATCACTAACAACTTTCATTATATAATTTTGGTTAAGATAGTGTGGGCGAATTCCCGATGGATTGACTATATTCAAGTTTGCTACACCAAAAACTTTGTAGTTGGAATTTTCAAAATCATCGTTGGCCAATTTGCGCCAAAGCGAATCTACCAATAAAGTTTTTCCACTTGAAGAACCACCGATAACAACATTTAATCCAGAACTGAACGTCACGTCAATATCAAGTTTCTCATTGGTATATTTCACACTATCAATATTTTCCGACCATGAGTCTGGTTTATTTTGAGAATAAACTAATCTTGATCTTTCTGACAATGAAAGACGGAGTCCATCGAATGTGGGGTCTGCAAGTATCCATGTTGGAATATGCGGTTCAGCATCTTTTGATTTTGCGTCGGGATAACAAATAGGTGTATAGTTATCTGAACAAGTAACAAGATTTACAAAATCACTAATGCCAAGCCGTTTAAAATAGTTATCTGTTTCCTCACGACCACTATCACTTCTTGCTGTAAAACCGTCAAATTGGTTATAGTATATACTACGTTCCATCATTGTGTCAAATTTCTTCCCCTTAGGTATAGATTTATCAAACGTTGCATGTGATTGCCCACCATGAGGAAGCAACATAAAGTCATATGAATCAAACTCATTTATAATTTTATCTAACGTAGGAATATTTACGTCTTTTTTTTCAACCTGTTTTTTGACATATAGTTTGTTAAGAATTGCATTCACTTCATCTATCACCTGCTCAGAAATTGCATTCTTAAATAACATATGACAATGGTAAGCTTCTGTTTCCTTTACATAATGAATATGCAGTTCAACACCAAGCAACAAATGAATATCACTGCCACACTTCTTTAAAGCTTCCAAATAAACTTTTTTATTAATTGTATTGTGATCTGTCAGAGAAATAAGAGACTGTTGTCCTTGTGATGCGTGTCTAATTTTAGAGAACAATGTGTCAACGTCATAATTCTCATTTAAACAATCTGGATTTTCAGAAGTATGAATATGAACATCAATATAAACAGATTCCATATATTGTAGTGTTAAATTTTATTATCTAGTAATATTCGTTATTTTTCTCCACCTTATTTATAAGGTTTTCATAAATTACCATGCATCGTCCACTTCCCATTATTGATCTTATAGCCCCTTATAGGAACCTTTATTTTCTCTAACGGCAAACGAGTAACTATGATTTTTGATTTAAATTGTCCATTTGGTAAATAGGCAACTTTCCATGTGCTTACAGAATTACCCTTAACATCTCCATATATCAGTTTGAAGGAAGTGTCATTCAATCGTTCGATTTTTAAGAGTGTATCAAAATCATCAGCATGATCAAATTCTAGTTGTTGAAGATACCCAACTCCTTCCTTACTCCAATAAAAACGAGATGACGTTATGAGTTTCAACTTTTGCTTAACGTAATTCTGCGCATTTGTATTTTCCTTTTTAAAATTGTACTTGTTAGTCTTATAATCATTAATATATGTTAGCCGCAAAAGCTCGTCTATTACTCTTGGGGATATTGATCGTTTATTAGAATCAAATATGTTAATGACTCTAACCAGTTTCCCGTCGCTATTATATACAACATTAACTAAATTGGGCTCTTTCAAATCATAATATTTATCCACAACTCTATACTGAGGATGAGAAGAATATTTCTTATAATCCATTCGTAACGGGTATGTTTCAAATACATCCTCAGCCTTCTCATTATCAATCCACTCCCATCCTTCAGTAGAATCAATAATAATTGGAATCTTTGTGATTTCAGGATTGTCATCTTTATAATTCTTCATGGAATCCTCAATAGATGACATATTATCTATAGGAGCCTGACGTGGAACTACATCCTGTCCAAAGATCTGTACAGACGAACTTATCAATAATGATATTAAAAACAACTTATTATTCATCATCCCTTAATATAATTGTTTACTTTACTGAGTCACAAACACTCTCCAACTTCCATCTTTTTCTCCACGTTCAACGTACTTCTTCAGAATTAGTTGATCGAGGAGTTTTTGAATGGCAGCAATACTGATGCCTGTAACTTCTCTCATATCAGCCAATGTAAGCGTTGGCTGTGTACGCATCGCATTAAGTATTTTAGTATAGTTAGGTGTACGGAAAGCAATCCGTTCGCCATCATACCACCATACATTATCATCCTTTTCACTCACAAAGAGTACATCATTATAAACTTCAGTAGCTACCAGCTCATTGAAGTATTTCAGAAACGGTTTGATGTCCTTAATATCAGCATGTACACCATCAGCAGGTACTGGGCCGACTTCGATATCTGTCTGATATAAAGCCTCTAAATACTCACTCTTTTTACGACTGCGCACAACAATCATCGGATAATCGTGACGAGTTAGAATAAAGTTTACCATCAGTCTGGCTATACGTCCATTTCCATCCTCAAACGGGTGAATACGGATGTATCTGTAGTGGAATAATGCGGCTAACTCCACTGGAGAGAGTTTTCCTTCCTGCTCTGCCTCGTTATACCAATCCACCAAATCAGTCATCAAACTGGGAGTCTCTTCTGGTGAGGCGTATTCGAATCGGTCGCCATAGCGAGTGATGACGCTGTTTGGACGAGTCTTATATTGTCCAGCATGGATGACATAGCTTGTCTGTACGCCTCCAGGAAGCTCTCGATAGACAGTATAGTCTTCGCGTAGCAAGGTTTTATGTAACGTCCGGATAAAGTTCTGTGTTAACGGAATCTCTTTCACTGATGCCTCTTCAGACATCATACGGAGTCCCACGTTACTCGCAGTCATCTCCTGTACATCACGTACATCGGCTTCTCCTATCACTTTACCAAAAAGCAGCAGAATTTCCGTCTGACCATAAGTCAGCGTGTTCCCTTCAATATGATTGCTATTGTAGTTGAAGTCCACGGTAAAACGACGGCTAAGTCTATCTCTATCCTTTTCCGACAATGGTTGCAAATTTTGCCATGCTGCCAATGCCTTTTTAATATTCAGATACCTCATGTGGTCACAAAATTTATTAATTAACGCCACAAAGATACAAAATATTTCTTAATGGTTGTAACATTACAACCTTTTTTGATACAATTTACTCAATTTCTATTGAAAAAACACACAAAACACATATAAAACAACCTTTTATCTGAACATAATGGAGACTATAACACTATTAGAATACGCAAAATTGGGATTGCCGTCCAAAAGAGAGAGATGGAAAGCACGGTTTATTTGGGCAAGGCGCAGTTTAGTTTATCCCCATATTATATATCCATAATCCAAACTAAACCTTTTATCTTCCGGCGATAATATATATTACGCCGAAGGGACAATATCTGAGACAGGAGGGACAGATTTCAATATTGGGATACAAGAGATAAAAACGAAGTGAACAGTTTTTAACAAACCGACTTTTGTGATTATCAAGAGCTGATTTTTCGTCAATTTATAAAGATCTGCAAAGAACTGCAAAAATAAATGCGCCTAAAGAGACAAAAATGGAAGCTGCGTCTGGCTCGCTTTTCACCGCTTGCAAGAATGTGCAAAAATCTGCGTTAAAAAGTGTAAACGTGTAAAGAACTGGAAAATCGATTTTGCAGATGATTGCATTTTCTTTTTTTGACGGCAGTCATATTTGCAGATTTTTGCCTGTTTTACGTCCCTCCACCGTCCATCGGAGTCACTTTAGACACCCAAAAACAAAGGCATTTACACTGATTATCAACTACTTATATTTGCAGATTTTACATTCTGCGTCGGAAAGTAGATTTTGCGTGGGAAAGTAGATTCTGCGTGGGAATAAAGGAACTCTAAAACGACATGAGTCGTTTGGCGTTTTCAATGCTAATATCCTTGCAGAGTTTGTGACTTATTGTTGAAGAAGCAGTATGCGGAAAAGAAAACATCATAGAATGGCTACTTGTAGGGACGGCGATAGAAGCACAAATTCACTCGATTCACACCACATGCAAACATGAGAAAAAATACGTGTTAACGAATGTGAATATGCAAAGAAACGATTTGCCATATTTTCAGATGTTTGCTTTTTCTTTTTTTTGACGGCAGCTTCATTTGCAGATTTTTATCAAATTCCTGTCCCCTTGGCGTCCCTCGACATAGTTTTTACATTCCTGAAATTGTGTTATGTAACTAATATTCCATTACTTATATTTGGGGGTTATTCTTTCAACCTCGTGTCTCGGCCGCCGCGACCTTTGGGGAAGACATGATGGGTGTTGGCCCATTCCTCCCATTTCCCGACAAGTTGCTTCAAGCGCTCGGGCTCTTTCTCGGCAAGGTCGCGACGCTCTGTCCTGTCGGTAGGCATGTAATAGAGTTCCCATTTGTCGGTCACTTCGTCGCGCACAGCCTTCCAGTCGCCGTGACGTACGTAGCAGTTGTCTGCATGTTCGCCATAGATGTAATCATGCAGTTCCTTGTCAGGCTGACTGATGGCCGGCACGAGGCTGGTGCCTTGCATGGGAATGATGTCGTTGCCTCCGTGATAGGTCTTGGGATACTTGGCTTGGGCTACATCTACAAACGTAGCCATGAGGTCGGTGACGTGGCAGATGTTTTCCCTGAAGCCCGAAGCGTATTTATTTGTCTGTTTCGGCCATGAGACAATGAGAGGTGCCGCTATTCCGCCTTCGTAGGCACGGCGTTTGAACTTTCGGTAAGGCGTATTGCTCACCATAGCCCATGGTTTGCCATATGACGGCTGCACCCAATGCTGCTGGTTGTTGATGTCAGTGATGGTTCCGAAGCCTGTCTCGCTATAGGGCTCGGCACATGCTCCGTTGTCGGAGAGGAAGATGATGAGGGTGTTGTCGAGTTGTCCCTTGTCTCGCAGGTAATCGATGACTCGACCGATGTTGTAGTCCATGCAATACACCTGTGCGGCATAGACCGACATGCGGAGGGCAGAGTTGTCGCGTTCCTCTTCGGAAAGCTGGTCCCATGTCCGGGATTCCCACTCGGCCAAGCCCCATTCGTCTTTGATGAGTCCCAACTCCACCATTCGCCGTCTGCGCTGTTCGCGAGTCTCTTGCCAACCAGCGGCATAACGTCCCGCCATCTTCTCGATGTCGGCATCCTTGGCTTGCAAGGGCCAATGTGGGGCATTGTAGGCAAGATAGAGAAAGAAAGGTTTGTCGTCCTGCTGCCCCTCCAGAAAACTGATGGCGTGGTCGGTAAAGGCATCGGTCGTGTAATAGGGCGGCCGTGGAGCGGGAAGATGCATATTGTCGAGCGTCAAACCTCTGCCGTCACGAGGCTGCAGATAGCTCGTTGCTCCGGCCAAGATGCCATAGAAGTGCTCGAATCCTCTTTGCAGCGGCCACTTCTCTTTCCCATGCATGCCGACATGCCACTTGCCTGTCATGTAAGTATGATAGCCTGCATCACGCAGCACTTCGGCCATCGTCACGCAATTACGGTTCAGGAAACCCATATAGCCATGCTCACCTTGGTGTTCCGGGTCTTCTCCATCCTTGAGTTCTGGGTCTTCCGACATTGCTCCGATGCCGGCCTGATGGGAGTAGAGACCCGTCAGCAGGCTTGCCCTGGTGGGACAGGAACGCCCGCAATTGTAGAACTGTGTGAAGCGAAGTCCCTGGGCTGCCAAAGCGTCGATGTTGGGTGTAGGAATCTCGCCTCCATAGCAGCCGATGTCAGAGTAGCCCATGTCGTCGGCCATGATGAGGAGAATGTTCGGACGCTTGTCCGCCTTCTTTGCCGACCAGCAAGGAAGGGTCGACAACAATGCTACTGCAGAAATACTGCCTGTAATGATTGTATTCTTCATTAATGTATGTTTCTTTAATCTTCCGCTCCTTAGTCTTTCTGCCGCAAAGTTAAGGCTTATTTCCCAAAACACAAACGATTCCGCCAGAAAATGCATGTCAAAAGCGGAACTTTAGCCAACCCCAAACATCTCAAAACGATGATGGTAGGTAAAATCTGCATTAGCTTTCGTCTCACAATGGATGATTAGGCCAAGTCTGTTGCCGCCTCGCGCAAGGAAGCTTGAGTTGGCTGGCAAACATCATCCGATGCGTTTGGAGATTCCTAATGGCATATTTCATGCAGAAGCCATTCGTATAAGCATCTTGAATAAACAATTTTTTATGGGATGATTGTTTGGCAGATTAACTACTTTTTCCTACCTTTGCAGCCGCTATGAAGCTCATGGGCGATACAAGGTGGCTCATGATAAGAATCTAATGCCTGCCTATACACGTTTGCCATGGTGAAAGTCTGGGAAAAACTGAGAGAGATGACAGGGAAGTAAGCCGATGGACCAGAAAGCATTGAAGTCAATACTAATCATGCTCATGCTGTTGAGCGGTTGTCTATGCTCGATGGCTCGAGATGTGGAGCAGCAAGCTACGTCTGCGACTGAGCGAGGCGAAGAGTCGTCTGGTATGCGCCCGACGGTGGGACTTGACTATACTGGCGAGGTGCAGACTGACTTCAAGCGGGCCCGTTTCGTCAATCTCCTTCAACTTCATGCTGACATTCCTTTCTGCCGGAAGCTGTCGTTGCAGCTTGGCTCCATCAGCACGCTGGCTACCGACAATGAATATATTCTATACAGTCTGCAGGACTACTCCAACATCAACGTCATCTACCCAAACATTCACTTTGCATTCACAGTTGCGGGATTGAGTTGGCAAATCAACGACCGCCATTCGCTCTTCGCTGGCATTCGACGTACCGACGAGGATTACTTCTGCAGCGACGGTCTCTCTCTCTTTACTGGCAGCTCGTACGGCATCCTTCCCACCTTCACTTGGAACGCCTACATTTGCACGTTCCCCGAAGCGGCACTTGGCTTCCATTATGCCTATGACCATGAGAACCTGTGCCTGCAGGCATCACTTTACAATGGATTCGGGAACCACGAGTTCGGTGGCCGATATAACGTCTTCCGTTTCTGCCCGAAGAGTGATGGCATATTTGCTTTGGGACAGGCTGAATACCGCCATCGCGGCAGCCATTATTACCTGGGAGCCTCTTTGCACTCTCAGAATGATGTCCTGTCCACGCTATGGACATACGCCGAGCAGGCCCTGACGCCTAATCTCACTTTGATGGCCATATACAGTCACGTGTTTGGTCGCGACGTCTTGTGTCGCAACTTCTGTGCCTTGGGAGGCAAATACGGCATCAAGCGATTTGAGTTCGGACTTTTCTCGAACTACACCAACGTGGTCGGCTTCGACCAGTTTGCCACGGAGTTTCTCTGCAGCATCCAGCTCTGGAAATACTTTACGGTCAAGCCTGTGCTGCATGTCATCACTACTGACGGCGATACGAATTGCGTCGGCTTGTTTCGCGTGAACTTCAGCATTTGATATCGCAGCAGGTGATGCTCTTTGGCGGAAGGGCTGCAACTCGTCGTAGTGGGTGATGCTCAGCATCGGATGCAACGCCGGGACATCCACAAACCTTGCGTAGTCGTTCGGACTATCAACTTCCAGAATCCTTCTCATTGTGGCGATAAAGGCAAGAAAGAAATGCCAGGATGGTCTTATATCGCTTATTAATTTATATGTTTTGAGCGTTTCCTGCAAAATTGGTAAACTTTCCGCCAATTTGTGTAATGCCTGATTCATTTATTCTCCGTATCTTTGCATCGGATTCAAAACAGTCGGAAATGAAACAGATGCTTTTGTCATTAGCGACGATGTTGCTCTTATTTAGTTCTTCATACGGCGAAATTATGGCACAGAACATGCAGCAGAACATGAATATCACTATCGGAGGACAAACTCAGAGCGTAGTCTTCGAGGACAATGACGCTACGAGAGCTCTGGCAGAGAGGCTGATGCTGGGCCCCGTCACCGTGACGCTCAACAGCAGCGGCGGGTTTGAGATATGGGGTTCGCTGGGCTTCTCGTTGCCCACAAGCAACCAACAGATCAATGCCGGGCCGGGAGATGTCGTCCTCTACAATGGCAGCAACATCTGCATCTTCTATGGCACGAACTCTTGGAGCTACACACGATTGGGCAAGATTGACGGTCTGACGGGAGCAGAACTGCGCTCCTTCCTCAGGGCTGGCGAGTCTGGCATCAGCGTCACACTCTCCTTGCCATCGGACGAGACTGGCATACACCCCCTCTCTCCCGCCCCAAAGAGCGACGAGAACACTTATTCGCCGGACGGCAAGAAAGTAGGCAATCCGTCGAAAGGCATATATATAAAGGACGGGAAAAAGGTAATCTTATGAAGAGAACGATATTAGCCGCAATGCTGCTGAGCGGGATGCTTGCAGGTTGCACCAACAAAGAAGGAATGAAAACAGTAGGAAACATGACGACATTGAATATGACGCAGGAATGGGACAAAGTGTTCCCGCTGAGCGATGAAGTGAGTCACCAAAAGGTGACGTTCGAGACACAATATGGGCTGACGCTTGCTGCTGACCTTTATACGCCAAGAGGCGTCGATGGCAAGTTGCCTGCCATTGCCGTTTCGGGGCCTTTCGGCGCCACCAAGGAGCAGTCCAGCGGCCTTTATGCCATGCGGATGGCGGAGCGCGGATTCGTGGCGCTGGCTTTCGACCCGTCCTATACCGGCGAGAGCAGCGGGGAACCGCGTCGAACGGCATCGCCCGACATCAATACCGAGGACTTCATGGCAGCCGTCGATTTCCTGTCGGAACAGGAGAATGTGGACGCCGAGCGCATTGGCATCATTGGCATCTGTGGCTGGGGCGGCATTGCCCTCAACGCTGCGGCAGCCGATACGCGCATCAAAGCCACAGTGGCCTCGACGATGTACGACATGACACGCGTCAGCGGCAACGACTACAACGATGCTTTCGACGTAGAGCAGTGGCGCCATCGGAACCGCGAGAATCTCTCGAAGCAACGTCTCGCCGACCCGATGGCGATGGCTGGCGGCGTGATTGACAGCGTGCCACCTCAGGCTCCACGCTTCATTCATGATTACCACGACTACTACAAAACCGAGCGTGGCTACCATAAGCGCAGCGGCAACTCGAACGATGGATGGCGCGTCGTCGGCACCCAAGCCTATGCGAACAGCCGCTTCCTCTACTATATCAACGAGATTAGGTCGGCCGTCCTCGTGATGCATGGCGCCGATGCTCACTCGCGCTACTTTGGCGAGGCGGCTTATAAATACATGGTCGAGGGACAAGCCGAGGGCTATAACTTCATCGGCAAACCCAATCCCAACCCTGAGAACAAGCAGTTGCTCATCATTCCCGACGCCTCGCATTGCGACCTCTACGACGGCGGCTACACGGAGCCGGCGGGTAAAGGCGAGCCGAAGAACATGATTCCCTGGGACACGCTGGCCGAGTTCTTCAATCGGTATTTGAAATGATTTAAGTTTCGGAAGTCACAAAATGCAGAAGTCGCTGAAGTTAAACTGGACAAGACCATCCATATAATCAGGCAGTATCCGAAGCCATCGCCCTGTGGGCCGGGCACTTAGCCACGTCCGCTCTGCGGCTCTCGCTTCCCTATGCGGCTCCGCAGGCGCTCATGCAAAAAGACAGAATATGGAACTGAGTGCAAGACAACATGCCTCGACTTTTACGCTCCCACGTGTCATTTTCAATTTACCCACGGGATAAATTCATTTTACCCACGTTATATTTAAAATATTCCACGTGATAATTTCATTTTACCCACGTGATAAATTTAATTTACCCACGTGATAAATTTAATTTACCCACGTGACGTTTGGAGAGACCCCTCGCGACGCTCTCCTACCTCCACAGCCTCATGCCCACAAAAGCATGGGCTACCCACTTGTTCTGATGAACGGTCACGGCATCGTCGACAAAAAGAGAATTGTTTACAACCGCGGAAAGGCCGACGAAATAGCGCGAGGAGAAGTTGTACACGACTGCAGCCCGCTCATTGAAGAGCATGTTGAACTTCATATGCCCGGCGTGCTGACTCTCGTCGTTTATCGTTAGTTTATTGCGATTGTAAAACACGAAAGTGGGAAGCAAGGTGAGGTTGAGCAGCCACTTTCGGCAGAGAACAAGGTTGTAGCCATAGCCGCCGCCGATGCCTATATGCCCCACGTATATGCGTACATCCGGGTCGTCGGGCTTCTGCTCCTTGCGCTCGTCGCTCGTCTTGATGTGTCCGCCCTGATAACTCAGGCCGGCAAGCCATGAGCCCGCACTGCGCCGCTGGATGTAGCTCTGGTTGTATGCAGCAGACACACAGTAGCGACGATGGTTGAAGACGTAGTAGCCAGTAATGTTGAATACCTTCATGTTCGCCTCGCCCGGCTCCATGCGAATGTTTCTCTCGCCAAATGTCATGTCACCCGACAAAGAGGATGAGCGCTGATAACTGGCATCTATACAGAAACGGCTTGCATAGTAGTTGATGTTCAGCTCGTAGTCGTCATAGAAGCCTCGCAGCTTGGCGGGATTGATGGAATAGGCAGCGGAGAGACCTCTATAGGCAGCCCCGATGGATATAGTCGTCTTGTGGCTGGTGCTCAGATACGACTTGAAGTGGAGGTCATGCACCGTTCCTTTTGAGCGAATGCTGTTGCCCGTCTGGTTTCCTCTGAGTTTCAAAGTGAGCATCCCCTCCGGACGGACCACGTAGTTCGTGTCGTAAGGCGTTCGGTAATAGTGATAGGTAAGGATGCTGTCAGCCTTCGTCCACAGCCTCTTCAGGCGACTCTGGGCATAAGCAGAGTGAAAAGCGAAGAGTGAAAAGTGAAGAATAAACAAAAGTATTATGCGCTTCATCATTCCCGTCGTGCCTGTTAAGATTGACCTGCAATTGTTACCCAATTGTTACCCCTATTCTTCACTCTCACATCTAACTTCTCACTTCTTCCCTCTTACTTCTTTAGAACTCATATCCAAGGTTCAGGTAGAAGTACGGCTCCTTCGTGCGATTGCTGTATCCTAAGGTGGCGCCAAGGGGACCGAACATCGTCTTATAGTAGTAAGCGCCCTGGATGCCATAGAGCGTCTTGTGGTCGAAGAGCTCTTTCAGCTTCTCGGACTGCTGGGCACCTGCCAGGCGAAGCAACACAAAGTTGTTGGTAGCGATGCGGAACTGCCCCTGAAGCTGCACCGCCACGAACTGGTTGGCCACGAACTCGACGTTGCCAATGCCGGCGAAGGGCATCTGCTGCTCGATGTAATGACCGAACCAATCACCTCCCACCGTGTTGGCAAACACGAGGGGAACGATGTCGCCAAAAAGCAAGCGACCGTAGACCATCGGCTGAAGGGTGAAGCGACGGCCAAAGGTAAACGACTTGCGCCAACTTGCACTGACATCACTCAAGCCCGCCTTGTCTTCCAGCTTGACGAAGTTGTCGGTCAAGTAGGAATACTCTGCATTGAAGCGGGCACCTCGCGTCGGGAAGTACCAGTCGTCCTCGCTGTTGTAGTTGAGGCGGGCACGGTAGCTGAGATAATGTCCGTTGTTGAGCGTAATGTTTGTCGATTTCTCCGACTCAAGTTTGTTGCGGTAGTGCATATAGTCCCAACGAAATCCCGCTTGGAAATTGAAGTTGCGGAAGTCGTTGTTGATGGGCAGCATCTCAGCCTGGAACTGGTTGTAGAGTACGCTGTAGTCGCGGTCGCCACGGACATAGCAGTCTATGTCGTTGCGGCGGAAGGTGTAGCTCAAGGAGGGACGCGTGAAGCTTCGCGGATGGACCGTCAGCTCGCCGCGGGCCATGATGCGCTTGCCCAAGCGGACCGTCAGCTCTGTGTTCACAGGGACTGCCGACTTCAAAGGCAAATTGAGCCCAAGCAGGACGGCAGCATATTCCTCCGTGTCGAACCGCAAACCCACGCTGGCCTGTATGGACTTGCGATTGCCTGCGGTAAGAGCCACATGCACGCCATCGTCATCGGGCAGCAGGCGGCACTCGGCTGTCTTATAGAAGAGGTCCACACGCATCGATGTGGTGAGCTGTTGCTGCAGGTCGGCATCGATGCTGTCGGCCTTGTTCAAGTGGAACTTTTGCCTGAGGAAGCGCTCATCCTGCGGCGTCATGTTCTCGAAGATGAAACTCTTAATGTGCTGGCGCTCGGTCATTACTTTCGGGCGAAGCGGGTGGTGACGCTGTGGAGTGAAACTCTCGTCGATGCCTATCTTCTGCTTCAACGCTATCAGCTCATCCCAGTGACGACGCGCTTCCTCCTCGCCTCGACGCACCAGGGTATCAATGGCAACCGTCGAGAAACTGGCAGAGTTGTAACCTGTCGTGTTGACCTGAAGATGCAAATCAGTAATGGCAAGATTCTCGTCGAGCTTGTTCTTGCAGTTCACATCGACGATTTGAGAGAGTATGCCTATCGTGCCCTTGATGTCGTCGGCCTTCTTCGGCTCGCCCTGAACGGTGACGCCAATGATGATGTCTGCCCCCATCTCTCGGGCAATGTCGGCAGGATAGTTGTTCTTCAAGCCACCGTCCACCAGCACTTTATCGCCGAGTCTGACGGGAGCGAAGGCAGCCGGGATGGCCATCGAGGCTCGCATGGCTTGCGGCAAGCGCCCGCTATGGAAATCGACCTCGCTATTGTCGATGATGTTCGTCGCCACGCAAGCGAACGGTATCTTCAGGTCCTTCGAGAAATCGAGCGAGTCGGTGTAGCCCGTGCAAAGTTGTCCGAAGAGCTCAGCAAGGTTCTTGCCCTTGATGATGCCGCCTTCGCTGGACTTATTCTTGCCGAAGGAAATGCCCGTAGAGAAGACGTACTTGTATTGCTTGCTGCGGTCGGTAAGGCTTTGGTTGCGCAGGTCTTCCTTATCGGTAATGACGAAGCTCCAGTCTTGTTTGCGCACCACGGAGTCGAGCGAGTTGGCATTATAGCCGATGGCATACAGGCCGCCAATGATGCTGCCCATAGACGTGCCGGTAATCACATCGACCGGTATGCCCGCTTGCTCCAAGACTTTCAGCACACCGATATGTGCCATACCTTTCGCTCCGCCACCGCTAAGGACGACGCCAACCTTCTTTCTTCCTGCAGGCACACTTTCCTGCGAAGTTTCCTGTTGCGCATTTGCAAAGCTGCAGACCAGCATTGCAACGGCAAACAACCAAAATCTCTTCATATTTTCAATAATATAAATGCTTACCTGCCGCAAGGGTATTGAGCATGAGCATGCATATCGTCATTGGCCCAACGCCTCCCGGAACAGGAGTTATGTAAGAGCAAAGAGGTGCGACGTGTTCGAAGTCGACATCTCCATGCAGACGGAATCCGCTCTTCTTCGTGGCATCAGGGACGCGGGTCGTGCCCACATCAATAACCACTACGCCTGGCTTCACCATATCTGCCTTGAGGAAAGCAGGTTGTCCGATGGCTGCGATGATAATGTCAGCCTGCTGACACTCCTCTTTGAGCGTCTTGCTGCGACTGTGGCAAACGGTTACGGTGGCATCGCCAAACTGCTTCTGCATCATGAGCTGCGCCATTGGTTTGCCTACGATGTTGCTTCTGCCAAGGATGACGCACTTCTTGCCGCTCGTCGGTATCTCATAACGTTTGAGCAACTCCAATATGCCTTTTGGCGTCGCGCTGATGTAGCAAGGCAAACCTATCGCCATACGACCGACGTTGATGGGATGGAAACCATCCACGTCCTTCTTGTAATCGATGGCTTCTATGACTTTCTGTTCGCTGATGTGCTTGGGCAAGGGAAGCTGCACGATGAATCCATCCACCGACTCGTCCTTGTTGAGTTTGTCCACCTCGGCAAGCAACTGCTCCTCCGTGATGTCGTCCTCGAAGCGGAGCAACGTGCTTTGGAATCCGCAAGCCTCGCAAGCGAGCACTTTGTTGCGCACATATGTCTCACTTCCCCCATCGTGACCAACGAGGATGGCTGCAAGGTGCGGACGCTTTCCGCCACGTGCCACGATGTCTTCTACCTCTTTCTTTATCTCTGCCTTAATCGTGGCAGCAGTTTGTTTTCCGTCTATCAGTTCCATCTCTTACATTTACTATTTGACGATTTGCGATTTACAATTTGTTACTCCCTCATGGAGAGGCAGGGAGCGGCCTTGCCTTTACATCTTCGGCATTCCGCCTTTCATCATGGAAGCCATCTGCTGCATCTTGCTCTTGTCTGTGACGAGCTTCATCATCTTGCGTGTCTGGTCGAACTGCTTGATGAGTTTGTTCACCTCCTGTATGTTGGTGCCCGAGCCCTTTGCCAATCGCATACGGCGGCTCGTATTGAGGCATTCGGGGTGAGTTCTTTCCTTGGGAGTCATACTGAGAATGATGGCCTCGATATTCTTGAAGGCATTATCGTCGATGTCGAGGTCTTTAACAGCCTTGCCGACGCCAGGTATCATGCCTACCAAGTCCTTGATGTTGCCCATCTTCTTTATCTGTTGTATCTGCTTGTAGAAGTCGTTGAAGTCGAACTGGTTCTTCTGAATCTTCTTTTCCAGGCGGCGAGCCTCTTCCTCGTCGTATTGCTCCTGAGCCCTTTCGACGAGCGACACGATGTCGCCCATGCCGAGGATGCGGTCGGCCATACGGCTTGGGTGGAACGGGTCGAGCGCTTCCATCTTTTCGCCTGTGCCGACGAACTTGATGGGTTTATTCACGACGCTGCGTATGCTGAGCGCTGCACCGCCTCGAGTATCGCCGTCGAGTTTGGTGAGAATCACGCCTGTGTAGTCCAACCTATCATTGAACTCCTTTGCTGTGTTCACGGCATCCTGACCTGTCATTGCGTCGACGACGAAGAGTATCTCGTCCGGCTGCACAGCGTCGCGGATGTCTTGAATCTGCTGCATGAGTTCCTCGTCGACAGCCTGACGACCTGCCGTATCGATGATGAGGACGTCGAATCCCTGAGCCTTGGCATGCTGGATTGCATTCTTGGCGACAAGCACGGGGTCGGTTGCGCCGTCTTCGATATGAACGGGGACGCCCACCTGCTCGCCCAACACACGGAGTTGCTCCATGGCTGCCGGACGGAACGTGTCGCAAGCGGCAAGCAAAGGATTCTTCCCTCGCTTTTCCTTGAGCAACTTTGCCAGTTTGCCGCTCATCGTGGTCTTGCCCGCGCCGTTCAAGCCGGCCATAAGGATGATGGCAGGATGCCCTTTGAGATTCATGTCGGTGGTCTCTCCACCCATCAACTCGGCGAGTTCGTCGTGCACAATCTTCACCATCAATTGCTGTGGCTTGACGGCTGTGAGAACGTTCTGACCGAGTGCTTTCTGCTTCACGGTATCGGTGAAAGACTTTGCTACCTTGTAGTTGACATCTGCATCGAGCAGGGCACGACGCACATCCTTCAGCGTCTCGGCGACGTTGATTTCAGTTATCTTTCCTTCACCTTTCAGTATCTTGAACGACCGTTCGAGCCGTTCGCTTAAGTTTTCAAACATCGAGTAATTTACTATTTGACTATTTACAATTTACTATTTTCTCGACGAGGGGCATCACCACTTTGCTCAGCACTTTGTCGTTGAGGAAGTGTTCGCCTTCGAAGAGCGTCATCTGCTCCTTTCCATAGTGTTTCAGGAAGTCGCTCTGGCAGTTGACGAGCTTGTCCTGCGTGCCAAAGAGTCCCCACACGAGCGCCTTCTCTTCTGCCGTAATGCCTTTGAAGCTCTCCTTCTCGACTTGTTGGAAGGCTTGAATCATGGCTTTGTCAACCTTGAACTCTGTTGCACCGTCCTGCCTCTTGTTGCGGAACTCACGGCGTCCCAATCCTCGGAAGGTCAGCAGTCGAGCCATGTGGAACGACGGGTTGACCAGGATGCGCTTCACGCCCTTGAGTTGTTCGGCGTACATGGCTCCCATGCTGGTTGCTACGATGAGGTCGGGTTGCTCGTTTGCCACGAATTCTTTGAGGAAACCTATTGCCTCAATAGGCTCTACAGGCACGTCTGGACTAATCACCTGCACGCCTTTGGGATAGAGATGATTGCGCATCTGCGTGGCCGAACCTGTGCTGCCAGCCGATGCAAAGCCGTGGATGTAGATGACCTTCTTCATATGCCTGCGCCAATTTCGCGCTGCAAAGGTACGAAGAATAATTCACAATTCATAATTCATAATTGATAATTATGAAAATACGCACAACTTTTTTCTTGGAGGAGCGAATCGAGAAGGTGAGGACAGGCGTCTCATTTTGTAAAGATTTTTCCTGTGCACAAGCGTTCTGACGGCTTCTTTTGCCCAGCATGGCACTTTTCTACTCCAAACGTGAGATATGCGCTCAAATCGCGTTTCTCCCTTCCACAGGGCATTTCCGAGGTCGTTTTGCCAAACGTAAAGCAAAGAAAGTATCAACGAAACGAGGAGTGTTGATAAACAAAGCAAGAAAAACGGGCAATTTTGACGTGGTGCAATTACAAACTTAGCGTGGGATAATTTCAAACTTCACGTGTTATGTTGACCGACTTCACGTGGAGCGTTTTATTTCGTCGCACGCCACGATGGCAAACGAACCGTTTTCCGTCAGAAGTTTTGTCAAGTTTTTTTTCCGTTGACTTTGCCGCAAAACGACATACCGCCAAACGCCGGACACCTTTTTTTTACTATTCACTCTTCTTTTTTCACTTTTTTTCCGTATTTTTGCATACGAAATTAAATGACAATATAATAATGTATAAGAAAACAATAATAATGTGAAACAAACCAAAACAATGAAAAAGACATTATCTCTTGTGCGGGCTGGCTTGATGCTGCTCGCAATGTTTGCAACAACAGCTTGGGCGCAAAGCACCGACCCGCTTATCGGGGGCTACACTGCTACGGGCGGCACACTCGGCCTGATTAGCGAGAACTACGCCTTCCTGTTCGACGGCGACAAGACCACGAAATGGTGCGTCACGGACTGCAACTTCGAGGACGACAACGTGATGTACGTCGAGTTCCACACCGACATCCCGTTCGTGCCCACGAGCTATGTGATGACAACAGGCAGCGACTGCGCCGATAACCCCGGTCGCAACCCATCAACTTGGGAAATCCTCGCGAAGCTTAACCCCGACGGTGGCTGGGCGCCGATTGCACATGTCAGGGACGACAACGTGCTGCAGGATGTCAACAGTCAGGACTATGAATTTGAGCTTTCCAACCATGAGACTGCGTTCAAGTACTTCCGCCTTGAAATAAAAGGCGTGAAGAGCGGCAACATCTTCCAGCTTGCAGAGTTCCAATTCAGAGGACATCAACACGTCACCGACCTCTCGACCATCACCGAGAACTTCGTTGCGCCCGACGGCGAGATACTCACCGGCACGCTCGATACAGGACAGCACCCCGTGAAGATTTCCATTGCCGACGGTGCCCGCGTGACGCTCGACGGCGCAACCATCCACGGCGTCAACTTGGCAAGTTGTCCTTGGGCAGGTCTCACATGCGAGGGCAACGGAACACTTATCCTTGCCGAAGGCACCACGAGCGAGATAGAGGGATTCCACGATAACTATCCAGGCATCTTTGTGCCTGCCGGCAAGACGCTTACCATACGTGGCGACGGCTCACTCATCGCGTATTGCTACAACTCAATACACTATATCGGCGGTTTCGGCGCAGGCATCGGTGGCGGCGCAAGAATTCCCGATTGCGGCAATATCAACATCGAAGGCGGCAACATCAAAGCATACGGCAATGGTTCCGCTGCCGGCATCGGCGGAGGTGTTGGAAAAGCCTGCGGGGACATTACCATCAGCGGCGGCACCGTCTATGCAAAAGGCGGCACAAGAGCTCCGGGCATTGGCTGTGGCGAAACATATTATGAAGGAGATGTTCCTGGTTCCTGCGGCAACATTACCATCACCAATGGCGTGACGAGTGTTACGGCTCTCTCAACGACGGGAAACAACAGCATCGGTACCGGAGGCGGTGGCACGTGTGGCACTGTCACCATCGGCGATGTCGTGACGGGCATCATCGGCCAGACCCCCTTCTACACATTCCCCTACACGGTTGCCTTCGACGCGGGCGGCGGCACGGGCGAGATGCCGGAGATGTCGTTTATGTACAACATTGCAAAGGAATTAAACCTCATTAACTTCACCCGCGACGATTATGTTTTCGCAAAATGGAGTACCGAAGCCGACGGCAGCGGCACAACCTACGAGAACGGGCAGAACGTCAGCAATGTCGTCTCCGAACCAGGCACCAACGCCACGCTCCACGCACAGTGGCAGCAGTGCACGATGACCTACGGCACGCCTTACATCATGACGCAGGAGCGTTACGTTCCATACGTCACCTTCACGAATACGTTCGACGAGGAAAGCGTCGGCAAGTACCAGCCGTGGTTCCTGCCCTTCGACTACACCATCACGGCAGAGGACACGCAGTCGTTCCGCTTCTTCAAGATATACATGATTGCCAACGCGCCCAAACCTGGCGAAGGCTCGGCAGACGAGATGTGGATATTCCTGACACGCCTCAACGAAGGAGATGTCCTCAACGCCAACATGCCCTACGTCTATAAGCCAATACAGGCTGCCACAGACTACAAGTTCACAGTGGTGGGAACGAACCTGATGCCAAAGAACGACGACGTGCTCATCACCATGCAGACCGTAGACGACACCTACACTATCAGCGGCATCTATGCCAACAGGGAGGTCAATAGTTATTGGTACGACATTTATTGCTTCAACGACAACGGTAGCCTTAGTTTCATGCACGATTGGGGTTTGACAACCCCATCCCTCCAGTGGGCACTTCGTAAACAACGCAAACAGGGCGGCACGCCAAGCTATGCGCCCGAGATTCGCTTCTTCGGCGAAGAAGGAGACGACCCCGACGGCATCGTCAACGTATGTAGCGACGCCATCACTGCCGACAAGACAAGCTGGTTCACGCTCGATGGCAGGAAGCTCAGCGGCAAGCCTGGCACGAAAGGTATCTACATCAAGGGCAGCAAGAAAGTTCTCTACTAAGCCCTACACAAAACGATTTGCCCTCCGAAAGTCGAGACCTTCGGAGGGCAATCTTTTTAAGTTCCTACTTATAAGGAGCTGTTCTTACTTCAGTGCTACCGTCATCACCTTGTCGTCCTCAGCCACTACCACCTTGTCTTCGCGGAGCAGCCAACCGAGAGCCAAGTAGAGATCCTTATCGGTCTTAATCTTGCTGGCCTTCTTGAGGTCCTTTGTGTTCAGTGCACCATTCTCGTTGAGGGCAGTCCAAACTGCACCTGCCAATGTTCCAACTGTTGCTGTCATAACTTTTAATGTTTTTTGTTGGTTATTCCTTTATCAATCTTTCTCTCTTGTCTAATCTGGCGGCAAAGGTACGACAACTTTTGCAAATGAACAAGCAAATGGCATACTTTTTTATGTTATGTGGCATGTTTTTGATATTTATCAAGCATAACATGGCATACATTTCAAGAAAAAGTATATCTTTGCGCGACCTAAACACAAAGTCATGCAATATAATAAGGTATTAGCCATCGCCCTTTTCGGCACTCTGCTTGCCTGCAATGCTTGCAAGCGCGAGACGAAGGACGAAAAGTTTAAGCGGGACTATGAGCAGTTCACGCAAAAGGAATGCCCCAGGCACATCGACCAGTACACGCGCATGGACAGCGTCTTGTACGACATCGAGAGCCGCACGCTCACGGAATACTATACGGTATCGGGAAGACTCGACGTCGACTCCATCTACACAGACGGGACGCTCATCAGCGATTTCCGCGAGTCTTTGCTGAAAGGCCTGAAGGGCGACCTCCTGATGAAACCTTTGAAGGACGAAGGTGTCACATTCCACTACACCTATCGAAGCGCCACGACAGGAAAGACGCGACTGGAACTGACCTATATCAAAGAGGAGTACGGCAAATAGCAGCACCATGCAAACCATCATCCACTACGCCGACCTCCTCGTCGACACAGCCACACGCCAAACTCTTCAGTCAGGTAAAGCCGTGATGCTCACTGACATAGAGTATCGCATGCTCGTCTATCTGCTTCGCCATCAAGGCGTCGTATGCCGACGCGACGACATTATCGAGGGCGTGTGGGGCGAGCGGTTTCTCTACGACACTGGCACGCTCGACGTCCACCTCTCTTCTCTTCGGCACAAACTTGGCTGGACGAAAGACGGACCGGCACGCACCATTCGGGGCGTCGGACTTATCCTGCCGCACGAGGCACCGGCATCGGGAGTCGTCAGGATAGACGCTTTCCTGCGGGAATTGCTGATGTGCCACGAGGAAGCATTGCGCGAGAAAGACATCCGATGCTACCTCAGGCTAACGCCCTTCGTATATGAAATCATGATGGACGAAGCCATCCTCCGCCAAATCTTCGCTTCCGTCTTTTCCATCTTCCTGCAATATGCGCCAAGAGAGGCCAGATGGGAGATTGCCTCGCAACTGACCGTTCGCGAGTACACCCTGACGCTCACCTCGACCGGCACTTGCCCGGACTTCGCCGAGATGCAGACCGCGAGACAGCAGGCCGCTTTCCTCGGCATACCCATCCGCATGGGCAACAAGCGCACGGACGAGGGAGAACTGATGGGCGTCGAACTGGCCATCCCGATGGAAAACTGAATCTTAAGGCAATCTTAAGGTTGGGAAAGAACTTTTGACGTATCTTTGCAGCCGAAACAAAACCCCAACACCCTTGGGGGAAGAAGTGTAAATCATAACACAAAAACAATGGATAATATCTCAACACGCAAAAACAAACTAACAACTATTCATTATTATCTGTTGACCGCCCTCTTCCTTTTCCCCGCTCATGGAGAAGGAAGAGGGATTCTTCTTGCCAACGAAGCCGACACACTCTCGGTTCGCGAGATGGACGAGGTGGTCGTGGTCAGCACGCCGAAAGAGCATGCTACCCTGCGCGACCAAACCCTCTCCTCATCGTCGTTTGGCGAAGCACAACTGGTACAAAGAGGCATCGACAACATCAAAGACCTGACAGCCCACGTTCCTGGACTTTTCATTCCCACTTACGGAAGCCGTCTGACCAGCAGCATTTACCTGCGAGGCGTGGGTAGCCGCATCGGCACGCCAGCCGTCGGGATGTACGTCGACGACATCCCCATGGCAAACCTGAGTTGTATGGACCAAGACCTCAGCGACGCCGACCGCATCGACGTCCTGCGAGGACCGCAAGGCACACTGTTCGGGCGCAACACGATTGGCGGACTTATTCGCGTCTATACCAAGAATCCCATGAACTATCAGGGCACCGACCTCATGTTGGGAGGCGCTACATATAATAATTATCGTGCGCGCGTGACGCATTACCACCGTCCTGCCGACAACTTCGCATTTAGCGCCGGCGTGGGCTACGAACATCTTGGCGGCTTCTACAAAAACTATGCGCTCGACGAGAAACGCGTGGACCGCAGCGACGACATCTCGGCACGCTGGCGAGGCATCTACGTGCCCTCCGACAAAGTGCGCCTCGACCTCTCGGCACGCTATCAATGGACCAAGCAAGGCGGCTATCCCTATGCTGCCCAGCAAGGTCCCGATGCCGGACTGGTAGCCTATAATCGCGAGTCGAGCTATCGCCGACACCTCCTCTCTCTCGGACTCAACGCCGAGCACGACTTCGGACCTGTCATGATGACCAGCACAACGGGATTCCAGTTCCTCAAGGACGACATGTTCATGGACCAGGACTTCTCCCGCCAAGACCTCTATTCCCTCCAGCAAAAGCAGAAAAGCAAAACGCTGAGCGAAGAGATTGCCGTCAAGTCGAAAGGAGAATCCAGATGGCAATGGACCAGCGGCATCAACTTCCAATACCAATGGCTCAACACCGAAGCACCCGTCACCTTCTACCAGGAGGGCGTCGACTGGCTGACCGGCATCATCAATCGCTCCCTGCCCGACCTCACATCAAAAGGCATGGGGCAGATGTCCATCGCACTGAAAAACAGCGAAATGCCTATGGGCGGTGTCTTCGACACACCTACCCTGACAGCAGGCATCTTCCATCAATCCACCATCGAAATCGTGAAAAACCTGTCGCTCACGGCAGGCGTGCGGCTCGACTACGAGCACTACAAAATGGCGTACGATGCCCCGGGCAACGTAGATTTCGACTTCGCAATGCCAGCACACGGCATGAACGTCATGCTCAACAACATGAACGTCAAGCCCACCTTCCTCGGACGCACCACCAACCACAACTGGCACGTCCTCCCCAAAGCCTCGCTGAAATACGACTTCGGAAAGGTGGGCAACGTCTACGCATCGGTTGGTCGAGGCTATCGTTCTGGCGGTTACAACGTGCAAATGTTCAGCGACTTGCTGCAAGTTGAGATGCGTCGCGAGATGATGAGCGCCATCGATGCAGGCACCGAGGCATACCTCACGAACCTCTTCGCCCGCATACCAGGCATGCCGGCAGGGCATGTGGATATGATTATGGGACGCATTCGCAGCGGCATGCCCATGGTACAGTCGCCCGACGTTGCCGCAACCACCTACTACAAGCCCGAGACCGCATGGAACTACGAAATAGGTTCCCACCTCAATCTCCTCGACGGACGCCTCCAAGCAGACCTCGCCGCCTTCTGGATTGAGACGCGCAACCTCCAAATCAGTCAGATGGCAGAAAGCGGAATGGGACGCGTCACCATTAATGCCGACCGAAGTCGCAGCATCGGCATGGAAGCATCTCTGCTCGCCTACATCACCGACGACTTCTCCCTCAACACGTCATACGGCTACACACGCGCCAAGCTCCGCCACACCGACTGCTACGTACCCTTCGCACCACAGCACACCCTGTCGTTAGGAGCACGCTACGTCTGGCATACACGCGGCTGGCTGCAACACATCGGGCTTTACATGGGAGGCAAGGGAGCCGGACGCATCTACTGGACACGCGAGAACGACTTCTCACAACCCTTCTACGCCCTGCTCGACGCACGCCTCAGCCTCACGCACGACAAACTCGAGTTCGGCATCTGGGGCAACAACCTGACCCAAACCCACTACGACGCCTTCAGTTTCGTGACCCGCGGCCAAGCCTTCGCCCAGCGCGGCACACCGCTGCAGGTCGGACTCGACTTGAGGCTGAAGTTTTAATAAAGCCGTATCGTGTCGGCCCACTCCATGTTCCATTTGACGTTCAAACCGCTCTGAACGCTCGGCACGTTATCGTCGGACGCCTCGAACGCCTTGCCCTTCCATTCCGTCAAGAAGTTGATGCGAAGCGGCACGTCGTAGAAGTGCTTCTCGCAAAGGACGGCATTGCCGCTGCCAAGCGCCTGGACGGTATAGTTGCCAGTAGCCTGTTCCTCAGGCAAAAAGAGGTAAACGGTGAAGTCAACGCCAGCCTTGCCCGCATAATTAGCAGGGACGACAATTTCCGACGTTCTGCCCGTGCTCTGGGGTGCAAAGCCGGTCGTCGCATCGAGCACAGTACCGCCCGCCGTACTGATGAAGCGCATCTTCTGCATCGCGGCGGGAATGGCATCTTCTGCCGTCACACGAAATGCAGCCACTACGTGCTTGAGAGTAATCTCCTTGTTGAGGCTGCTCTCCTCATTGAGCGAGAACTCCTCTTGATAAAGGAATGTGTTAGGGACGTAGTCGTCAGCCCAGGAGATGTGATTGAGCGAAGCGACGGTGCACTCGCGTGAGCCGTTGTAGCCCAGCACAAGGATGCGATAACGTCCATAGGGCAAGTTGACCGCGAACTGAGGGAAAGTCATCGCCGTCTCAGCGTCGCTATCGTAATCAGAACTCTTGTGGAGGATGGTCGGCATCACGCGTTCACCGGTCTCTGCATTAAAGACGGTGAGCGACAGGTTGGCTAAGCTCATCACAATCGCATCGTCAGCCCGGCTCGTTGCCGACGAAGACAGGTCGTCGAAACTTACTTGCCGATAGTTAGAGACAGAGAAAGTAACCGTGCATTGTCCTTCAGGCGCGGACGTTTCGTCTGGTCCCGACTGGCAAGACATCAGGGCGGCAAGCATCAGGCAAAGGCTTGCGAGCTGAAATTGAAGGCGTTTCATATTGCTTCGAATTGTTATGACGCTACAAAGATAACGAGTTTTTCTTTACGAAGCAAGCAACTGGGCAGAAAGTTTCATCCCGTCCCGCCAAATCACACAAAATGTCCCGTCGGTCGGCATAAGCAGATGAGACATCTCTTTTCACACATCCTCAAGGTCGATTTTACACGTTGCGTTGATTGAATCATCATGAACGTTCAATTGAATCATCATGACCGTTCAATTGAATCATCATGACAAATCAATCTTCCCTACATGTGTAGTCTGGCTGTAAGTCACGACGACATGGCCGATGCGACAGCCTTGGGGGGCACAGGCGACGAGGCGCTCCGGCAAAATAATGCATCGCCCATGAGATTTCTTTGCAGATTTCGCTTGATTATTCAGAAAAAATCGTAACTTTGCATCAGTAAATACATTTAAGCAATTGTTGCGATATGATGATTCTGATTGGATGGGGCATCTTCGTCTGCCTAGTTTACTTGTTGCTCTGGGGCGACTCTTTCTATTATAAAAACAATCTCCCAAAGGTTTACAAAAAGGTGCTGAATGCTTTCACGGAGGAGGATTAGCCTGCTGCTCCTCTGCCCGTTGCTTGCCTGCTGCCAGAAGACTGACCTGGTCGGGGAGCCGGCGGAGGCGGGTGCGACGGAGGTGCCGGAGACAATTGTGGGCACTGGCATGGGCTCGAGGTCTATGCCTTTCACGGTGACGGATGTGTGGCGATGCGACTTGGCGGATGACGTGCCGGTGTGGGTCGTGGGCTACGTGGTGGGCACGGCGCCCCGTGCGATGGGCAATGCGGTGTTTGCTGCGGATGCGGACAACCAGAGCAATATCTTGCTGGCTGCGGACTCGCTCTGCTCGGATGCGGAACTTTGCATCCCAGTGGAGCTGGCGTCGGTGAAAAACAGGGAGCTTTTCTCTCTGCCTTCGAACGTGAGGCTTTTCCGTCATTGTCTCCTCCTGAAGGCTTTCCCTCGGAAATACTTGAACAGAAAAGGCCTCCGGAACGTCTCCGAAGGCCTGTGGCTGGATGGGTTCGACATTGCGAGTATCGCTCCGTCGGAATGGGGCACTATTTCGTTGTGACGACGACGATGGTGACGATGGCCGAGATGACGCTGAGGATGGCTGCGCCGGCTCCGAGGAAGGTGTAGAAGGCGCTGCTCTTGACGCTCTGGCTCTTGTTAGGCTCGACGTAGATCATGTCGTTTTGCTGCACATAAAAGGCGGGGCTGTTGAAGACGTCAGCCTTGGTGAGGTCGATGGGATACTTGGTGCGCACGCCGTTTTCTTCACGATAGAGGGTAAGTTTCTGGCGCAGTCCGGTGTCGGCGATGTCGCCACACTGGGAGAGGACGTCGAGGATGGTGTTGCGCTCGCTGGTGAGACTGACAACCTGAGGGGATTTGACGGCACCGAGCACCGCGACTCGGGCGTTGAGAAGGCGCACGGTCACTTCGGGGTCTTTGATGAGGTTGGCCTCGACGATGCGCTGCTCGATGCGGCGCGCTGCCTGGTCGGAGGTGAGTCCGACCACCTCGACACGCCCCACAGCGGGAAGTGTGATGATACCGTCGTTGCTGACGGTATATCCATAGGCGTTTGTCATGCTGCCCGAGGTAGAGATGCTGGAGGTGTTGGTGGTGCCAGCGGTGCCCATCACGACGTCCTGCGCAAAGATGGTGAGGAGCTCAGGCTCGCTGCAAGTCACCTTGACAAGGACTTGGTCGGCAGGCTTGAGGCGCATCTCATACTGCTGCAAAATCTGTTGTCCCTGGCGGTACACTTCATCGGGGTCTTGGAAATACACTAACTTCTTGGTTGACACGCAGCCCGTCATCATGAGTATTGCCATGAAGGCGAGCAAAAGGGATGATTTCTTCATTATATTTTGAGGTTATTGGTTAGGGCGACGCTTTAATGCGCAAGGCAATTATCAATTTTCTATCTTCATTCTTCAAATTTCAATGCAAAGGTAAGACTTTTTATTGTATCATTTTTCATTCTTTCATTTTTTTTTCGTACCTTTGCAAAAAATTATGCAAAAGCTATGACCATCGCTGTTGACTTCGACGGTACTATCGTCGAGCACCGTTATCCGGAAATCGGGAAGGAACTTCCCTTCGCCACTCAAACGCTGAGGATGCTCATCGAGCAACGCCACAAACTGATCCTTTGGACCGTTCGCGAGGGCCGACTCCTCGAGGAAGCTGTGGAATGGTGCCGCAAGAGGGGCGTGGAGTTCTATGCCATCAACAAGGACTTTCCCGAGGAGGAGGAGGGCAAGAACCGCAGTTTCAGCCGAAAGCTGAAAGCCGATGTCTGGATAGACGACCGCAACGTTGGCGGGCTGCCCGACTGGGGAACCATCTACCAGATGATTACCGAAAGGAAAACCTATGCGCAAATCATGAACGAACGCTTCTCCTTCGACGACCCTAAGCCAAAGAAAAAGTGGTGGCAGTTTTAGAAGAGGGAAGAAGGAAGAAATTCACCTAATAAAGAAAAAAACTTTGCTCTTCTTCCTTTATTCTTAATTATATTTTATATCTTTGCAGAACAAAAACACAAATACGACATAAGACTATGAACAAACAGAACTTGGGTATCATCCTGATTGTGCTCGGTGCATTGATGCTGATTCTCAGCTACGCATTCAGCCTCGAAGACTACAACTTCTACAACATCGGCGCTCTGCTCATCATCATCGCAGGCATCGTGACGCACATCATCATGACAAAACGCTCGTAGCGCTACCCCACCCGATTTCACACACGCTCTAAACTCTTGGCAGCCATGATTACCACCCGAATTAAGATGGCTCTGTTTGTTGTGCTTTGTTTCGGACTAAACGCCCATGCACAATTCGACGACACCGTCGAGGTAGAGGAATGGACCCTCGACGATGAGGAGGAAACTCCGAAACCTCAGCACAAGGAATACAAGAACGCATTCTACCTCCAGTACTCGCCCGCTCGATATAAAGTGGGCGAAGACACCAAACGCCTCCATTTCAACGAGTTCACTTTAGGCTATAGCCGCTTCATCGAAGTGGTGGAGGACATGCCCTACTTCGTGGAAGTCGGCGCAAACATGAAGTTCTCTTGGGAGACAAGCGAGCTGAACGCTCGCGTCCTGACTTTCCGCATTCCTGTCAACGTCATGTACAAGTGGTATCCCTGGAAGGAAAAAGATTTCGCTCTCGCTCCTTATGCGGGTGCTTCAATACGTGCCATCGCGATGGCTCGGGAACATACGGGAGACGAAAGCACAAGCCTGATAGGCAATCCTTACGATTGGCATCACTTCCAGGTATCATGGCAAGCAGGGCTTCGCTTCTACTTGAAGCGCTACTTCCTCGGCATTAGTTATTCACGCGACTTCCGCGACTCGAGCAAGTACCCGGGCGTTCGCGAATGTGGCGTACACTTTGGTGTAGGGTTCTGAAATCGTTCGGAAACACAAAAAAGCCGTGCCTCTCAACATAGGGACACGGCTTTCTTTTTATCGCTGCTTGCGACGCGCCAAGGGGTCGCCGCTATCTCTGTCGGACAAGCTTGGCTCCACCTCCGGAACCAGCTCGAGTATCTTGCCGCCACGGCACACAACAAGGCTCTGGCCAGCCGCACCGGCACGTTGCAACAGGCGGTACTGGGCCTTGCGAACGCCTTCGTCTATGAGGCGCTGCATCTCGAGTATCTCTTTCTCTTTCATGCCTTCTCGCCCTCCTCCGGCTTGCCATATTTCTCTTGAAGCTTCGCAAAAGCTTCATCTTCATAAACCATTACCTTGTCTCCGCCCAGCCCAGATGCGAGATGAACCGCAGGACAATCGCTGTTGTCATAGAGCGACCAGCTGTCCACAACCGGCATATAGAGCTGGAAGAGGTTGCTCAGACCTGCTTCGTAACGCCGCAGAATTACGTCGGTCGGTATGTTGTGACCGCCCATTGCCACGCGTTTTGCCACTCGGGCAATAGCTTGTTCTGGGGTACTTAGCAGGAAGAAGAGCAGCGTCACAAAGTAGCCGCGCTTTTGTGCCTGCTTGATGAGCTTCACATACGAACGCGTTGCCAATGTCGTCTCGAAGGCAAACGTCTCGCCTTCCTTCAGCAGATAGATGATGCGGTCTATCATAAGTCGGCCAGCTTGAATGGCCACTCCTTCGGGATTGAAGGGCGAGAGACCGGCTGCTATCTCGTCGGCATTGACGAATTCGCGGCAACCCAACATCTCCGGCAGCACCGTGAACGAGGCAGTTGTCTTGCCTGCACCGTTGCAACCGGCTATGATGTAGAGGTTCATTTTCTTCTTTTCCATATCTCTTTCAATTGTTTTTTCCTTTCTTCTTAATGTCTGGAACGACCTCGCCCTTGAGCAAATCGGGACGTAGCCTTTGCGTCCGCTCCAGACTTTGCTGCAATTCCCATTCCTTTATCAGGCGTTCGTTGCCCGAGAGCAAAACCTCCGGCACCTTCCAACCCTTGTATTCAGCAGGCCTGGTGTACACCGGAGCAGCCAGGAGGTTGTCCTGAAACGAGTCGGAAAGCGCGCTCTGTTCGTCGCCGATAGCGCCTGGAAGGATTCGCACGATAGCATCCGTCATCACCGCTGCCGCAAGTTCTCCACCTGTCAGGACATAGTCGCCGATGCTCACTTCCTTGGTAATGAGGTGCTCTCTTATGCGGTAGTCGATGCCTTTATAGTGTCCGCAAAGGATGATGATGTTCTCGCAGAGGGAAAGACTATTGGCCATCGGCTGATTGAACTGCTCGCCGTCGGGCGTCGTGAAGATAATCTGGTCGTAATGGCGCTCGGCTGTCAAGGCAGAGATGCAGCGGTCGATGGGTTCGCACTGCATCACCATCCCCGCAAATCCCCCGAAAGGATAGTCGTCCACGCGTCTCCACTTGTCCAATGTATAGTCGCGAAGATTGTGGATATGTATTTCCACCAAACCCTTCTTTTGTGCTCTGCCGACGATGGACTCCTGCATGAAGCCCTGAATCAGCTCGGGTAGTACGGTGATGATGTCTATTCGCATATCTTACTTCACTTATTCGCAGATTCCAACTATCTCGTTAACACTCTTGAAACCATGTTTATCGAGGTATTCGTCGATGCCCTGAGCCACCTTGACACTAACGGTCGGGTCGAGGAAATTGGCTGTTCCTATCTCTATCGCGCTTGCTCCTGCCAGCAGGAACTCTATTGCATCCTTGGCACTGCTGATGCCTCCGAGGCCGATGACGGGCAGTTTGACTGCATGAGCCACCTGGTAAACCATTCGTAGGGCTACTGGCTTGATGCACGGGCCGCTGAGTCCTCCTGTCCCGATACTCAGGATGCGTTTGCGTTTTTCTATGTCGATGGCCATTCCCATCAAAGTATTGATGAGGCTAACCGCATCGGCGCCAGCATCTTGCACGGCAAGGGCGATGTCCGTGATGCTTGTCACATTTGGCGAGAGCTTCACGATTAGCGTCTTCTTGTAGGCCTCCCTGACGGCCTTCACAACACTCGTCGCGCCCTCGGTTGTCGTGCCGAAAGCCATACCGCCGTGTTTCACGTTGGGACACGAGATGTTGAGCTCGATGGCTGGAATGCAGTCGAGTTCATTGATGCGGGCAGCACATTCGGCATAGTCCTCAGGGCTGTTGCCGGACACATTCACAATCATGTTGGTCTTGATGTCCTTTATCTGAGGATAGATGTGCTGGCAGAAGTAGTCAACACCCTTGTTCTGGAGACCCACGCAATTGAGCATCCCCTGCGCCGTTTCAGCCATTCGGGGATAGGGATTGCCTTCGCGAGGCTCGAGGGTAGTGCCTTTCACGATGATGCCGCCCAGTTGACTCAGGTCGATAAAGTCTTGATACTCTACGCCATAGCCAAAGGTTCCGCTTGCCGTAAGCACCGGATTCGTCAGCTCCAACTCGGCTATTTTCACTCGCAAATCTGCCATCTTTGTCTTCTTTTTACAGTATCTTTGTCAACATCCCTCATGTAGTTGCAAAACGTCACACGTGATGTTTGTGATTTTAACACGTAATATTTAAAATATAACACGTGATATTTGAAATTTAACCACGTGATATTTGAAATTTAACCACGCCACGTTTTGAGACGCTACCATTTAAGTTTCTCGATGTCGAACACGGGGCCTTCCTTGCAGACACAGACATTCCCGTCTTTTGTCTCTTCGACGCAGCAAAGACAGGCACCCAGGCCGCAAGCCATCACGTTTTCCAGACTCACTTCACACGGGATTTGCGCCTGTTTTGCATAGGAAGCCATTGCCATCATCATAGGCTTAGGTCCGCACACAGCAATGCTGTCGAACTTCTCATTCTGCAAGATGCTGTGCTGCGTAACGAAGCCCTTCTCGCCCTCCGACCCGTCTTCTGTGGTCACGTAAACAGTGCCCAAAGCACGGTATTTGTCGAGCAAAAGAAGGTCCGACTTGCTGCGAGCACCCAGCAGGAACGTCGGTCGAACACCCATCCGCTGCATCGCCTCTCCCATGAACAGGAGTGGCGCGATTCCGACACCGCCGCCGACAAGCAATATCCTCTCATTGAGCGACTTAGGCATCGTAAAGCCATTGCCGAGGGGGAGGATGACGTTCAGCGTCGAACCAGGTCGTTTCAGCCATAGCGATGCGGTACCCTTGCCTGCTTTCTGTATCAGAAAACTGACCTCATTACGCTCATAATCAACATGATGCAGGCTAATCGGGCGACGCAGGAACGTCTCCTTGCTGTCATCGATGCGGAGCTGAGCGAACTGCCCCGGGCACATCTCGGGAAGAGGACCCGCCGGATTGGTCGCCGCTAGCAGGAGATAGCGTTCGCTCAGCTGCTCGACGGAGGTGACTCGCAAGTCCAAAACGTACTTCCTCATATACATTATTATATATATCGCGCTGCAAAGGTACGACAATAGCCAGAGATTTACAAGCAAAACAACCAAAAATGTGCCGTATTGTCCCCAGGCGTATCGAGCAAGCCGGCTGCCTGACGAACTCTTTCGCCCGCACTCGAACACCAACAGTGCATTATAAGAAAACAAAAAGCCGGAACATGAATCCACGTCCCGACTTACCTAATTGTCTGACCTCGCACTTCATGTTGTCTGACCTCACACTTCTCGCTGTCTGACCTCACACTTCTCGTTGTTCGGCCACACATTTCTCGCGGATTGGCCACACATTTCTCGCGGATTGGCCACACTTTTCTCGCGGATTGCCCACACATTTCACGCGGATTGCCCACACATTTCACGCGGATTGGCCACACATTTCTCACTGTTTGGCAGAGAAAGTCTCGAAAGTTCCGTCGTCGTAAAAGACTCTGATTTCAGCTATGCGACGCGACGGTTTGTCAAATATTTTTCCGTCTGACGCGAAATTGGAAGTCGGGGGTGCCACCTGCTGTGCACTTGCAAGATGCTCCATGAAGCCAGGTTGAATAGGCAACCCGGCTGACTGTTGAAACGCTCCGCTCTGACCAGCCTCATTTGCCTCAATTTGAGGAGAAACTGGCGCCGCCGAAACGAACATCTCGCCGTTTCCATTCAGCAACCAATCCATGTTGACCTCAGGGAAACGTTCATGAATATAGTTGAGCGTGTTGAGCGACGGATTATTCCTGCCACTTAAAATACTCGAGAGCGACCCCGGCGATATACATATCTCTTCGGCAAAATTCTTTTGAGACATTCCCATGCTTTTCATGAGAGCACTAATTCGATCCTTCATAATGTGTCTGTATGTTGTTTTTTGAGTCAGTTTGCTTCTCTAAACCAGTGCAAAGGTACAAAATAAAGTTTAATCTTCAAAACTTTTGCATTAGAAATTTGCAAAAACTGCACGCGAAACAATTTACAAAACCATATTTACGCAACAAAACCCGGCAGGACAAATCCAGTGCTTTCGCTGCCCAAAATGCCCGACATTCCACGAAACGTGCTTAAAGTAAGCGAGTTTTGCAAAAACACATAAAGTTTTGGGTTAGAAAATGTAATGCAGGACAAAATTCGACGTTTCTGAACAAAAATCACATTATTTTGCAACAAAAGAACCGAAGTGTGCAGATATGCGTCCTCTTTATTTTAATAATATCGCATTACTTGCTGGGTTACAACACAATACAACGCATAAACTTCTATGCATAACTTTTCGTTCAAATATGCAACATGGGCAATTTGAGCTTTGACGATAACGTTTGCAAAGCAAAACTCAGGGCAACCGTATTAGCAGGTTTTGCGAACCGAATCACCTTCTTTGTTTTGTCTTGTTAAAGAATGTGGCAGTTTATGTTTCCAAACCAAAACAGACTGAAAACCTGGAAAAACTGCAGAAATCGCCAAAATTGGCGTTTTTCGCGTTCTTTCGGAGCAAGGGCAAGGTCGCGAAAATCCGTGCGATTTTCAGAGAGGTGACACCACGTCTAAGGTGTTTTGTTTCAACGAATAAAGCCTAAAAACTGGCTTCGCGAGTCGAGACAAAATAAGAAGAAATCAATGCAAAATGAAGAAGATTAGGTCCTGAAGCAGCTCCTCTTGAGGTGTTCTAACGCCTCCTACCCCCTTACTTTTGGCGTCAGTTTTGCGTATTTCACCCAAAATTTGCATTACCTTCACGCCAGAGTAGTTTCTGCGGGCAGGTCCGATGTCCATCCTGACCTTCCATTCTGTCTTCCCTAACCAGGCTGCGATGCCAGCGTCGCTCTTGTCGGGAGCATAAAAAGCCAGCATAACGTCAGAAAAAAATGTAAATAAATTGGTCAGCGTCCTTGTGATGAAGAAGCTGCGCGGGTTGCCTTGATAGTACTTGACGATTTGGTTGGCGCGGAAGATGTTGCGTTGTGCGAGTGCGGACTGCAGTTCGAAGTCGTTGAAGTCCTTGCTCATGCCAGTCATCTCCTCGACGAGCGACGCCCCTACTACCCTATTTCCATTGAGGGCGAGGAGCAGTTTGTCCATCTCCGTGGTGAGTCTGCTCAGGTCGGCCCCCACGTGACCGGCAAGCATTTGAACTGCTTGGGGCTCGATGTCGACATTATGTTTATGAAGATATTGCGAGATGAAAGGTGCGAGTTGGTTGTCGTAGAGGCGTTTGCTCTCGTAGATGACGCCCACTTGCTGAATGGTCTTCGAGACGGCCTTGCGTGCGTCGAGCTTGCCGTGTTTGTGGCAAAAGACCAGAACAGTCGTGGGTGTGAGGTGCTCGAGATATGCTTCGAGACCTTCCAGAGAGCGTATTGCCTGTGCTTCCCGCACGAGGACGACTCGCTTTTCTGCCATCATGGGATAGGCATGAGCCAGTTCGATCACCTTGTCTATATCGGTTTCCGCGCCATAGACGATGTCGAGGTTGAAGTCTCTCTCGTCCTCCGTCAGCACGGCATCCACGATGGCATCGCTCAGTTTGTCAATGTAGTAGTCCTCCTCGCCCATAAGATAGTAGACGGGAGCAAAGTTTCGCGCTTTGAGGTCGCGCAGGATGTCGTCGTATGTGATGCCTCTCGCAGCCATTTTTAATAGTCGAACTTCAGGTGCTTGACGGTCTTCTTGTCCTGTTTAATCATTTCGAGCGCCTGGATGCCTATGTTCACGTGGTTCACCACATAGCTTGCCGTCACCTGCCGGTCGCTTTCGCTGGTCTTGACTCCCTCAGGCGTCATGGGATTATCGCTGACGAGCAGGAGTGCTCCCGTCGGGATGTGATTGGCGAATCCGCATGTGAAAAGCGTTGCCGTCTCCATATCCACAGCCATTGCCCTTGTTGAGCGAAGGTACTCTTTGAACTTGTCGTCGTGCTCCCAGACGCGTCGGTTGGTCGTATATACCGTGCCGGTCCAGTAGTCGAAGCCAAGGTCGCGGATTGTTGAGCTGACCGCGCGTTGCAACATGAACGCGGGCAGAGCGGGCACTTCTGGGGGGAAGTAGTCGTTGCTGGTACCCTCTCCCCTGATTCCTGCAATGGGAAGTACGAGGTCGCCGCGTTGTGTCTTCGACGAGATGCCGCCGCATTTTCCCAGGAACAGGCAGGCTTTCGGCCTGATGGCGCTCAGCAAGTCCATGATGATGGCAGCGTTGGGGCTGCCCATACCGAAGTTGATGATGGTGATGCCGTCTGCCGTCGCACATCGCATGTTCGAGGTGTAGGCGGGTTTTTCGATGCCGAAGTTTTCGCAGAAGATGTCCACATAGTTGTTGAAGTTCGTGAGCAGAATGTATGTTCCGAAGCTCTCGAGTGGCATTTGCGTGTATCTTGGCAACCAATTCTCAACGATTTCTTGCTTTGTCTTCATCTTTTATGTAATTTTGCAGCAAAGATACAAAAAAATGAAGAATGAGGAATGAAGAATGAAGAATTATTTTTCGATTTGAGACATAATGGGCACTCTTAACCTTCCGAAAACTGAACTTAAGGTCACGACAAAGGCTGGCAAACCATATGTTTTTGACATTTTGAGGCGAAAGTATGTGGCTCTGACGCCCGAGGAACAGGTCAGGCAGCAGTTCGTGCACTACCTGATCGGCCAGAAAGGCTACCCTGCGGAGTGCATCGGCAACGAGGTGTCCATCACGCTGAACGGCACCAGGAAGCGTTGCGACTCGGTTGTTTACGGCCGACAGGCTGAGCCTCTGATGATTATCGAGTACAAGGCGCCAAGCGTCGAGATTACGCAGGAGGTCTTCGAGCAGGTGAGCCGATACAACATCAAGCTTCGCGTGAAGTGGCTCATCGTGAGCAACGGGCTGCAACATTACTGCTGCCAGATAGACTACATGAGCGGCACCTGCCAATTTGTCGAGGACATACCGACTTACGAGGACATCAAATCCGAGTGAGGAGCAAGGAGCGTTCCCACCACAAAAAGCAGATATTTTCGCACAAAATCAGACAAAATGAGCGAAAAGGCGCTCGACGAGCAACAATTTGCAATTTGACATTTTGTCACGCATCTGCCCATATTACTTTCTATTTGCTATTTTTGCACATATCCTGAAGTGGAGCAAAAACGCTCGAAAAACGTCAAAATTTCCGACGAAGCACGGGAAGATTGCCAACACTCCACGTGATGTTTGCAAACTTAACACGTGATGTTTGAAATATTCCCACGCCTCGTTCACCGAAAAGACACGCCAAAAAGTGTGCAAAAACGCGCCAAAACGGGGACTTTTGCCAAGTAGAGTTGTCAATTCGACACACCTCTCCAGAAAAAGGGACTTGTAACTTGCTCTGTCTCAGCCGGAAGCATTTTAAGCGCATTTATGCCGAAAAATGAGGAAAAGTACGGCTCGACTCATTTCGTGCCATTCTGAGCGAAACGGCAAAACTCGCCGTGTAAGCAAATATGGAATTATTGCGTCATATTGTCAAAACGGGCTGGGCGTTTTCGAAACTTTATTTCAGGAAAAATGACGCTTATGTGATAATATTTTCTTACCTTTGTCATTTGATACGCAAGCGTGCCGGCAACAAAAACGCAAACCGGCACAATAATTTGCCTCGCGCGCACGTTATATATACATAATGTGGCAACACGACCGAAATAAAACAAACAAATACAATATGAAGACTAAAATCTTATTTCTTTTACTGCTTCTGGCCCTTCCTCCCCTCTTTGGAAGCGGAGCGATGGCGCAAAGCATGACCGACGACCAGGTGCTGAGTTTCATCACGAGAGAAACGCAAAACGGCGCCTCGCAGTCTTCCATCGCCACTCAGCTGATATCGAAAGGCGTCACGATGACCCAGTTGCAACGCGTAAAACGCAAGGCCGAGCGCATGAAAGCCGAAGAGCAGGCAGCCGAGAATGCCGCGTCGCGACAGGAAGAAGTGGGCATCGTCGAGGACTCCAAGCCGACCGATGAGGATGCTGCAGGGCAGGACCTCACCGAGAAGATGGATGACAGGAACGCCAAAAAGGTGTTCGGCCGCAACATCTTCTCCTCGCAGAACCTCACGTTCGCACCTTCGCAGAACATCGCCACGCCAGCCAACTACGTCCTTGGCGCCGGGGATGACGTCACGATTAACATCTGGGGAGCAAGCCAGCAGACACTCCAGCAAACCATCTCTCCCGACGGATACATCGTAGTAAGCGGCGTCGGCCCAATCCGCCTGGCAGGCCTCTCCCTCAACAAAGCCAAGGAAACACTCCGCGCCCGACTCGGTGCCGCCTATGCCGATTGCCAGTTCGACCTCTCCGTAGCCGGCCTGCGCTCCATGCAGGTACAGGTGATGGGCGAAGTCGTACGACCCGGCACCTACACACTCTCCAGCCTCTCATCGGCCTTCAACGCACTCTACGCAGCCGGCGGCGTCAACGACATCGGCTCGCTTCGCGACATTCGTGTGTACCGCAGAGGCAGCCAAATCGCCTCAATCGACGTGTATGATTACATCCTGCACGGTAACACAACACGCGACATCCGACTTGCCGACGGCGACGTTATCAAGGTTGGACCATACGATTGTCTCGTTAAAATCATCGGGCACGTGAAGCGCCCCATGTGGTACGAAATGAAGAAAAGCGAAACAGTCAAAGACCTGTTGGAATACTCAGGCGGCTTCGACGGCAAAGCATACACGAAAGGACTCCGCCTGAAGCGCACCATGGGCGCAGAATACTCCATCTACTCCATCGAAGAAGCCCAGATGGGAAGCTTCCAACTGGCAGACGGCGACCTCGTGGAGGCTGACGAAAACCTCGTACGCTACAATAATCTCGTGGAAGTCAAGGGTGCCGTGAAGCATCCCGGAGAGTACCAGCTCGGCGATAAGATACAGAGCGTGAAAGACCTGCTCCTCGCCGCCGACGGCCTCATTGAAAGCGCCTACACCAAGCGCGCCATCATGCATCGCGAGAAGGAAGACAAGAGCCGTGAAATCATGAGCATCGACGCAAAGGGAATCCTCGATGGAACAGCAGTCGACATCCCGCTCCACAACGGCGACGTGCTCTTCATCCCCGACAACCTCGACATGCAAGGAAACCTCACCGTACGGGTGAACGGCGAAATCAACTATCCCGGCGACTACCCATACGCAGAGCATACAACGCTCAGGGAAATGGTGCTGCTGGCTGGCGGACTTACCCAAGCAGGCTCCCTGGCCCGTGTGGATGTGTTCCGCAGAGTGCGCGACGTGAACGCTCTCGCCGATGACGAAAGGGCAGCAGAACACTTCGCGCTTGCCCTCAACGAAGACTTCAGTCTGGCCAACGACACGATATTCGAGCTCAAGCCCTTCGATATCGTCTACATCCGCAAGTCCCCCGCCTACGAAGAACAGAAGAATGTCAGTGTAACCGGACAAGTGAACTTCCCCGGCATCTACACCATGACAAAGAAAGGCTACCGCCTGTCCGACCTCATTCGCGACTGTGGCGGCGTCACCGACCAAGGCTATATGCGCGGAACCTCCCTGCTGCGCATCATGACTCAAAAGGAGCGCGAGCAACGCAACGTCAGCAATCTGCGTGCGCAAATCGACCTCTACGAGGAAGGATTGCGCGAAGGCAAAGAACTCAACCTGCAACTCGCCGACTCCCTGCTTGCCATGAAAACAGCTACCGGCAACACCTATTCCGTCGCCATCGACCTGGAGAAAGCCATGAAGCAACCCGGCTGCGTGTACGACCTCGTGCTGCGTGAAGGAGATGTGCTCAACATTCCGAAACCAAGCAACACAGTAAAGATCAGCGGAGAAGTCATGCACCCCGTATCAATGGCATACGAGAAGGGCAAAAGCGTCAAGTACTACATCAAGCATGCAGGCGGCTATGCCAACAAAGCGTACAAGCGTCATGCTTACGGCATCCACATGAACGGCAGCGTCGTAAGGCTGTCGAGCAGGACCGCAAAAGAAATCGAACCCGGCACCGAGATAGTCATACCTTCCAAGACCGGCCGCAAGCGCATGTCAACGACCGAGATTATGGCAACATCATCTTCTGCAGCCTCTCTGGCTTCCGTCATTGTGGCTCTTATGAACATCGTCACCAAGTAAAGTCATGGAACAAAGCAATAACCAGCAACAGGTCATCGACCTTACCAAGATATTTAAAACAATCTGGGGCAAACGTCGCACATTCTTTAAAGTATGGATTGTGACATTCATCCTTTCATGCATCTGGGTCTTTCCAAAACCACGTTTCTACACGTGCGAGGTTAAGCTTGCACCCGAGATGGGAGGCGACCAAGGCATGGGTGGCTTCTCGGGCATCGCCTCGTCGTTTGGGTTCAACATGGGAGGAGCAAAAGGCCAGGATGCCATTTATCCTGAGCTGTATCCGCAACTATTTGAGAACCCGGAGTTCATCGTAGGACTCTACGACGTTCTTGTCACCACAAAGGATGGCGACATCTCCACCAATTACTTTACCTACATAAAGAAGCATCAGAAGAAGAACGCCCTGACACGTCCCTATTACTATGTTGTCGGACTCATCAAATCGATGTTTGCCGAAGAAGACAATACCCCGAGAGTTACCAGCGCAAAGGGAGTCAACCCATTCATGATGAACCGCAAAGACTACGACCTTATGCGCTCTATCATGGGAAAAATCAAGTGTTCGGTAGATAAGAAGACGAGCGTCATCACCATCAACGTCAAGGATCAAGACCCCCTTGTCTGTGCGATAATGGCCGACAGCGCTAAGCAGCACTTGCAGAATTTCATCATACAATACCGTACGAGCAAGGCTCACGAAGACGTCGCTTACTTCCAGCACATGCGTGACAGTGCAGAATACGAGTACTATACCGCAATGGAACGATATAGCCGCTACTGCGACTCTCACAGAGGTCTCATCCTGCAAAGTTATCAGAGCATGCAAGACAAACTGCAAAACGAGTTGTCTCTCAAGCAGAACGCCCTCTCGGCAATGGAAACGCAATTGCAGAACTCGATGCTCAAGCTACAGGAAAAGACGCCCGCCTTCACGACTCTCATGAGTGCAGTCGTCCCCGTAAGACCTGCCGGCCCGAAGAGATTGATGTTTGTAATCATGATGCTCATCCTGGCCAGCATTGGTACGGCGGTATGGCTATGTAAGGATGAGATATTCAATCTAAAAGAAAAGTAAGACGCAGAATAGCGTATCATGCGAATCCACCTGAAGGAATTAAAGGTACTTCCGTGCCTTATGATGATTGTGTTTGTGCTGCAGTCAGCCTTCGACTTCAACGCAATACATATGCGTATGGCTTCCTACGCCATGATGGCAATGATGCTGATGGTGTCGGTGTGTGCCTTCTATCTTATCATTCGCCAACGCACCATCATACTCACGGATTTGCTTACCTTGATTTTCTTGGTCATTATAGCAGCCTCATCCTTATTTCATGGCACAGACTTCGTGCACTGGGTCTATATCAGTTTCAGCATCTGTCTCCTGAGATTCTTCTTCAACTTCTACCAAGACAGACTCAGTCCGCTTATTATTGGCATGACCATAGGTTTCTCCATAGCGGCAATGATTCAACTATATCAGCTTATCACCAACCCCGACATGTGGATTATTCGCGAGGACAACGCAGACACAGGATACATTTTGGGAGGCAACTACAACCAGATTGGTGTGCGCCTGCTCATCATGATGATCCTTAATATACTTTGCATCAAGATCAACCGCAAGTTTATATTCCTGCTTATACCCTGCGTTGTGATAAGCATCATCATGCCCCTTATGGTTGGTTCCATGACATCTGCCGCTGGCATTATTCTCTTCTTTCTTCTCTGTCTCATTCCTTCTATGCGTCTGCGACGCTTGAGCATCTATACCATGCTGACAGCTATAGCTTTATTTCAGATTTTCGTATGTTTCAACGGTAAAGGCATTGAAAACAACGAACTCATGGTATGGTTCATTGAGGACGTGTTAGGGAAAAACATCACCTTCACCGGGCGTACCCACATGTGGGACTCTGCACTTCGCATTATCGTGCAGTCTCCGCTTTGGGGATATGGTTATCCAGACAGGGACTGGTATCTCCTTAACATGACCAATTTTGCCGTTGGACCACACAACGTGCTGTTAACCTTATTAATATTTGGCGGCATTCCTGCCATGATGCTATACCTATACTTTCTTTTCACCTCGATCTTCCGAACTCTCCGTATACGCGACTATTGTGCAGACTGCATCATAATTGGCATTTCTGTCCTGTGCATGATGATGCTGATGGAGTTCTACCCTATGCCCATCGTTTTCTCCTTCCTCATTCTGGCAGAATACTATCCGCAACTGCACCGACAACTTGCAGAAAAGGCACAAACATCAACAAACATAAAACCATATAATCAACATGAAACTTCCTAAATGGATATCTACGCTCAGAGCATCTGCACGCGAACAACTATATCGAACTCTGACGAGGATTTCTCCACGTCTGAACACCATGATCCAGTTTCGTAAGAGAAAGGGATACCGCCTGAACCTCGACAACCCTCAAACGCTTGACGAGAAGATTCAGAAACTCAAACTGGAGAGCTACGAGACAGATCCGCTCATCATCCAGTGTGCCGACAAATATGCCGTCCGCAGCTATGTCGAGAAGCAAGGCTGCTCGGACATCCTTGTGCCGCTGATAGCAGCATACGACAAAGTTGAGGACATCGAATGGGACAAGTTGCCCAACGCCTTTGCTATGAAGTGGAACTTCGGCAGCGGCACCAACATCATCTGCCCCGACAAATCGAAGCTCGACATCGAAGAGGCCAAGAGGAAGATGAAGAAATGGCGGAAGGAAAAGAACTGGTACTTGTATCTCTCGGAAATGCAATACAAGTCAATACCTCCGAAAATTGTCGTTGAAGCGTATCTCAAGCCAGAGCATGGTGTGCAGCCCGACGACTACAAGCTCTATTGCTTCAATGGCGAGCCCAAGTTCATCCTGCTCTGCACGGGACGTGAGTTCGGGAGACCAAAGTTCTATTTCTTCGACGAAGGCTGGAATCTTGCGCGCATCAACCGCGACAGCAAGGCTGCGCCCGAAGGCTTCACATATCCACGTCCCAATTGTTTTGACAAACTCATGGAATCGGCCCGTACGCTGTCCGCCCCCTTCAAGTTCGTCAGGGCCGACTTCTACGTTGTGGGGGACAAAGTCTATTTCGGCGAGCTTACCTTCACGCCTGAAGCAGGCATTGATGCACACCGCCTATACGAAACTGACCTTATGTTTGGAAAACTTTTGAAACTATAGACATCATGAAGATTACAATCATCGGATGCGGCAACTCAGGACTCATACATGCCGCCAAGCTCATCGAGAAAGGCCACGAGGTTGCTTTGCTCAAGACCTCCAGCCTGAACGGAAGTTTCTTCGATAAGATACAGAGCGAGAAGTGCTTCCGAGTGAAGGACGATACCATTCAGGGTAACGGACGCGAATTCGTGGTGCGCCCATCCCTCGTGACGCGCAACGCCAAGGAGGCCGTCGCTTTCGGCGACATCATCATGGTCATGACCACTACCTTGCAGCACACGCTGGTGGCCGAGCTCATCGCACCCTACGTCAGGGACGGACAGCTCATCATCCTGACCCCGGGATACATGGGAAGCCTCATCTTCAAGAGGTTCATCAAGAAGGACGTCACATATTGCGAGTGGGAGACGACAGCCTACAACGGCCGCGTCGTCAATTCCGAATACGTCAGAATCTCGTTCTACAACCCGCGCAACGCCGTCTCCGTGCTGCCCGTCAGCAAGACCTCCGATGTCCTCGACGTGCTCAGCCGCTGCTTCGACAACACCAAATACTCGCGCAAGCACATTCTCGAGTCTGCCTTCCACAACCCAAACATGATAGTCCACCCCATCGGCATCCTCTTCTCGGCATCCCGCATCGAGTATTCAGGCGGGGAGTTCTGGATGTACAGGGAAGCATTCACACCCTCCGTCGTCAACGTCATCAAGGCATTCGACAAGGGAAAGAACCAAGTGCTGCAAGCCTTCGGATGCGACCCCCTCGACTATTTCGAGGCAGCGAAATGGCGCAACGAGGAAGACCTCAGCATCGACGCGATGGCTGTCTTCCGCTCGTTTGCCGACTCGTCCAACAAGGGACCGTCCGTCATCAACCACCGCTACCTCAACGAAGACGTGCCCATGGGCCTGGGACTCTACACCTCGGTAGCCAACATCGTAGGCGTGGACGCCTCCATCCAGGAGGGTATCATCTCGCTGGCATCAGCGCTGCTCGACAAGGACCTGAGGAAAGGCGCCCGCACCATCCAGTCCCTGCTGCAGAAGGACGACGTCACAACGGAGGACATCATGAAGGCCATCACCGAGTGAGCAACTCCGACACTGCAGATTAATGAATTTAACAAAGTGTAAGCAAAACGTTTGTTTTGCTTACACTTCTTTTTTGAGCAAACCGCTCCTAACGGCTTGAAATCACTCTTGCCACACTTTTTCTCATTTTTCGAAAGAAAATGGCTCAAAATGCTTTCAGTTGAAAATGAGGTTGTTACAAGACGCTCTTTTCGGAGGAAAACGTCAAATTGACAACAGCACATAGCAAAATCAGCATTTTCAACCCGTTTTTGCACACTTTTTGGCGTGTCTTTTCGGTGAACGAGGCGTGGGAAGATTTCAAACATCACGTGTGATGATTGCAAACATCACGTGTCGCGTCGGGAAACGTCACCTGTCACCATAGCCAAATTCACGTTTCCCGAGGTAATTTTTCACCTTTTTACAATGTGTGCAAAAATAGCAAAAAGCAAGCAGGACAGGCGAATGACTTGACAACTTGTCAATTTGAAAATGAACAATTCACTGCGCATTATGACGGCAGTATGCGTACGAAGCAAATTATTTTCCACTTTTTATTATTAAATTATCGCTTTTTTTCGTATCTTTGCAGCATGAACATAGCATACATTCTTAGCGCAACGATTCGCAGCGGAGGAGCAACAAAGTCGTTTTTGCAAATGCTGAGCGGCCTGATGCAGGAAGGCGTTAGTCCTATTGTCATCGTCCCTGATCAAGACGGCATCTGCAAAGATCTGAAAGAGATGGGCGTGCCCGTCTATTCCACGACCTTCAGGATGCGTACATATCCCAGCGGGAAAACACTGAGCAGAAAACTGCTATATCTTCCGAAACTTGCGGCAAGACTCATAACAAACCGTATAGCAATAAGAACCACCATTCATATCTTGCGCAAACACGCCATCGACATCGTCCATACCAATGTGGGGCCGGTCAACATCGGCTTCTGTGCGGCACAGAAATTGGGGCTGCCGCACGTCTATCACTTGCGCGAATACGGAGATTTGGACTTTGGTCTAAAATACTTTCCCAATAAAAGCCACTTCTACAGGCAACTGGATGAAGCGCCTCGCTCCTATTCCATCTGCATTACTCGTGACATCCAGCGCTATCATCATCAAGACGGGAAGGAAACCTCCAGGGTTGTTTACAACGGCATCTGTTCGCAAAAGAAAGAACTGCCGTTGCAGAACCCGGACAGTCTGGACTTCTTTCTTTATGCCGGACGCATCGAACCAGCCAAAGGCGTTATGCCCCTTCTTGAAGCATACCTAATTTATGCCAGGCAAGCGTCCAAGCCACTCCCGCTACAACTTGCAGGTCACCTTAATGACGGGCCATACATAAAAGAACTTCAGCACTTCATTGCAACGAACGGATTGCAAGAGCTCGTCTCTTTCCTGGGAGACCGTAATGACATCACATCTCTAATGAGCAAAGCCCGCGCCATTATCATCCCATCCCTGCACGAGGGGTTTGGTCGCTGCATGCCTGAAGCCATGATGCAAGGATGCCTTGCCATCGGTCATAACACAAGCGGCACTAAAGAACAGTTCGACAACGGGCTGGAACTGACTGGCAAAGAAATCGGTCTGAGATACAACACTTGTGAAGAACTGGCATCGCTGCTCTTGGAAACTGGAACGTGCCCTCCTGATAAATACCAGCCATACAGGGAACGGGCATTCCGAGTGGTAAACACGCTCTACACCAAAGAGAACAATGTTCAGAAGATAAAACAGTTCTATCAAGACATTCTGGCAAATAATTAACTTCCACAAGGCCATCCACTATGAGCAAACTCATTAAACGAATAGCAGACTGCATCGGACTTATCCTGTCATACATCATGCCCTTGCCACTTTCAGCAAGCCTGAGAGCATTTATGAATTACATGTATTCAGGTTACCTGCGCCGACGCTTTTCTAAGTTTGGATGTGGAGCATCTGTCGGCTATAAGGCAATCAACCTTAGAGGACTAAAGTATATAACCATTGGCGAGAAGACCGAGATAGGCAAACATGCACAGCTAACAGCATGGGATCACTATAATGGAGACTCCTTTTCGCCCGAGATAACAATTGGAGCCAATTGTCTCATACGTGAAGGCGTGCATATTAGTGCCATTCAAAGCATCAAGATTGGAGACAACCTTCTAACAGGATCTAACGTCCTCATAACAGACAACTCACACGGCCCTTTTACCTCCGACCAACTAAAGACTCATCCAAGACAAAGGCCTTTAGTTTCAAAGGGGCCAGTAGCCATTGGCAACAATGTGTGGCTGGGCAACAATGTTTGCATCATGCCCGGCGTCACCATCGGAGACGGAGCAATTGTAGGGGCAAACAGCGTCGTCACACACGATATTCCATCTTATACCATTGCGGCAGGAGTGCCCGCACAAATCATCAAACGACAATGAAAGCAAAAGTCATAGCATATTATCTTCCCCAGTTCCATGCCATTCCCGAAAACGACGAATGGTGGGGGAAAGGATTTACAGACTGGGTCAACGTCAAGAAAGCCAAGCCCCTTTTCAAAAGACATCAGCAACCAAAGTGTCCATTGAACAATAACTACTATGACCTTAGCGACCCCGAGACGTTGCGCTGGCAGGCAGAACTTGCGAAGGAATATTCCGTTTATGGCTTCTGCTTCTATCACTATTGGTTCAATGGCAAGTTACTGTTGGAGAAACCTGCAGAACTGTTGCTTGCCAATAAGGACATTGATGTAAACTTCTGCTTTTCGTGGGCAAATGAGCCTTGGGCACGAACTTGGGACGGCAAGGCACACCAAGTGCTGATGCCACAAAACTATGGCTCAAAAGACGACTGGAAAGCCCATTTCAACTATCTCCTTCCTTTCTTCAAGGATAAACGCTACATCAAAGAAGACAACCGTCCCATGCTCCTTATTTACAAATCGACAAGCATTCCCTGCGCAAAGGAAATGATGGACTGCTGGAACGAATTGGCAAGAAAGGAAGGCTTTGACGGCATTCACTTTGTGGAGACACTGCGCGGTCAGGAACTAGACAAACGTCCATTACCCTTTCTTGCGAAAGTGGAATTCGAACCTGTACGTTCCAATTTGCACCAACCATGGATAGTACTTAATTATAAACGCATTCGCCGCATCGTGATTGGAGCAATCAATGCTGTCTTCCATTTAAGCATACCCCAAAACTCACCATTCCGCTTTGAGGATGTTGCGAAGAGATCTATAGCACTGGAATCACCAGAGGGAACCTATGGAGGCATATTTACAGGATGGGACAATACGCCTCGACGAGGAGCAATAAGCACAATTGTTCTTCCACCTACTAAGGAGGAATTAAAAAACTATCTGATATCGAAGATTCGGCAAACCCAAAGCCATTATCACACCAACTACATTTTTGTTAATGCATGGAACGAGTGGGCAGAAGGCGCAGTACTTGAACCAGACACAATCCATCACTATCAGTATCTCGAGACAGTGAAGGAAGTCATTGACGAATTGTAGAATTATATATATATAAGGATTATGGAAATGTCAACAAAACATGTCATCATCTATTGTGTCAACTATAACTCATACGATTGTCTTCACAACTACTTGCTGTCTATAGATAATGCGGCAAAAGAAGCAATACACTCTGTGGACGTACAAGTTGTAGTGGCAGATAATTCCGCTCCTGTCATTCCAACCGCCTACACCCCAGACAACTTTTCTCTTCACGTATTTCCTACTGGTCAGAATCGAGGTTACTTTGGAGCAGTAAGGTATGCCATGGGGAAGATTCAACCAACGGATTACGACTACACCATCATTAGCAACGTTGACTTAACGCTAACAAAAGACTTTTTCACTTCCCTCACTAATCGTCAAACAGAAAAAGACACAGGATGGATTGCTCCCGCTATTCTTTCCAAAACCCATCACATAGACTTCAATCCTCAGGCCATTAATCGATATTCACCCAGGAAAATGAGGCTTTTAAGACTTATGTTCAGATATCCCCTTCTAATGAAGTTAAAGAGGAAGTTACTACATCACATCAATGAAATCAAGGATTGCAAACCTGGACAAATATATGCAGGCCACGGAAGCCTTATCATCCTTACCAAAGAATTTATCAAACGTTGCGGAATTATTGATTATCCTGTCTTCCTTTTTGGCGAAGAGATTTTCCTTGCAGAGCTCTGCCGGAAAAATGGGATGAAGGTTATTTATGACCCGGATATTATTGTTAACGACATTGGAAGCGTTTCAACAAGCAAAATCTTGAAGCCTCAATTCTGCAGGCACAATTATGAAGCTATCGATTATCTGATAAAAACGTTTTATTGATTCCCAATGAATTTCCTGTTGCTCAAAGAAAAGGAAGGGGAATTAATCATTGTATTTAGGAGGTAGTATTAACAACTCACCCAGCGATTGTACATATTCATCTTTGTAATTTGACTGGATGGCACCATGAGAAGTAAACGTTAACTCCCCAAAAACGAGTTTATCATCTATTTCATAATAATCCACTCGGACTTGCGGAAAGTCCTGTGCCAGACGAGTTGCATAATCTATCATTTTCTGATAATTATGTGGTTTAGGAAGTTCAAAATCGAATTGTTCTTCATCTTTTCTCATATACACGCGCTTCCAATCAATTGTATATGATACTGCGAACTCTACATTCTCTTTATCTATTTTACTTTTTCGCAAGTCATTCCTAACCAGGAAGAACATTGGCTTGCCATTAAAACAGAATATCTGATACTCTGTCATCTTGCCATCCACGCTCTCAAGATACTTTTCGACAAGTATCCTGCGCTCTATGTCTTTGTATTGCCATTCCACACCCCTGCCGTATTGGAACTTCATCCATTTGTTTAATTGCTTTATCGCAGCTCTTGTGTCGAACGTCTTCTTGTCTTCGCATATAAGATTCATCCGGCTGCCATGATTGCATTTCAGGACAAATTTCTCTGGAAGATTGTCAAAGTCTATTTGCTCTCCCTTGTCGCAGACTGCATACAGCTCATTCAAGATATCTCCACATCCTTTTTCTTGAAGGTACTCACGTACTCTATACTTATCTGCACACTTAACAATTAACGGATGACGCCAATATCTTGCTAACCAAAATAGTTTCTCATTTAGATCCTTAGGGTTATTATTATCCCAGTATTTTCTTGTACGCAGGAAATAAATCACCTTAAACTCTACAGTTTCTCCGAACACACACTTGATGGAAGACAAAAGAGCATGGTAAACTTTATGGATTATTTCCTCACCTAAACTACTATATAACATGCTATTAGAAAGTATTTTGGTTATTAGTATCCTTGGTTCGCTATTTTGTGATAAACAATCACTTCCGTTGGAAGACCCTTATCCAATCGAAGCGTGTCTCATAGATTTTCTTAGTATTGGGATATGCCACTCCTCCAGGACGGCCTGCCCCCACGGCTTGATTGAGAATCAGGTAAAAAGGATAATCAAACGTCCAAGCACCTTCATCCAGCAACTTCTTGTCTGTTGGTTTCTTAAAGATGCCCGTAGTCTCACCATCTACTGTCCACATCACATAGTCTGGCGTCCACTCTACACCATACACATGCCACTTACTTACATCAATCGCTTTCCCAAAGGTGTTTTTCAATCCATGCTTCCGATGTGTCTGAGTGTATTGTGAGTGAATGGTGTGGTGAACCCTCTTTTGGTTACTGAAGACTTCGGCGATGTCTATCTCCCCATATAGGTTTTGCTTTTCCTTGAACGTTTTCGACATCCATGCCGCAGGGAAGTTACCTATTCTGAGGTTGGTCTTCATGCGAACCTCCACTTTTCCATATTTGAACTCAAACTTGTCTCTGGTATTCACGCCACCTGTCAGCATCTTTGCGGTGTCTGTCGGTTCCCACTTGTTGGGGACGGCCCTGCATACTAATGATCCGTTCTTGATGTACACGACCTTATCGGAGTTGCTGTTCCACCTCGACGACGTGCTGGGATTTCGCTTCGAACGATTCCATTTGGCTGGGTCGGGCTTACTGCCATTGGGTTGGTTGAACTCATCGGAAAAGACCAGAACATAGTTTTGCTGTGCCTCGACAGGAGTGAACTTGGTAAAAAGCCCTAATATCAAAACGTAAAGGAAAACAATATAATTCATAAACTAAGATTGACTCCTCCTAAAGTCTTGCCAAAGTTGGCTGTAGCGTTTGTTCAGTATCTTGTTGCGGATGCGTTTGGTAAAGTATGTGGGCAGGAAGAACGTGAAGAGGTAGGCATAGGATCGGAGTTTGCCGTAGCCGAAGACGTTCTGATAGACCGAGGCGTTGTACTTGATGAGCGACCATTTGTTGTGCGAGATGGAGTTCTGGTGGAGGCGATATATGCCGAGGGGCTCCTGGATGGCGTAGGCGGTGCCTATCTTCTGGTGTATGCTGAGCACGTAGGCCCAGTCCTGGCGCTTGCGCTGCAGGGGCATGAGCATCTTTGGGCAGTGTTTGGTGTCGTAGATGGCCGTGAGGAAGCCTATTTTGTCGTCGCGCTTGGTGTTGGTGAGGGTTTGTTTCTCGGGTGCGACAATGATGCCGTTGACGGTTCCTTCCTCGTCGCAAGTGTAGTAGCTTGCGAAGGTGAATGCATAGTCATGCTCCTGCATGAATGCAATCTGCTTTTCCAGTTTCTCGGGGAGCCAGCGGTCGTCGCTGTCGCAGAAAGCGAGGTAGCGTCCGCGAGCCTCTTCGATGCACTTGTTTCGAGTTGCTCCGGAGCCTTGGTTCTCTTCGAAGAAGAAGCCGCGTATGCGGGAATCCTTGGCGACATAACTCTTGATGATTTCCTGAGAGTCGTCGCTGGAGCAGTCGTCTGTGATGATGAGTTCCCAGTTCTGATATGTTTGCGATATGATGCTGTCTATGCTTGCCGCAATGTATTTAGCGCCATTGTAGGTGGGCATGATGACAGAAACAAGTTCTTCCATGTAGTTAGTTTGCCTGTTAAACACTCTATGTTTTCAAACGCGGCACGTGATGCTTGTATTTTACCCACGTGATAAATTCATTTTACCCACGTGATAAATTCATTTTACCCACGTGATATTTGAAATATTCCACGTGATAATTTCATTTTACCCACGTGTCGTTTGGAATCACTCCACGCCTGATTTGCCGACCGGGCGTGCCTCTATTCTCATAAAGGCACCCCCTGTCTGATTTCAAGGGAAGGAGGGGTTTAGTCTTCCTTCTTCTTTGTCGTACGTTTGCGCGTGGCTTTCTTAGCGCCTTCCTGCACCTCGGAGGGGAGTCCGGCCAGTTCGCGGTCGATCATAATGCGGCCGCAGTACTCGCAGACGATAATCTTCTTTCGGCTGCGGATGTCGAGCTGTCGCTGTGGCGGTATCTTGTTGAAGCAACCGCAGCAAGCGTCGCGCTGCACGGAGACGATGCCGAGGCCGTTGCGGCTGTTGCGACGGATGCGCTTGAAGGCGTTCAGGAGACGGGGCTCGATGGTAAGCTCCAGGTTCTTGGCCCTTTCGCGGAGCTTTTCTTCCTCAGCCTTTGTCTCGCTCACGATTTCCTCCAGTTCCTCCTTCTTCGTCTCGAGGAGCACGCGGCGGTCGTTGACGTCGAGGTTGCAACGCGTCATCTCGGCAGTCTTAGCCTCGACGATGTCCTTAGCCTCGCGAATCTTCTTCTCGTGAAGCTGGTTGTCCAGGTCGGCATACTCCACTTGCTTCGTCAGGCTGTCGTATTCGCGATTGTTGCGCACGCTGTCCATCTGCGTGTTGTAGCGCTCGATGTTCGTCTTGTTCTCGGCAATCTTAGCGTTGCGCTCGCTGATTTCCTTCTTCAGCTCAGCGATGTCGCCAGTAATCTTCTCGATGCGAGTGGTCATACCTTCGATTTCGTCCTCCAGGTCCTGCACCTCGAGAGGGAGCTCTCCGCGAAGCGTCTTGATGCCATCAATCTCGGAAAGGATGCTCTGCAAGGCATAAAGGTTCTTGAGTTTCTCCTCGACGCTGTAGTCAGCAGGGTCTTTCTTAGCTTTTTCTCTTGCCATAATGTTATTTACTATTTAGTGATTTACCATTTGTCTATTTACGTCCTTCTTCGAGCCATTCCCATTAGGGGAGGTTGGCAGAGAAGTTTGCTTTGGGGAGTCCGTGAGGGACTTAGAGATACTTGATGGGGTTCGTGCAGACAGTCGTCTTGAAGAGCGGCAATCTGGGGCACTTCTCGCCTATCACCGTATTGAAGATGTCCATCGTGTACTGCTCGCTCTGATAATGCCCGAGCACGCCAATCTGTATCTGCCCGTCGTGGCCGAAATACTGATGATAGTGCATCTCTCCCGTCAGGAAGGCATCCGCGCCGACACTCAGGGCCTCCTCCAGAAGGAAGTCCCCTGCCCCACCGCAAATGGCGACGCTCTGAATGGGACGAGGCAGCAACTCGTTGTGCATCAGGCACTCCACGCCAAAAGCCTGCTTCACCCTCTGCAGGAAAGCAAACGAATCCTCGCCCTCGGGCAGATAACCTATCACACCCGCACCGGCCTGGACCGTGTGGGAAGCCGAACCTGTGCCGACCGAAACCTGACGGGGCTGCAAAAGCACCACATCCATCAGTCCCAAGCGCTCCGCCATCATGTAGTTGACGCCGTCCACAGCCGCATCCAGGTTGGTATGCGCCGAGTAGATGGCAATGTCGTTCTGCACGGCCAAACGGACGCAGCGCTGCACAGCATCGGCATCCGTCACGTGCCTGAGAGCATGGAAAATCAAGGGATGATGCGACACAACCATGTTGCATCCCAGCTCCATCGCCTCGCGAATCACCGCCTCAGTCACGTCAAGGCACAATAAAACCCCTGACAATTCCGTCTCTGTCAATCCAACTTGCAAGCCAGCATTATCGTAGCTTTCCTGCAGAGGCAGAGGCGCGAAATCTTCAAGGGCGCAGATGACGTCTTGAACTCTAACGCTCATACGATAGTATGTTTTAGTGCATATTCTTTCGAATTGCGCTGCAAAGATACAGCTTTCTGCGTAAAAAAACAAATATATTTGCATTATTTCTTAATTTATTCGTAACTTTGCAATCTCGTAGGACAGCATCTCATGTCGAACAGCAGCACATACATGCCAGCAGAATGGCACGAACAGGGTGCCGTGCAGTTAACCTGGCCGCACAGCTCCACGGATTGGCGACCCATCCTGAAGGATGTGGTGCGTTGCTACATGGCAATGGCAAGGGCTCTCTCCGCGCGCGTACATTTAATTATAGTAGCGCCGAAGCCACAGCAGGTACAGGAACTGCTCGCCGCCTACCTGCCTACCGAGAACATGAAGCGCATCACGTTCTGCAAAGCACCATCCAACGACACCTGGGCTCGCGACCATGGTTTCATCACACTGCTCGCTCCCGACAGCCCCCGACTGCTCGACTTCAAGTTCAACGGCTGGGGAGAGAAGTTCCCCTCAAAGTTCGACAACTGCATCTGCCGCAGAATGGCGCACAATAAGATACTGAAAGGAAAGTACGAAGACCACCTCGACTTTGTCCTCGAAGGCGGCAGCATCGAAAGCGACGGCATGGGAACCATCATGACGACAAGCAAATGCCTCCTCGCACCGAACCGCAATCAGCCCTTGACACAAGAGCAGATAGAAGACCGTCTCCTCGCCTACCTTCATGCCGAACGCATCCTCTGGCTCGACCACGGCTACCTTGCAGGCGACGACACCGACAGCCACATCGACACGCTGGCACGCTTCTGCCCCGACGACACCATTGCCTACGTACAATGCCTCGACAGGGACGACGAGCACTACGACGAGCTGCAACGCATGGAAGCACAGCTCAAGGAATTCCGCACGACACAGGGCAATCCCTACCGACTCGTGCCCCTGCCCATGGCGAAGCCCGCCTACGACGAAGACGGCACCCGTCTGCCTGCCACTTATGCCAACTTCCTCATCACGAATGGAGCCGTCCTGATGCCCACCTACGGCAATCCCGACACAGACATCAAAGCAGAGCAACAACTTCGCAAAGCTTTCCCAAATCACGAAATCATCGGCATCGATTGCCAAATACTCATCACACAACATGGAAGCCTGCATTGCTGTACAATGCAGTTCCCCAGAGAAACACTATGAAACTACTTAAAATAGGAATCATCCAACAACGCTGCACGGCCATCATCGCCGAGAATCGTAAGAAGATAGCACCTAACATCACAAAGCTTGCCAACCAAGGTGCCAAGCTCATCGTCCTGCAAGAATTGCACGACAGCCCGTATTTCTGTCAGACAGAAGACACGGCTAACTTCCGCTTTGCCCTGCCCATTCCAGGCGAAGCAACTGAGTTCTATTCCAAACTTGCCAAGAAGAACGAGGTCGTAATCGTCACGAGCCTGTTCGAGCGACGCGCCCCCGGACTCTATCACAACACGGCCGTCGTCTTCGACAGCGACGGAAGCATTGCCGGCATGCACCGCAAGATGCACATCCCCGACGACCCTGCATACTACGAGAAGTTCTACTTTACGCCTGGCGACCTCGGTTTCCATCCCATACAGACAAGCATAGGCAAGCTCGGAGTGCAAGTATGCTGGGATCAATGGTATCCCGAAGGAGCACGGCTCATGGCGCTGCAAGGAGCCGACCTCCTCATCTACCCAACAGCTATTGGCTATGAGAGTTCCGACACGAAAGAGGAGCAGCAACGCCAGCGCGACGCCTGGATGACCATCCAGCGCAGCCACGCCATCGCCAACGGCATACCTGTCGTCGTTGTTAACCGAGTTGGCCTCGAACCCGATCCAAGCGGTATGACCGGAGGCATCAGGTTCTGGGGAAGCAGTTTCATCGCCGGACAGCAAGGCGAACTGCTTTATCAGGCCAGCGACAACAAGCAAGAAGCAGTCGTGGTGGAGGTCGACTTGCGTCGCACGGAGAGCGTCCGCCAGTGGTGGCCCTTCCTGCGCGACAGAAGAATCGATGCCTACGAAGGCTTAACCCGTCGCTTCATTGACGACAAATAACTCATCCAACGTCTCACATCACACATCATACATCCAAACATGTCCAGTTCACTTAGGTTTCAGATAGTAGGCGAGGCATTCAAGAAAAGGCCCGTCGAAGTGCCCAACCGCAAAGAACGTCCCAGTGAGTTCTTTGCTAAATACGTCTTCAATCGTCAGAAGATGCAGCATTATCTGCCCGCTGACGTTTATAAGAAGATGTGCGACGTCATCGACGGCACTGCACCGCTCGACATGGCGACAGCCGACGCCGTTGCCGCTGGCATGAAGAAATGGGCGATGGAACTTGGCGCAACGCATTGCACGCACTGGTTCCAACCCTTGACCGAAGGCACAGCCGAGAAGCACGACGGCTTTGTGGAGCACGACGGCAAAGGCGGGATGATTGAGGAATTCACGGGGAAGCAACTCGTACAGCAGGAGCCCGATGCCAGTTCATTCCCCTCGGGAGGCATCCGAAGCACGTTCGAGGCACGTGGTTACAGCGCTTGGGACCCTACCAGCCCTGTCTTTGTCTTCGGCGACACGCTGATGATTCCCACCATCTTCATCTCCTATACGGGCGAAGCCCTTGACTACAAAGCTCCTCTCAAGAAGTCGCTCAAGGCTGTCGACAAGGCAGCAACGGCCGTGGCACGCTATTTCTATCCTGACGTGAAACGCGTCGTCAGCAATCTTGGCTGGGAGCAGGAGTATTTTCTCGTTGACGAGGGACTCTACGCAGCACGTCCCGATTTGATGATGACCGGGCGAACATTGCTTGGACACGACAGCGCGAAGAACCAACAAATGGACGACCATTACTTCGGCTCCATTCCAATGCGCGTTGCCGCCTTTATGAAAGACCTCGAGATTAAGGCGTTGGAACTTGGCATCCCGTGCAAGACACGCCATAACGAGGTGGCGCCGAACCAGTTTGAGCTCGCTCCGATTTTCGAGGAGACGAATCTCGCCGTGGACCACAACATGCTTATCATGAGCCTGATGAAGAAGGTCGCTCGCAAACACGGCTTCCGTTGTCTGCTGCATGAAAAGCCGTTTGCAGGCATCAACGGCAGTGGCAAGCACAACAACTGGAGTCTCTCGACCGATACCGGCATATTGCTGCACGGCCCTGGCAAGACGCCGCTCGACAATCTGCGCTTCGTCACGTTCATTGTTGAATCGCTGATGGCGGTCTATCGTCACAATGGATTGCTGAAGGCATCCATCATCAGCGCGACCAACGTGCATCGTCTGGGAGCGGCCGAGGCCCCGCCAGCCATCGTGTCGAGCTTCCTCGGGAAGGAAATCAGCGAACTGCTCGAGCACCTTGAAGGGCAAGGAACTGGAGAAGGAGAACCTGGGGGCACCGACGACGAGGTCATCAGCATCTCGAGCAAGCAAACGCTTAGTCTGGACATACCGCAGATTCCGGAACTTACTCAGGACAATACCGACCGCAACCGCACCTCGCCTTTCGCATTCACGGGCAACAGGTTCGAGTTCCGCGCCGTGGGCAGCCAGCAGAACTGCGCCGCGGCTATGATAGTCCTGAACACTGCGATGGCTGAGGCTTTGACGGACTTCAAGACGCGTGTCGACGCGCTCATTGCCGAAGGACTGGAGCCGACGAAAGCCATCCTGCGCATCCTGCGCGAGGACATCAAGACGTGCAAACCCATACGCTTCGACGGCAACGGATACAGCGAGGCGTGGAAGCAAGAGGCGGCTCGCCGTGGTCTCGACGTGGAGACCAGCGCTCCGGTTATCCTCGACCAGTACCTAAAGCCCGAAACGGTCAAGATGTTCCAGCGCATGAACGTGCTGAGCAAGGCCGAACTCGAAGCGCGCAACGATATTAAACTCGACACCTACATCAAGAAGGTACAGATTGAGGCGCGCATCTTCGGCGATATTTGCATGAACCACATCATCCCTGTGGCGACTCGCTACCAGACCCAACTCATCGACAACGTGCATCGCATGAAGCAGATCTTCCCTGCCGAGACTGCCGACCGCCTGAACAGCACCAACTTGAGCCTAATACGTCAGATGGGAGAGCACAACACTTTCATCATCGAGAACGTGGAGCGCCTCATCGAAGCACGCCGCGTGGCCAACCGCATCAAGGACGGCAGGGAGCGTGCCATTGCTTACCACGACACCGTGGCGCCCCTGATTGAAGAGATACGCTACCATGTGGACCACCTCGAACTCATCGTGGACGACGAGCTCTGGCCCTTGCCAAAGTATCGCGAGATGCTGTTCATCCACTGATCTCGTCTATCAAGCCTGCGATGATGCAGATAATCATCAAGACAATCAGGAAGAAGATAAAGGCCAGCATGAAGCCGAGGAAGCTCAGCAAGGCGCTCTTCCACCAACTAATCCCCACGAGTTGCTTGTAGAGGGTAACGGTATAGATTGTGGTGACGACATTGAAGACCTTGCCCAGCACGTCATCGACTCCATCTATGAGGCAGATGGGGAGCAGCAACGTGGAGAACAACAGGGAGATGCACGAGTTGTAGATTTGTGCGTAGAACTGTTCGGTATCGTTCAGGGCAAGGTGCTGTCCGTCTGGACGCTCTATCTTGTACCTTTTGAAGACCAGTCGGTAACTCGGCACGGCAAAGAGCGCAGTCGCCACAGTGCCGTAGAGTTTGTTGGAGGATATCTTGGCCATGAGCTTTACGATGTGCTCCATGGATGCGTACTCCAAGTCCAATTGGTCGGGGTCCACATCGAGGACGGCCATCTCGTCGAAGATAGACGAACTGATGCCCAAGAGAAAGGAGAGGACGGCATAGGCCGAGAGGAGATAGACGAACAGCTGCAGGGGATGGTAGTACCTGATGCGTTTGCCCAGGACGTAGTCGCGCGTCATGTATCCCGGGCGGAAAATCAGGTCGCGGCAGGAGCGTATGAACCTGTTGTCGCCGCCAACGAAGGGACCTATCATGTTTATCATCACCTCGCTCAGGCGCAAACGCTTGGTTTCAGCCTTCTGTCCGCAGTTCGGGCAGAAGTTGCCCCGGAACGAATGGCCGCAGTTCAGGCAACGATTCGTCTGTCTTGTTTTAGGTTTTTCCATAGTGTTCGTCCTCCGATGGAGGTAAAAGCGTCTGCCCATTTGCCGTACTTAATCTTTTCGGGGCACAAAGTTACGAAGAAGAAAGCAAATGGCAAAATAATTCAGGCAATTTCCTGCGTTGGCACCCCATGCGAGGCAGGAAAGGAGGCGAAACGGCCCATCAGGGGGCTTTCCGGTGCCGACGCCACCATGCATTTCACGGGACGAAATCATATTCCCCACGGGAAGATTGAAAACATCACGTGGGTAAAATCAAATTATCACGTGTTATAATTAAAATATCACGTGGGTAAAATGAATTTATCACGTGGGTAAATTTAGGACATCACGTGGATAGTTTTGCATCACCCCTTGCCGGGAGCGCTGTGTTCACACTCAGCCTCTGCTCTGGATGCCTTCTACGACGCCAGCTGGAACGGTAATGAGCATCAGGACAACTAAGAAGAGGAGCATGGCCAGGAACAGGCCGATGAGGTTCAGAACGATGCTCTTCCACCACTTGATGCCGAGAAGTTGGCGATAGAGGACTATGATGTAGGCCACATCGATAATCTGATAAACAATGGTCAGCACGTCGTCCAGGCCGGGGATGAGGCAGAGGGGAAGCATCACGACGGAGAGGAACAGGCCGATGCACGAGTGGTACATCTGCGCATAGAACTGCTCGGTGAGATTCAGGGCGAGTTGCCGTCCGTCGCAACGCGTCAGTTTGCACTTGCGGAATACTTGCCGGTAGGCGACGGAGGCGAATAGCGCCAGGACAATAGCACCGTAGAGTTTGTTGGAACTCAACTTCGTGATATTATGTAGAATGTAGTCCAGCGACGCGTATTTCGAAGGTTCGGTCTCGGTCTCGAAGTCGAGGACGGTCATTTCGTCGAAGATAGAATTGCTGACACCCAGCACGTAGGAGAGAATGGCATATGCCGTGAGGGCAAAGACGAACAGTTGCAGGGGATTGTAGTACCCGATGCGTTGGCCCAGCAGATACTGGCGAACCATGTGACCGGGACGCAGGATGAGGTCGCGACAAGTGCAGAGGAACTTGTTGTCGCCACCCACGAAGGAGCCCACAAAATTGTTTATCATCTCGATAAAGTGCAGCCGTTTGGTTTGGGCCTGTTGGCCGCAATGCGGGCAATAGTCGCCCTCGAAGGTCTGTTTGCAGTTAAGACAAATCATGTGGTTGCGTTTGTTTTATTCTGTCCAAGCCTCAATCCGGCCGGGCGCAAAGCGAAACTTGACTTCCCGACCTGCGAACAGGAATGCATAGACACGGTCGGGATCGTCGTGATAATGGGGTCGCGGGTCGGAAAGGAGAATCTCCCGGAGCGCCTCGACGTGCTCGGCATCATAAGCCTCAATGATAGAAGGATGAAGATTCACAATGGCAGAATCAGCCGAGACACTCTCTGCTCTGCCCTCTTCCGTCCCACATCTTCCGTCTTCCCTCATCCCTCTTCCATCTTCCCTCTTCCATCTTCCCTCCAAGAGGCTGCCTGTCGCATCGGGATGACTGTCGGTAAAGGCCAAGTATGGCTTGATGTCGAAGATGGGCGTGCCGCTCATCAGGTCGGCGCCCTCCACCTCGATGACAGGTCCGACTGGGGTGTGAAGGTCGATGCTCAGGATGCGCACGGAGGAGAGGCCAATGTTGTTGGGGCGGAAAGGACTTCTCGTGGCAAAGACACCCATGCGGCGATTGCCTCCCAGACGAGGCGGACGCACTGTCGGCTGCCACTTCTCGCCCTCGCGCCTCGCTTCGCTGAAGTCCCAGAGCAACCAGACGTGACTGAAGTTCTCCAGCCCTCGCAACGCTTCCGGGTCGCGATACTCGGGCTCGAACACAATCCTGCCTCTCAATCCGCTGACCAGTCCGCTCTGCCGAGGTATGCCGAACTTGGTCGGGAAATCTGTCTCGATATGTGCTATGGGCTTCAGTTCGTACATTTTCTAAACTCTCTGAAATACAGCAAGCCAGCCGTCGTAAGCCCAAATGGAAAGGCCATCCAGACACCGACAAGTCCCCAGTTGCACACGAACCCGAAGATGTAGCCCAAGGGCAACGAGATGACAATGTAGGCCACGAAGGCAATCCAGACCATCGCCTTCACGCGCGCCATGCCTCGAAGGGCATTGGCATAAGTGCATTGCAACGCGTCGCCTATCTGGAAAACGAGGAAGGGAATGATGACCAGCGCAACAAGGCTGGCCACCTCGCTGCTATGCGTAAAGAGCATGCCGACCTTGTCGCGCAAGAGGAACAGGGGAAGACCCTCGCACAGAGCAATCAACCAGCAAAGATAGAGACCCGCCGCTGCCACTCTATGCGTCTGTTCCGCCTCGCCAGAACCTCGGTAATAACTCACCCTGACTGCCACCGCTGCCGACAGACCATAGTAGAGCATGAAGAAGAACTGGCTGATGATAATCACGATTTGATGCGCCGCCAACGCGCTCGCCCCGAGCCATCCCACATAGATGGCGCTGAGACTGAACGATGCGGCCTCCATGCCCAATTGCAACGCCACGGGCCAACCCATGCGATGCAACTCTACCTGGTCTGCCTTCGTGATATGCGTCTGATGGAAATCCCGTCGATAGAGGTCGTAATGCCTCGTCAGATGGAACATCCCTGCCATCAGCACGAACTGCAGGATGCGGCTCAGAAGCGTGGCTACACCAGCCCCGAGCAATCCCATCTCGGGCAAACCCCAATGACCGAAAATGAGAAGCCAGTTGCCAAAGATGTTGGCGATATTGCTCACAAGCATAATCCACATCGGCATCGACGTGTCCTGAATGCCGTCGCTGAACTGCTTGTAGGCATTGAACAGCATGATGGGCAGCATGCTCAGCAGCAACATGAGCAGATAGGGACGCACCAAAGGCAACAACTCTGGCGGCAAGCCAAGCAGAGGAAGGCTCAGCAGGAGAAGAGCCGCAAGCAGCGTCATCAGCAAACCTACCACGAAGCAAGCGAAGATTCCATTCTTGAGCTTGCCTGCGATGCCATGCACCCTACCCTCTCCCAGCAAGGCTCCAACGACGGGGGTTAGTCCGTAGGAGAAGCCCATGCCTCCGATGATAAGCAGGCCAAGGATGTTGTTCACGAAACCGGACGCTGCCAGCTCGTTCGTCCCATAATGTCCCACCATAAGCGTATCGGCGAGCCCCATCACGATGGTGCTCATTTGGCCCATCATGATTGGCACGCCGATGCGCAAGAGGTCAGTGTAATGTGACTTTATGCGAACCACTTCACGTAGCAGAAGTCCTGACGATGTGGCAACTTATCGTTCTTCGGGAACAGACGGTAGCAAACCTTGAAGCTGCCTGCGTTGTCGATGGTGTGTGAGCAAACAAAGGTGTATTTGTTGCCGTCACGGCCCTTGAGTTCGAAGGGAGCAACTTGATAGATGTGGTCTTCGCCGTCCTTGTCGGTAACGAGTGTCACCAACTCTACTCCAATTGCATCGTCCAAGCCTGCCTCGTCCACTACAACCTCGATGTTGTACTTCGTGCCTGCCTCGATGTTACCACAGTTAATGTCGTCGCTTCTATTGATGCTAACCACATTGACGGCATCCCAGCGTTCTGCGACAGCTTCCTTCCAGAGGGCAATCTCCTTGGCAAGCTGACAGCCGTTGGCCTGCAACTTCTGCGAGCGGTCGCGAAGTTTATTGTAGAACCTCTCGTAGTAATCGTCGAGCTGACGCTTCATGGTGTAATGCGGAGCAATCTGCGCGATGCTGTTCTTGATGACTTGAATCCAACCTTTGGACAGGCCTTTCTTATCCTTATTATAATATAAAGGAAGAATCTCGTTCTCCAAGAGAGAGTAGATTGTTGCAGCATCGAGGCGATCCTGGTATTCTTGATTCTGGTAAGTGCGTTGCTCGGTAAGCGCCCAACCTGCACCTTCGCGATAACCTTCCAGCCACCAGCCATCTTTCACGCTGAGATTGACAACGCCATTCATCTCTGCCTTCTCGCCAGATGTGCCGCTTGCTTCCATCGGACGCGTCGGCGTGTTCATCCAAATATCAACACCGCTGACAAGACGACGGGCAAGCAGGAAGTCGTAATCCTCCACGAAGATAATCTTTGCCTGGAACTCCGGACGCTGACTTATCTCGTAAATCTTCTTGATGAGACCTTGTCCTGCTCCGTCGGCGGGATGTGCCTTGCCGGCAAAGAGGAAGATGACCGGACGCTCGGGATTGTTGACAATCTTGCTGAGGCGCTCCAGGTCGGTGAACAGCAAGTGCGCACGCTTGTATGTAGCAAAGCGGCGGCAGAAGCCAATGACGAGTGCATTGGGATTGAAGCTCTCGATGAGCTTTACCACACGCTGCGGGTCGCCTTGGTTCTTCAGCCATGTCTCCTTGTACTGCTCGGCAACATACTTGAAGAGCTTCTTCTTCAATGTCTGACGGGTTTCCCATATTTCTTCATCTGGGCAGTTATAGATGCCGTGCCAAATCTCTTCGTTCGACTGGTCGCTGAGATGCTTTGCGTCGAAATACTTGGCATAAATCTGTCGCCATTCCGTTGCGCACCATGTAGGGAAGTGAACACCGTTGGTGACGTAGCCGACGTGGCTCTCTTCGGGATAATAGCCGTTCCAGATGTTGTTGAACATCTTCTTGCTTACCTCGCCATGCAGCCAGCTCACGCCATTGACCTCCTGACAAGTGTTGCAGGCAAATGTGCTCATGCAGAACTTCTCGCTGTGGTCGTCGGGATTCGTGCGACCCATACCGATGAACTCGTCCCAGCTGATGCCAAGCATCTGAGGATAGCCGCTCATGTACTTGCCGAAGAGCTCTTCGTCGAAGTAGTCGTGACCGGCAGGCACGGGAGTATGTACGGTATAGAGTGACGAGGCACGAACGATTTCGAGTGCCTGGTTGAACGTCAGACCTTCGTGAATGTAGTCGCACAGACGTTGCAAATTGCAGAGTGCGGCATGACCTTCGTTGCAATGGTAGACGTCTTTCTTGATGCCGAGCTTCTTGAGCAACAGCATACCGCCAATGCCGAGCAGTATCTCCTGCTTCAGTCTGTTCTCCCAGTCGCCGCCATAAAGGGCGTGAGTGATGGGCTTGTCGAACTCCGAGTTCATCTCGTTGTCAGTGTCCAAGAGATACAACTTAACACGTCCAACGTTGACACGCCAAACGTAAGCATGCACGTGATAGTTCATATAAGGAACGTCGACGACCATCGGTGTGCCGTCTTCGTTCATCTGCTGCTCGATAGGCAGCGAGCCGAAGTTCTGTGCCTCGTAGTTGGCAATCTGCTGCCCGTCCATAGCGAGGCTTTGTGTGAAGTAGCCATAGCGATAGAGGAAGCCGACGGCGCACATATCGACGTTCGAGTCGGATGCCTCTTTCACGTAGTCACCTGCCAGCATGCCAAGGCCGCCACTGTAGATCTTCAGGGCGGAGTGGATACCATACTCCATGCAGAAGTAGGCAACTGAGGGACGCTTGCGATCAGGCTCAACGTCCATATATTCACGGAACAATGCATAGACATCGTTGATGCGCTTCATCAATTTCTTATCCTTAACAATCTCTTCTTTTCGGCTAAAGCTCAGACGCTCTAGGAGTGCTACTGGATTGTGCTTCACATTGCGATAGAGTTCGGGATCAAGGTCGCGGAACAGGTCGCGAGCCTCGTAGTTCCATACCCACCACATGTTGTGAGCGAGTTCTTCTAGCTTACTGAGTTCAGTTGGAACACTGCCTTTGACGATGATTGGCTTCCAGCTGGGCTGATTTGCATTACTTGCTTTAATCTTCATATTAATATATAGGTTTACTTGATTGTTCTTTCTTTTGCTTTTCGCAGAGCGAAGTCGTAGGCTTCGTAGTAGTATGTGATAAAGTTCTTCCAGAGTGCTTTCTCGGCGAGCTTGGCTGCGTTTTGACGCACCTGGTCTATAGTTTTCTTATCAAAAGCGGAATAACGGGCTATGGTAGCGCTGACCTTTTCCGCAACTTCCTGTGAATTGTAGTCGTTTCGAGCGATGACTTCCACGCCGTCCTCCAGTTTGCTGTCGTGTCCGACACTTGAACTTGCCCACACACCAAAGCCGCTAAGCGAGGTGGTGATGCAGGGAACATGGAAAGCAACTGCCTCGAGCGGTGTATAGCCCCATGGTTCATAATAAGAGGGATAGGCAGCGAGGTCGTCGCCGATGAGGAGGTCGTAGTAAGGCATCTGGAAGATTCCGTCGTTACCGTCGAGATAACAGGGAACGAAGATGACCTTCACGCGGCTTTGCTTATCGTTCTTCATGCCGTGGGAGCGCAGGAAGTTGAGCACCGGGTCGTTCCAAGGCTCGTGCAGGTTATGGGTGATGACGGGGTCGGGCAACGGCTCGTTGTACGTCCAGCCGAGTTTGAGTCGCTCCTGCAGGTCGGTTCGCGGGCTTTCCACCCACGCCGGAACCTGTATGAACATCAGGACCTGACGCTGCAGGTCGCTGTCGTAAAGGCTGCGATAGGCTGCCTCGAGGAAGACGTCGATGCCCTTGTTGCGGTACTCATAGCGGCCGCTCGTGGCAACGATGAGTGTGTCGTCGGCAAACTCGGCACCGGTCAATGCGTTGGCAACCTGCAGTATCTTTGTCCGTGCCTCTTTGCGACGTCTGGCAAAGGCTGTCCCTGACGGCACGAAGTCTGCCTCGAAACCGTTCGGCAGAATGGCGTCGGGCTGTTTGTCGAGCAGTTCTGCGCACTCGCGACCCGTGACGTCGCTGACGGTCGTAAAGCAATCGACGTTGTGTGCTGTTTGCCGCTCGATGCTGTGCTTCGCCTCCATATTGAGTTCGCCAGCCATCTGCGTGCCGTTGTATGCCCAAAGATAGTCGTAGAGCGGCTTGTTGTTGCCGGCAATGCTGCGTCCGATGCTGGTGGCGTGCGTAGTGAAGATGGTTGCTATCTCCGGCACATGCTTCTTGATGTAGAGTGCTCCGAGGCATGTCATCCACTCGTGAGCCTGATACACAACCCGCTTCTTCGCACCGAGATAATAGTGGAAGAAGCTTTCCACCACGAGGCCTGCGGCTATGCTGAACATGCTTGCTTCGTCGTAGTCGCCGTAAGCACGGAGGCTGTCGACGCCGAAGTCGTTCCATACAGCACCGTATATTTCATTCTTCAACTCGAAGTAGATTTGGAAGTCGACAAGGACGACGCATGGCTTGCCTGGGACATTCCAGCGTCCTGTGCGGACATGAAGGCCGTTCTCGGCAGCCATCTTTTTCCAAGGTTGCCACAAAGTTACGTCCTCCAGGAAGAGAGGATTCGTCTTGTCCTTCCAGAGGTCGGGACCGATGAACAGCAGTTTCTCTGGGAACTGCTCTTGAAGTGTCTTGGCACGGGTGGAGAGCACCGTATAGATGCCGCCCATCTTGTTGCAAACCTCCCAGCTGCTCTCGAAAATGAAGTCCGGAACCAATCTCTTTTCTATCATTAACAACTCGTTTTACCTTATTTCGCGCGCAAAGGTACAACAATTTATGTTAAAAAAGAAACCTTTTGTGCTTTTTATATATAATATTAATGTATTTGCGTTACAACATAATGCTTTTTTCACTATCTTTGCATGAGTTACATGGTGTGACTGGGAGAATAAAAAAACGTCACACGGGTAAATTCGAAATATCACACGGGTAAATGCAAATTATCACACGGGTAAATTCGAAACGACACACGGGTAAATTGGCAATGACTGCTGCGACGTTTTTATGCGCAACATTAAGTTTTGCCGGACAGCCCTGGAAGCTCCAGCTGACTTCGCCCGAGGAAAAAGTCAATCTCAAGCTCGACCTCTACGAGGAAAGCATTGAGGTGCCGGGCTTTGAGGCTTTCGGACCGATGCACGGCTACATGGACGGCAACATCTACGGCGTGTGGTACGTCGTGACGTTCGACATCAAGGACGATCAGCACGCTACCATCACCATCGCCAACGACTTGGGAAGCGAGGACCAGAAACTGACTTTGACGCAGAACACCGACAGCACCTACCAGCTGAAGTTCCTGGGATACAACGCCGTGAAGCGTGCTCAGGGAAAGAAACTCGTGAGGATTCCGTCGGAGTTCAAAATGGAGATTAAGAAATGACGACTCGCAAGAAATACCTCCTTGCTGCTCTTGGCGGGATGCTGTTCGGCATCGTGCTGATGGTGGCAGCGCTCTATACGAGCAACGTCACCTCGACAAACGAGTCGTGCGCGGCTTGCCATGTGCATCCCGAGGCTGAGACAAGCTGGAAGCAAAGCAAGCACTTCGCAGGAAAGACCGGTGTGCAGACGGACTGCGCGGCCTGCCATCTCCCACCGACAGGCACGCCCCACTACTATTGGGCAAAGACCAAGATGGGCTTGCACGACGTCTGGATGTATCTCACTCACGATAAGGAAGACTTTGATTTCGAGTCGAAACGGACAGAAGAATATGCTCCGCGCATCGTCTTCAACAGCTCTTGCAAGAAGTGCCACGCAAACCTCTTCCCGGAAGGCATCACCGACGACGGCGTCGCAGCACACCTCTATTACGAGGAGAACGAGACAAAGCTCGGACTGCAATGTGTCTCCTGTCACCTCGACGCTGGCCACTTCATTGCCGGCTACAAGCATGAAAAGATGACGACGGCGCCCGTGGACACCACAGGACCTGTCTATACAGAGCCCGCATCCGTAACAAGTTTCGCAAACTTCACAGAGACAATTCCCGGCACACGCGCCGCCATCAGCATGATTGCCGTGCCTGGCGGCAAGTTCACCATGGGCAGCAACAAGGGCGACAAGTTCAGCAGGCCCGACGAATACCCGGCTCACGAGGTCACCATCTCGCCATTCTTCATGGCCGAGGTTGAGGTAACGTGGAACCAATACTGGGCGTTCTACGTCGAGACGATGTCCGAGGGACGCACCAAACCTGAGGTCATCTATGCCAACAACAGCCGTCCCGACGTGGATGCGGTGTCCGGACCGACGCCTCCCTTTGGCATGCCCGACCAGGGATGGGGCATGGGAAACCGCCCGGCCATCACGATGACGCACTACGCGGCTGAGACTTTCTGCCAATGGCTCAGCCTGAAAACGGGCAGACACTATCGCTTGCCGACCGAAGCCGAGTGGGAATACGCTGCCCGCGGCGGCACAGAAACGCCATACTTCTTCGAAGGAAAGCCTTCTGCCTACTCGAGCGAAGGCTTGTGGAACAGCATCTTCGGCACAGATACGACTACCATCAACCGCTACGCCATATATGCCCTCAACAGCAAGAACCGCACGCAGGAGCCTTCGCGAGTGGCTGGCAATCCTTTCGGACTGCGCAACATGCTGGGCAACGTGATGGAGTATTGTCAGGACTGGTACGCCGAGGACGCCTACGAGAAGGCCGGCGCCAACGCCATCGACCCGAAGGGACCGGCATCGGGCACTGACTATGTGGTGCGCGGCGGCTGCTACAACGACGATGCAAGCGAGTTGCGATGTGCTGCACGACGTCACAGCGACTACGAAGCATGGCTCAAGACCGACCCGCAGAACCCGAAGAGCATCTGGTGGCTCAGCGACATAAAAGGCATCGGCTTCCGCGTCGTCTGCGATGCAACAATTAACCCATAAAGCCTATTAAACCCATTAACCCAATAAAACCCATAAAGATCATGAAAAAAGAAGGAATGAGCAGGCGCAGCTTTTTGACCGGCGCTGCTACAGTCGGAGCTGCTGCAGTGGCTGCTCCTGCATTGCTTGCCAGCTGTTCTGGCGACAAGAAACTCACGCCTCTGAAGAAGGAAGGCGAGTATTACGTTCCCGAACTTCCCGACAAAGCCATCGACGGCCCCGAGCTGAAGGTTGGTCTCATCGGATGTGGCGGTCGCGGTAGCGGCGCTATCATCAATCTGCTCGATGCTGCCGACAACATCAAGGTCGTGGCGCTGGGCGACGTCTTCCGCGACCGTCTTGATGATGTTCGCAATCGTCTTATCAACGAGCGCCAACAGGAAGTGCCTGAGGACAAGTGCTTTGTCGGCTTCGATGCTTACAAGCAGGTCATCGACTCGGGCGTCGACATGGTCATCCTCACCACGCCTCCTGTCTTCCGTCCCGAGCAGTTCAAGTACGCTACGGAGAAGGGCGTGCACTCTTTCCTCGAGAAGCCTATCGCTGTTGACCCCAAGGGCTACCGTTCTGTCATGGCAACTGCCAAGCAGGCTCAGGCAAAGGGTTTGAGCGTCGTGGTCGGCACGCAGCGTCACCACGAGCGTCGCTACGTTGAGGCAAACAAGCAGATTCAGGCAGGACTCATCGGCGAGATTACCGGCGGCAATGTCTATTGGAACCAAGGCATGCTGTGGTATCGTCAGCGCGAGGCTGGATGGACAGACATGGAATGGAACATCCGCGACTGGGTGAACTGGAAATGGCTCTCAGGCGACCATATCATCGAGCAGCACGTCCACAACATCGACGTCTTCCTCTGGATGAGCGGACTGAAGCCCGTCAGCGCAACGGCATTCGGCTCACGCCAGCGCCGCATCACAGGCGACCAGTACGACTTCTTCAGCACAGACTTCACGATGGAGAACGGCATACACATGCACTCGATGTGCCGCCAGATTGACGGCTGCAGCAGCAAGGTGAGCGAATTCATCCAGGGAAGCAAGGGCAGCTGGGACAGCGAGACGAACGAGATAAAGGACCTCGAGGGCAACGTCATCTGGAAGTACGACGAGGAGAAAGCCAAGCAGGAGTTCCAACTCCACGACCCCTACACGCTCGAGCATGTCGACTGGGTGAACCACATCCGCAAAGGCACTGCACACGAGGAGGCAACCGAATGCGCCATCTCCTGCATGGCAGGCATCATGGGTCGCGAAGCAGCATACACCGGACAGACTGTTACTTGGGATGAGATGACACAGTCGCAGATGGACTACCTGCCCGAGAAACTCGAGCTCGGTCCCCTCGACTTGGCATCGATGACTGTGCCCGTGCCCGGCAACTAAAGAATAGGCTTAATGGGCTTAATGGGGCTAATAGGCTCCTTAAGCCCATAAGCCCATAATGCCCATTAAACCCATTTAACCCATTAACCCCATTTCATCACAAATGCAACGACGTAATTTCCTTTTAAGCTCTATGGCTGGCGCTGCGGCAGCAACGCTGGCACCCACAACGTTGTTGGCTTCATGCGACCCCAAGCCGAAGGACAAGAAGCCCACTACCCCACTCAACCTCTGCTTCCAGGAAGGCATCGCCATTGGCGAGACACTCCAGGAGAAGCTCGACTACTGCGAGAGTCTCGGCGTGACAGGCTTCGAAGTGGGCGGCAGAGGCTTGGCCGGACGTGTGGACGAGATAAATAATGCCCTCAAGGGACGCAACGTACGTATGGCCGCCATCTGTGCCGGCTTCGACGGGTTCATCCTTGCAGAGGACGGACAGAAGGACGAGTTCGACCGCACGATGCGCGAAATCATCGAGGCTGCCGGCAAGATCAACTCTTGCGGCGTCATCATGGTGCCAGCCTTCAACGGTCAGCAACCCTGCCGTCCCCACACGATGGACACACGCAACTACCTCTGCGAGCAGCTCCACGAACTTGGTGAGTTCGCCGTTCAGTGCGGAACAACTGTCATTCTGGAGCCGTTGAACCGCGGCGAATGCTTCTACATGCGACTCGTTGCCGACGCAGCAGCCATCGCTCGAGACGCTGACAGCAAAGGCGTGAAGTGCATGGGCGACTTCTGGCACATGCAGGAAGAAACGTCCGACTATGCAGCATTCATGGCTGCCGGCAAGGAATACCTGCAACACGTGCATATTGCCAGCCGTGGACGCCGCAAGACACCGGGCGAAGACGGCGAAAAGGATAACTACCGCGATGGGTTCCGTGCCCTGAAGGAACTAGGCTATCAGGGATTCGTCAGCTTCGAATGCGGTTGCGAAGGCGACCGTGCAGTCGTCCTGCCCGCAGCTGTCGAACTGCTCCGCAAGCAGTGGGACGAAGCATAAACGCAACGCATCCAGGAACGCAACACGCGAGGTTGAAAAACATCACACGTGATAAATGAAATTATCACACGTTAAAATAAAAATATTACACGTGATAAATTGAAACATCACGTGTAATAATTGAAAGCGCGGCACATGAAGTTTCTTATCTTCATGTGCCGCGCTGTTTGTAGTTAACGCGGACTCGACAAATAATTAATGGACACATACAGTCTATCATGTGTTAACCAAACACATTGAACGTCTGAAGGCGCATGGTCAACGAACACAGATGACTCGGATTAAACGGATTTTATTTTATTGCTGTCCGGTAAAAAACGGCCTGCTCCGCCTGCGCCAGACCGAAGGGAAGAAAGGCCATTAATCTCATAGCCCAGGGCGGACAGCTCTATGCCCCTGCGGGGCACAATCTTTGCGAACAGGTGCAGCGGATTGGGAACAAAAAGCTCCCGGCAGGAGACCTGTCGGGAGCTAATATCATTTAAGTGTATAAGCTGAGATTACTTAACAGCAACCTTCTTGCCGTTCTGGATGAAGACACCCTTCTGAGCCTTGCTTACGCGCTGGCCAGCTACGTTGTAGATAGGAGCCTTGCTGTCAGCAGCATTGATAGTGTTGATGCCAGTGCCTTCACCTACAGTCAGAGTGAATTCTGCGCCTTCCTGAGCTGCGAGAGTTGGAACGTCTGCATAGGGATCAGATACTGAACCAAAAATCTTAGCATCGAAAGTAAGGGTACAAGGACCTTCAGCAACAGTTTCGGCAACTGTTACAGGAATGCTGAAGAGAGCACCATCATTGCCAAGGAATGCTACATTAACGAAATTACCACCGTCATAATAGCCTGCATTTTTAGAAGCCAACATCATAATACCATTGCTGAGTCTCTGCATATCGAAGACATCTGAAGGCTCAATACCTTCTGTAGATTCACCAATTTCAATAAAACCAGCGGCAACAGAAGCAGCTTGCATATCAAGGCGTTCTTCATTTAAAACGAACTTTGCGGGAATCCTGCCAAGAGAAATTCCTGTGGGAACTTCCTTAAACTGAATCTGAATACGAACGAAAGGATCAGCATTAGCCACGCAAACTGCTAACAGACCTTGCTCACCGGGCTTAATAGCATCAGCAGTGCAGTAAACCTCGTTCTGTGCCATTGCTGCAACACCGCACAGCATAGCAACCAATGTCATGTAAAACTTTTTCATTGTTTTTAAGATTTTAATGATTATTAATTGTGTTTATACTTATTATCTATATTAAGCCTGACTTGCCATGATGTTCAATACAATCTGATAGTCAGCACCATCGACTACACCATTGCTATCAATATCACAAGATTCATCGTAGCCATTTGCTGACATAATATTCAGAATCTTCTGCAAGTCAGCGCCATCAACTTGTCCATTGTTGTCTGCGTCACCCTTAATGCGACCTTCTTCAACAGTCCAAGCGAACTCTCTGAGATCATAGCCATAAGAATTATTCTGGTCAACCATGAACATAATAGCGTTCTTCACCTGAATGTTGAACTCACCAACCTCAGTAGGCTTAACATCGAATGTAGCGATTGCGCCATCAGTGCCAGTCATAACGAAACCATCAGCACCATAGCAAGTGAAAGTAACAGTAGTTACACCAGTCTCAGGATCAGTAACAGGAGTTGCTGTGAGAGTGGGGTTGAAGCCTTCGGGATAGCGATTCTCTACGATAGCCTCGTTGCCTACGAACTCAATGCCTGCGGGGAGAACTACATTACATGTCCACTGCCATACGCCAGCGTCGCCAGCCTGCATGTTCAAAGTAAGAGTAGAATTCTGACCTGTCTTACCATTTGCACCAGTTACATAAATCTGATAAGCGTCCTGCAAGGAAGCCCACATTGCTGTCATCATAAAGAATGACACCAGTGAAAGTAAAATTCTCTTTTTCATAAAACTTGGTTTTTTTGTTATTAAATGTTGTTTTAGTTGTTTTATACTCTTTTCTGCTGCAAATTTAGTGCTTTTTTCATAACCACCAAAACTTTTTCACTTTTTTTTTTCACTTTTCTTGAAAAAAGTTGGTTTTTTTGAAGCGAAACGCCCAAAAAGGGCATTTCCCCTTACATATTATATATATATTATAGACCACGTGCCCGAAAGATGATGTCGCGCGCTTCTGTCACCTCTCTGAACCTTTTTTCTGCTTCTTCACGCGCTGCCTGGCCTTGCATTTCGACGCGATCGGGGTGATATCGGAGCGCCATCTGCCGATATGCCTGCCGCACTTCGTCGTCCGTAGCAGTCTCGCGTATGCCGAGAGTTCGGTAGGCTTCCTGCAAGGTGACGTCGACGTAGGGCTGCCACTGGTGCTCGTCTCTTTGATAGCTTGATGAGTCGTCTGTGTCGTGCTGGTAGGTGAAGCGTATGGTGGGGCGCCGATACACGGAGTCGAACAGCCAGCCAAGCAGGAAGCCGAAGATGAGTCCACGACCTCCGGCGATGCGCCAACCAATGAGGGCAAAGATGAGACGGAAGCTTAGCAGGCAAGACATGAGGTTTGAGGTTAGAGGTTAGGGGCTAGGGGTTAGGGGGTAGAGGTTAGAGGTTAGGGGTTAGAGGTTCGGGGTTAGAGGTTCGGGGTTAGAGGTTAGAGAACTTGCCTTAGTTTCTCGGAGACGTCCTGGAGGGGAATGATTTCGTAATCACCATCCTTGAGCCACACGATGCGACGTGCGATGATGGGCACGCCGATGTCCTGGAGCATGAGTGCATAGAGGGAGAGTTGTATGGTGTAGAGGGAAAGCTCTTCCTCCGTGAAGGCGTTGAATGGCTCGAGCAGCATCTTGCCATACTTGCGGTTGTAGTCGCTGGTGAGGCTTGCGTTGGTCTTGTAGTCGAGGATGATGAAGCCGTCGGGCTGGCCGTCGCTGCCGTCGTTGTAGTAGAGCATGTCGAATGTGCCGGCGAGCTGCTGCTTGAGGTTCAGTTCCTGACAGGGGTTCTTGCCGCTATAGATGCGTGCCTCGTTGAGGACAAGGTGCATGCTGGCCGGCATTTCGTTCATGAACTTAAGCACAGCCTCTTCCTTTGGATGAAGCGGAGCGAGGTAGCAATACTCGGGCATATACTGCATCTGCATCGATGGGCATATGCGTTCGGGCAGTCCAGCTCGCAAATAACCAAGGCTCTCGCCATAGGCATGGGTCTTCGTGCCGAGTGTCGTGGCACGAAAAGATTTCTGTCGCCATTGCTGTATCCAGTATTCGGGCGTCTCGCCGTTCTTTCTGGCATAGAGCATTGCCTGCCATTGTTCGTCGAAAGGTTCACGTATGAAACGATGGGCGACGCCAGAGACGGAGGGCAACGACTGTCCGTTCAGGATATAGCGGTGGCCTTCTTCGTAGAACTCCATGTCCTCGAACTCGTGGAGCACCCTCTTGCGTACCTCTGCCACCACTGCCGGCTCGCCAGCCACCGTGAAGAAATTGCTGTTCGACAATGTCAGGTTTGTCATTTAGTGTTTACGACTTTCTTGCCTTGTACGATGTTGATGCCCTTGACGGGACGGCTGAGGCGTTGGCCTGCAAGGTTGTACAACGCGCCTCTATTCGGAAAAGGGACTGAGGTATGATTTATGCCAGTCTCGTCGTCGTCGGGAAGTGGCACTTCTACCAGGGCATCGTTGAATGTGGGACGGAACTCCGAGACCTGTATGACGCCGTTGCCTCCTCCCTTGCGTGCCGTGACGACCCACTTGAAGCTCTGATAGGCTTTGCTCGTTTCAGCAGGCAAGGTATAAGTGTAGGTCGTATAGTTCACGTCTTGCAGTTTGGTGTCGTTGCTGACGGAGGCAATCAGTTCCCACGAGGCATCGTCCACACCTGGATTGCTGTCGGCGGTAGAGCCATAGAGTTGCCAAGCCTTGGGATTGCGGCCAGTGTATTGCGCATTATCATTTGCGGTCGTAATCTTGTAACCCGTCACAAAGATGGGCAGCGAGCTGTGGAAGATATTGTAGACAGCATTGCCTTCTCCCCCATTGAGGCACCACTTGGTGGACGTATTGTCATCGACGATCTTATCATAGTCCTCGCCTGAGCCGAAGCCTGCAGTACCCTCATCGGGGATGAAGAAGACATCGGCGCTGGTGCGTTCGTACTCTTTTGCCTTAGTGACGCCGTAGCGGAGGCGGTTCGTGCTTTGTGCGAGGTTGCTCATATTGAAGACACCGCCCAGAGGCGCATAGATTTCCAGGCTGGACTTGAGCATGCGGCCATCGCAGACTGCCGAGATTTCTTCCGGTGTCATGCCCGAACGCCAGAAGGACAGTTCGCTGACCTCGCGGCTATTGCTTTCGTCGCCAATGCTGACAAGTTCAATCTTCGACAACCGCTCCCCTACTTCACCGGCTTTTGCCTTGTCGACATAGAGAATGGTGCGTCGCTGAGCATAATAACTCGTGAGGGAGATGTTGTGCCAGTTGCCGTCATTGACGGTTGTGGTTGAGGTTATCGTCGAGCCGGACGGGGCAGTGTAGGTGACGGTGCCGTCCTCATTCACACGGACGGTTGCCTCTTGCAGCGTGACAGCCTGGGTGAGAGAGAAGACCTGCCCTTCCGTGCCTTTGACGCGAACGGTAAGGGTGAAGGGATGCACTGTCTCTTCGGGCTCGAAGTAAATTGCCTTGCCAGCCTCCACGGTCATGCTCTTCGTCTGATTGCGAACGGGCTGTGGCTTGCCTGCCTTGAGAGCATCGTAGAGCGAGGGCACCATCGCATACATGAACTCTGCATGGCCTGCGGTGTTCTGGTGGTACGTATCGGCAACATAACCGTCCGCCCATTGCCCGTTGCCCTTGTCGATAGAGCCAAGCACATTGGTCGAGGGAACATCCCACTCATGAATGAGGAGGTTGAGCTGCTTGACGTAGTAGTAGTCGTCGTTGTTGTAGTCGCTGCGCGTGTAGTTGTTCATCACCATCGGAATCTTGCCGTCCGCGCGTACCTTATTTATTAATGTTAGCATGTTGTCGCGCCACTGGTTGAAGACAGCCTGCTGGTTGCTGGCACCGTGGATGCCTTCATTTCCGAGCGAGAGACCGAAGATGACGTAGCGTCCGAAGTCGCGGATGAGGTCGTCGTAGCGATTGAGGAGGTTCACGGTAGTGTTGCCGCCTATAGACACATTGGTTGTATAGAAAGGATTGCTGCTTGTGCCAGCCTGATGACGAGCAATGAGTTGCTGCCCGTAAAGGTAGCGATAGCCTTTCCAGTCAGTTGCTCCTTGTCCGTTAGCCACAGATGATCCGAAGACAGAAATGCGATACTCGTCGATGGGAGCGTTGATGTCATACACCATATCCCGCATGTTGACGGTGATGGTGTACGTGCCGGCGTTCTGGTAGATGTTCTCCACGCTCTGTCCCTTCTCGACCTCGCCAAGGACGTAGCGTGTGGCAGCACCTTGCAAACGCTTGATGGCCATGGCATCATCGTTGTTGAGGGCGAAGTACATCGTCTTGTCCACCCATTGCTGAGACGTGGTTTCCAGCAGGGTGACCTCTCCCTCGAAGATGCCGTCGCCCTTGTATGGGATGATGGGACTGCCGCCTCCCATGTTGCCGCGGACGTTCATCGTGACAGGCAGAACGGTGATTGTCTTGTTTCCCGTATCGACGGTGATGCGTGCGACACAGCCTTGGTCTACAGTGAAGGGCGTAGAGCCGTCCGTTCCGAAAGTGCCGTCACCATTGCTGTAGAGTGTCACGGTCTCGCCGTCGGCAGTGCCAGTCAGGGAGAACGTGCCGGCATCGAGGCGGGCGTAGGCTTCGTAGAGGTTGTTCCCAAGCGCCTTGAATGTTGCGTCTTCCGCGTTGCCGCTGACAGAAAGGCTGGTGAACTCGAGTGGTTCCTCAGGGCGTGTGCCGCCTTCATACTCTTCTATCCTCATCGCGCTGATGTGCGCCATGCCGAAGACTCGTTGGTAGGTGATGAAGATGTTGCCGTCCTTGTCAGGATAGATGTAGTCGGTCTGCAGGATGTTTCGCAGGTTGCCGTTGTAGCCCTCATCGCCTATGTCGGAGCCCGACGTTGTCTGTCCGCCCGTCCACATGCGCTGTCCCGAGATGGTGTAGAGTGTGGCGCGGTTGTCGGTATGGTTTCGCGAGCCATATATGAAGAGGCGATAGCAATGATCGGTATCGAGTCTGGTGAGTTTGAAGGAGCGCACCTCGGCGTTATCAATGAAGACGTAGTCCTCGGTGGCGGTCTTTATGGCGAGGTCGCCAAGGTCGTCCGCCGACGGATTGTTATTGCCGCCAGCATCGATGCCGTTGGTGTAGGTTTTTTCTACGACAGTAAGCCTCGCCCCCGTCGTAGTGCCTGAACCGTTCCTGAGGGTAAACACCTTGTTTGCCGCGATGACGTTGGAGGACGCGGATGTCGGGGAGACGTTGTTCCACTGATTGCCGTTGGCGTCTTTTCCCGTAGTCTTATGACCGCGAGTCGAACTGCCGTATTCGCCGAAGTCGATGTAGATCTTCTGCGTCAGGGTGAGTTCCTGATTGGGTCGCTCCACGCCCGACACTTCTTCTATCTTCATGCAGTTGAGATAGACCATGATGCCCGACGTCTTCTTGATGATGGTGAGGTCGATGTTGCCGCTCTGGTCGGGGAAGATGATGTCGGAGGTCAGCACATTGTTGTTGTTGCCATTGTAGCCGGCGTCGCCTATTGCAGAGCCGGACATCGCCATTTCTTCCCGCCAGCAGTTCTCGCCTGTCAGGTCGAAATTGGCAGCTCTGGTGTCGGTTGCGACGCGCGAGCCGAACATGTAGAAGCGGTAGCCCTTGCTGAGGTCGAGTCCCTTGAAGTGGATCACGCCGTAGTCCTGACCGCCCTCCAGGAAGATGTAGTCCTGCGTGGCGCTCTCGATGGCGAGGTCACCGAGCAGCGATGCCGACGGATTCTGCAAGCCGCCGTTGGTATATCCGTTCGTCGAGAAGCGCGACGCGAGTTGCAGCTGGCAGTCGGTAGCAGTGCCAGCGGAGGTTACGAGGCTGATGGTCTGGGGATAAGCCTTGTCGGGTGCGCCCGTTCCCTTGCCGAAGATGTTGTTCCAGTAATGTCCGTTCTTGTCGGCTCCGACTGTCTTGTAGCCCTGATTAGCCACATCGTTCTGACCGTAGTCGATGTAGAAGGTGCGTTCCACGACCTGCGCTCCCGCATTCAGCATGCTTGCAAACAAAGCAAGCACCAACAATGTGTGATTCGTTTTCATTGGTTTGAAAATGTTGTATCCTGTTAATAATCGGTGCAAAGATAATACTATTTTTTGTAACTTGCAAGCAATCCTCAAAAAACTACGCCAGTGAAGTCGCGAAAGCAGACAGGAGTTAATTGAAAATATTACACGTTAAAAAACAATTAAGGGAATAATATAGCAGTTGGCATAAAGGAAGCCTGAACAGGAGGTCGCACGTTCTTTTGCCCGACATGGCAGGGTGAGTTGAATGAAAGTTCATGATGTTTCAATTGAAAGTTCATGATGTTTCAATTGAAAGTTCAT
>JAGCNZ010000077.1 GCA_017645655.1 Bacteroidaceae bacterium | reverse complement strand
TTACCCACGTGATGTTTTCAAACGTCCCCCGGGGTAGTTTCTCGGGCACCGAGTTTTTTCTGCCGTTTTCCTTGCTTTGTATTCATTTTATCCTTAACTTTGCGACATATTCTGTAATGTTTTACGCTATGAAAAGATTGTTTTTGTGCCTTATGGCAATGTTGGGCGTGCTCTCTCTTGCCGCTCAAAGTGAGTTCGACAACGAAGTGATGCAGACGATTATGGCGCGTCGCTCTATCCGCAAGTACTTGGATAAGCCCGTGGAGCACAGCAAGTTGGAAACCATTGCGAAAGCCGGCATCAACGCTCCAAGCGCGAGGAACTGGCAGTATTGGGCTGTCAGGATTATCGAGGATCAGAAGCTGCTCACAGATGTGACCGAGGCTTGCAAGGCCACGATGCCTGATTGGATGAACGGCGACTCAAGTGCCAAGAATATGTTTCGCGGGGCGCCTGCCCTCATTTGCGTCGGTGCTCCGAAGGACGGCGGCTTCGACCTCGACGCAGGACTAATGGGACAGAACATGATGCTTGCTGCTCAGTCGCTCGGCCTCGGCACTTGCATCCAGACAGGTCCCGTGCGTTTCCTCCTCACGAATGAGAAGGCGAAGTTCTTCCTCGACCGCCTCGAGCTGCCGGACGACTATAAGCTACTCTATGTCATTGCAGTCGGCTATCCCGACGAGACACCCGATGCCAAGCCTCGCGACGCTTCGAAAGTGAAGTTTATCGGTGGCGAAATTTCGAAGGAAGCAAGCGATGATGACGGACTATTTATTGATTATTTCGAGAATGCACAGTTCCCGGGTGGCGACGAAGCGTGCATGAAGTGGCTTCAGGAGCATATAAAATACCCCGAAGGCTATACTTCCAACCAGCCTCAAGGCAAAGTCGTCGTAAGTTTCATCGTTGAAAAGGATGGTTCGCTCGATGGTATAAAGGTTATGAAATCACCCAATCCTTTGCTTTCCGAAGAGGCTATTCGTGTCGTGAAGGAAATGCCTAAATGGAAACCGGCACGCCAATATTTTCCCCCACCACGGCAAGGGAGCGAGGCTGTACGCTCGCGTTTCTTGCTTCCCGTTATCTTCAAGCAACCTTAAACGCTCACGACGCCTTTTATGGCAGGGTAGGGGTCGTAATCTTCAAGGATAAAGTCCTCGTATTTGAACTTGAAGATGTCCTTAACTTCTGGATTGATGCGCATTCGTGGCAGTTTGCGAGGTTCGCGACTGAGTTGCAGATGCACTTGGTCGAGGTGATTGAGGTAGATGTGCGTGTCGCCAGTCGTGTGGATGAAATCGCCTGGTTCGAGTCCGCACACCTGTGCCATCATCATGCAAAGCAGGGCGTAAGAGGCGATATTAAACGGCACGCCGAGGAAACAATCGGCACTTCTCTGATAGAGTTGAAGGGAGAGTTTGCCGTTTGCTACATAGAACTGGAAGAAGGCATGACAGGGCGGCAGGTTCATGTTCTTGATGTCTGCCACATTCCAAGCAGAGACGATGATTCTTCTGCAATCAGGATCGCGCTTGATTGTATCGACTGCTTGCTGAATCTGGTCTATAAAACCTCCATCATAATCGGGCCAAGAGCGCCACTGATAGCCGTATATGTGGCCGAGGTCGCCCGTCTCAGGGTCTGCCCATTCGTTCCAAATGCGCACGCCTCGCTCTTGCAGCCACTTGGCATTGGTGTTGCCTTGCAGGAACCAAAGCAGTTCGTAGATGATGCTCTTCAGGTGAACCTTCTTCGTGGTAAGCAAAGGGAAGCCTTCGTTCAAGTCGAAACGCATCTGATGTCCGAAGATGCTGAGGGTGCCGGTGCCAGTACGGTCTTCCTTCTTGACGCCTTCGTCAAGGATTCTCTGTAGTAGGTCGAGGTATTGTTTCATTTCCTGATATAATCTATAAATGTATAGCTTTGGGCATGTTTCTCGTCTTGTTCATGCTCTTCGAGGAAGTCAACTTCCCATTCATCGCGATTGAACTCTGGGAAAAAGGCATCAGCCTCCTTCGGCGTGTCGTGCACTTCAGTCAGGCAAAGGCGGTTCGCGAGAGGGAGTGCCTCGGCATAAACGCTTGCTCCACCAATGATGTAAATCTCTTCCTCTGCAGAACAACTTGCGAGAGCCTTGCTTAGAGAAGAGAAAGTCTCTGCTCCTTCAAAGGTTTGCTTCGAGCGAGTGAGGACGACATTCCTGCGGTTAGGCAATGCACCTTTAGGCAGGCTCTCGAACGTCTTGCGGCCCATGATGATGGTATGACCGGTTGTGAGTGCCTTGAAGCGCTTCAAGTCGGCAGGAATCCAATAGAGAAGCTTGCCATTCAGTCCGATAGCATTGTTCTCGGCGATTGCTGCTATGATGTTGATTTGTGCCATTATAACTTCTTCATTTCTTTCAGGAACTCGCTGATGCGTTCGAGATAGGTATAGCTGCCCGTTCCGGGAGAAGCAGTTCTTTGGAAGCAATGGTCGCGCGTGGCGAGGATGTGCAATTCGCTCTGAATACCCATGGCTCTCATCTTCTCCCAAGTCTTGACAGAGTTCATGGCAGCCCAACCGTCTTTGTCGCCATGAACGAAGAGCATCGGGGCAGTCTTGAGGTCGAAGTTGAACTCGGGAACAAGGACGGCGCTGTCGTCGGTTCCGCTCGTCGTGTTGTGCTCTTCTGCTCCATCAGTAAGGGCGTAAGCGGGATAGATGCCGATGCCCCATTGCACGTTGCAAGGTTGCTTGTCGAGGTTGTCGATGGGAAGATAAGCCTGTTGAACGGAGGAAGTTACGCCCATCAATGTGAGGTGTCCGCCTGCACTGCTTCCCATGATGCCGATGTTGTTCGGGTCGAGACCATAATCGGCAGCCTTGCTCTTGACGATTCTGATAGCGCGTTGCAGGTCTTGCCAAGCCGAGATGTGCTTCTTCAAGCCTGTTTCAGGAGCAGGACGAGGGGTTCGATAACGCATCGTCACAACTGCCATGCCGAGGCTGTTGAGATAGCGACGAGCTGGAGCCACTTCGAAGCCGTCGGGCCCGTTACCCATGTAACTGCCGCCTGAATATATAATCTGAATGGCTTTCGTCTTGAGGTTGGCAGGGATGTGCCATTCGATGTAGGGCGTGCCTTGATTCTCCTGCACATAAGGCATCTTGCCGTCGGGCCAAATGTTCTCCTTGACGTATTTGTCGCGGTCGTTATCGTTGTCGAAACGCTTCATGATGTCTTCTTCTGGAGCAACAGGACCGAGCAAACCCATTTGTGTGAGGAACTCGATGCCGCGCTCCAAACCGAAGGCACCATGTCCTTTGCCGGGATAGAGATGCAGTTCTGCAGGTATCTTGCGCTTGCGAAGTTGACGGAACACCATCGTCGATGCGTTGGGAGAGTAGGGGTCGTTGCCGCCGTGATGCAGACTCATCGGACAGGTCTTCTCGTCGAAATGGAAGATGGTGTCGAGCTTAACGTCGGGACCATAACCAAGTCGCACATTCGGAGTGCCGCCTTCACTATCGGAAAGTGCATATGCAGGGGCATTGACGATGGCAAAGTTGACGTAACAAGGCACTTCGTCGAGGGCATCGATGCGTGCATAAGCAGGCGTCTGCGAACTTGTTGCTAAAAGCAGAGCCAGGTGCGAGCCTGCCGACATGCTGATGGTGCCTATCTTCTCGGGGTCGAAGCCACGCTTCTTTGCCTCGCTTCGAACCATGCGAACCGCTCTTTGCCCGTCTTCCCAAGCACTTTTGTAGATGGGCAGGCCTTCGGGTCGAGGTGTACGATAGACGAAGTTAACGCATTGGAAGCCAAGTTCCGTGAAGCGTTCGTTCCAAAGCTTGATGAGGTTGTTGTCGCAAGTATTGAAGTAGCCGCCTCCAGAAATGAGAATCATGCAGCAGCCGTTAGGTGTGGTAGGCTTCTCCATCCATTCCAGATAGGGCATGCGGTATTTGTCGGGGTTGAAACCTTTCTGACTTGTTTCGGCCGTCATTGCCGCAATCTGTTGAGGCTGAGCATCAGGCATCTTGCCTTTCGGCCAGATTGAAACGTGCTTTCCTGCCTGAACATTAAGAAATGCGGAAAATAAGAGAATAAGAAAATAAGCAAACCTCTTCATATCTTGAAATTATTGATTTTGAATTTCGTTCATTCGTGCGATATATTTCCCGATGATGTCGAACTCGATGTTGACGACGGTTCCCTCTTTGATGGCGTGGAAGTTGGTGTTGTCGAAGGTGTAGGGAATGATGCAGACTTGGAAGGTGTCTTCTGTTGGGCGGCAAACGGTAAGACTGACGCCGTTGACGGTCACGCTGCCTTTATCGACCGTAAAGTAGCCGTGCCTCACCATCTCCTTCGAGCTCTCGTATTTGAAGGTGTATTGATGGCTTCCCTGCTGGTCCTCGACGGCGATGCAAACGGCAGTCTGGTCGACATGTCCTTGCACGATATGACCGTCCAAACGTCCGTTCATGAGCATCGAGCGTTCCACATTCACCTCGTCGCCCACCTTCAGGAGTCCAAGATTGCTACGTTCGAGGGTTTCGCGCATGGCTGTGACGGTATAAGTTCCTTCTTCGAGACGGACAACTGTCAGGCAAACTCCGTTGTGGGCGATGCTTTGGTCGATGCTCAACTCTTCCACGAAGGGGCAGGTCAAGGTAAGATGGACGTTGTCTTGCTCATGCTCGATGGCGACAACTCGCGCCATGCCTTCTATAATTCCGGAAAACATAAAAACGTTTACGATTTATTTACGATTAAGCTATTTACGATTTATTCAGGGCACAAATTTACGAAATAAATTTGATACTGCAAAATCATTTCCTTGCTTCTGTTTCAAAATTGCGAAAGAATTCTGCCTGATTGCGGCCTTCGCGATGCATCGCTTTGTGCTTCAGCATCAATTCCTTCAGCTCGCTCCATGTTCCATCGGTCAGAGACGCTGCTTTGTGGCGCATACAATGCAGGTAGAGGGGCTGCATCCTGACGCGATCCACTTGCTCGCGAAGCCACTCTGTCTCTGCTGCCTGCTTTGCTTTGTCGAGGATGGAGAGGGCTTTTCGGATGAACTCGTCGCTGTAAATCTCGTGATTCTCACGGATATAGATGCCGTAGTGAATGTCGGGCTTGACGAGGCTTTGGCAGAGGTCGTAGTATTTCTTAATATATGGAGCAGCCTTTCCGTAGTAGCCTTTGACGAAGACATTGACGAGCGAATCGACGTCTTGATTGGGGTTCCAGAGCAACTGATTGACGACCCAAGCTTTCATTTCGTCGAACTCTGCTCCTGCCGATTGGTATTGCGCTTCCTCGAAGATGCCGATAGCTTTGTTCTTGCCGAAGACCTTGATGTTAGGCCCGAGCACTTGGAAGTTAGGCCAAGGTGCGATGTATTGGGCATAATCGACGATGTAGTCCCAGATGAAGAGGTGCGGCGCAAGGTCTGCCCAGCCTTTCAGGTCGCTCATGAACTTTTCGTTTTGCGGACAGCCTGCATCGAGCGGATGAGCGAAGCAACACTCTATGCTGCAAAGCCTGATGACGACGTTCTCGCGAGGCTTGATGTTTGAAGGCGGCTGCCGCGAATACTGATAGGCAAAGGTGCCGACGAACTTGTCGGGAAACTCCTGCTTCACGGCATCGGCAACCTGATTGACGAACCAGACGATGATGCCTGAATGCCCGCCATACTGATCCTCGATGGCTTTGCACTTCTCGCATTGACAGAACAGGAAATTGTCGTTCTGCGAGAGGCTGTAGATGCGATAAGTGGGGTTGCGGCGCATGAAATTCATGAGTCTTGTCTTGCAGAGTTCCAGAACTTCGGGGTTCGAGAGGCAGAGCTGGCCGTAGCCGCCATAGCGTTTGCCATCACGCATGCAGAAATACTCGGGATGCGACCCGAAAAACTCCCTTGTAGGCACGAACTCGCCCATAGTATGAGCGCCCCAATAGGCCTCGATGTTGCCGAATTCGTTGATTTTGGGGCTCCACTTCATGTTTTCGCGTGTGTGAGCGCTCCATTTTGCATTGTTTGCCACGAAATAGTTGCTGTAGCGATAGCCGATGAAGGGACTTTCCGAGTGGTCCAGCCGAGGCAGCTTCCATTCCCTGTACTTCGGAACGACGGTGCAACTGGGTGTAAGCCAACGGATGCCCATTTCTTTTTCGAGGAAGGCAAAGACGCCGTACATGGTGCCGCGTTGCGAGCCTCCCCAGATGAGCAGGTCGCTTCCGACGGTCTTGTAGGTGAAACTCTCGTCGTCGGCTTCAGGCTGTTTGGCTGCAGTCAAGAGTTGCAGGCGTGCATTGTGACCCACGATGATGCGCGGTCTGGCGTTCAGGTCGGATGTGATGGGCAGGCGGGCGCCGCTCATCTCTTCTATGTATTGTTGCAACTCTTTTGCAGCAGTTTGCTCGGAAGTGGAAGCATAGGCTGAGATGACAATCTTGTAGTCGCTCCTGCCATCGCTGAAAAGCCAGTCCGCAGCATGGGAATTTGTGGCGAAAAACAGCAGGAGGATAGCTCCCAGAAGATTGAAAAGGTCGGTTTTTAGATGTTTCATGCTTGTGAAAATTTTGTATTCCGCTTTCAAAATTACGAAAAAAAATCCAAAGTTGTTTCTTCCTCAAGCAAAAATTACAATCTTTTTTTAGTGGAGGCATAGGTGGAGAAAGTCCAAAACTCTCGATGAAATGGGCGATTTTTGCACTTTTGCAGTGTGTCAGGTCTGTCGCGTTTGTGAAACTTCATAACAAAAGTAACAGTGTCTTTTTTTTCGCTTGTACGATTTGTACGGTTTGTACGCTTGTACGGGCTTGACCTCATGATGCAGAAAAAAGGGAATCCGTACAACCGTACAACTCGTACAACGGTTTTCGAGAGAAATGCGAAGACAATGTATTATATATATTATAATTAAGTCATGTAATTGATTATATATAAATAATAGCGAACCTCGAATGTCTTTTTTCGCTTGTACGTTTTGTACGGTTGTACAGGCCTGAAAATCAAGGTGTTGCAAAAATCGCTCGAATTCGTGCTAAAAATCGGCCCAATTCGAGTGCTGAAATTTGGCAGCCTGCGAAAACTGTCGTACCTTTGCATCGTGAATCAAAAACACAACACGCTGAGAAGTCAAACGCGGCACGCTGTGATGGCCAACACAGCACGTCTAATCGGCCAATTGGACACGTCGGGATTGCTTGCTCACCACAATATACAAAGTACGGACACGCAGCAGCGTATCCTGCTCCACAAAAGAGAAATTGACTTACTGGAAAAGGAGAAGGTGATTCTCGGGCGGAGGACTCAATCCACGTCGTAATAGACTTGCGCTGAGCGATAGCCAGGCATCTGCAGAACCTGCCCTTGCAGCGCAAGAAGACGCTCACGGACTGCCGACATCGGAGCCGACAACTCCACCTTCAGAATCAACTTGCGGATGTGCATCTGCTGGACGCGACCGACTGGAGGGGTGTCAGGACCAAGCACTCGCTCGCCAAAGATTTGCCTCAACAACTTGGCAAAGTCGGCAGAAAGACTCTCAACAACCCTTTCGTCGCGATGCTTCAGGTAGATGAAAACGACGCGACAGAAGGGCGGATAGCGGAACAACTTACGCTCCTCAGCCTGCTCGGCATACATGCCTTCGTAGTCGTGACTCACCACTTGCTGAACTATCGCATTCCCCGCATCCCGAGTCTGCAAGACGACATGACCGACGGAACCTTTCCTGCCTGCCCTGCCTGCAACTTGCTCCATTAGTTGGAAAGCCCTTTCATAGCTGCGGAAGTCTGGTTGAGCCAGCATCGTGTCGGCAGAAAGGATGCCAACAAGGCTGACGCGGTCGAAGTCGAGACCCTTCGTCACCATTTGAGTGCCAATCAGAATGTCAGTCTTTCCCTCCTCGAAATCGTGCAGAATCTGTTCGTAGTTCTGCCGCGACCTTGTGGTGTCGAGGTCCATTCGCGCGATGCGAGCCTCGGGCAAAAGGGCTTGCAACTGTTCTTCGATGCGCTCCGTTCCGTAGCCCCGGCTGGAAAGTTCGGCGCTCTCGCAGTTCGGGCACATCTGCGGAATGTTGTACGTCTTGCCGCAATAATGGCAAACCATTTGCCTGAAGCCGCGATGAACGGTCAGGCTGACGTCGCAACTCTGACAACGCGGCGTCCATCCGCAACTCTTGCACTCAAGGACAGGCGCATAGCCCCTGCGGTTCTGGAAGAGAATGACCTGCTGATGCTGCTCCAAAGCCTTTCGGATGTGACCCAGCAATTGTGGCGAGAAGAAGCCGCTCATCAACTTCTTGCGGCGCATTTCCTGCACATCGATGACCTCGATATTGGGCAAACTCAGCCCGGCAAAACGCGTCTTCAAGGTGACAAGACCATACTTGCCTGTCAAGGCATTATGGTACGATTCCAGACTTGGCGTGGCAGACCCCAACAAGGCTTTCGCTCTAGCTTGTTTTGCAAGCACAAGTGCAGCATTACGAGCGTGGTAGCGCGGGGCGGGGTCTTGTTGTTTGAAAGACGTTTCATGCTCTTCGTCGATGATGAGAAGGACAAGGTTTCGGAAAGGAAGGAAGAGGCTGCTTCGCACGCCAACCACGATGTCGTAAGGCTTGTCGCTAAGCATCTTCTGGTAAAGCTCGACCCTCTCGTTGTCGGGATAGCGGGAATGATAGACGCCCATCCGAGAGCCGAAGACACGACGAAGCCTTTCCGTCAGCTGAGCAGTCAGGACAATCTCGGGCAGCATGAACAAGACCTGTTTCCCTTCGTCGATTGCCTTTTGCATAAGATGGATGTATATTTCCGTCTTGCCGCTGCTTGTCACGCCGTGAAGAAGGCAAACATTGTGCGTCTGCCATTGTTCTTGAATGCTCTCCAAGGCAACCTGTTGAACCGGAGTCAAAGGCGAGGAAGTCCCTTCTCTCTCATCTTGTTGCCCCTTAACTTGTGCTCTTTCGATGGGCTTGGCAAAGGTTTCTAAAATCCCTTTCTGGCAAAGTTCACGCAGGATGGCATCCGAGCAGTTTGCTTCGAGCAGCAATACGGGCTTTTCTATCCCTTCTCTGCTTTCCTTTTGGGGAGGAACCAAAGTCAGATAGGAGTTCAGCAACGCCTCTTGTTTTGGGGATTTGTGCAAGCCATCGAGTGCCTCGTGCAAACGCGCTTCATCGAGATAGTTTTCAGCAAGCCGCACACAAGTTACAGTCTTGGGTTTATAAGTGCGACGTATTTCCTCCTTCATTCGCACAGCTCCCTTTTCGAGGAGACTTTTTACGGCAGAAAGTATACTCTTTATCCCTGTCTCCTTCTGCAAACTCAACAGTGTTTGTTCAGGCTTTTTGCTGAGTGCTTGCCAGATTTTCTCTTCGTTTGGGGTGAGAGGCGACTCGGCTTCCCAATCCTCGTTCAGCAGGATGCTACTTTCGCTCTCCAGTTTTAAGCCCGAAGGCAAAGTAGCCTTGAAGACGTCGCCGAGAGTGCAGAGATAGTAATCGGCAATCCACTTCCACAAACGCAACTGCTCGGGCAGTATGATTGGGTTTGCGTCGAGCACCTCCGAGATGGGTTTGGTGGGGTAAGACGGCGTCTCGTCATGGAGGCGAACCACAATTGCTGTGTAGAATTTCCTGCTTCCAAAAGGTACGATTATGCGGCTTCCGACCTGCACTTTTGCGGCCATTTCGGTCGGCAAAGTATAGGTGAAGGCACCTTGCAAAGGCAAAGGAAGTATGACGTCGGCAAATTGTGGCATAGTGAGGGCAAAGGTACGAAATAAAATTGAAAAGTGAAAATTGATAACAGAAAAAGTTGTGTTTCCAAACTACCTCAGTTAAGTTGCCAAACATAACACGTTATCTTCGTCAACATAACACGTTAACTTTGCCAACATAACACGTTAACTTTGCCATCACTCCTGGCGTAGTTTTGTATCTTCCCTGTCTTTTTCTCCGAAAAGATGCAGGAAAGAATACCCTCGCCCTTATTATATATTATGTATAAAGCAAGCCAAGCTACCTTTTTTATTGCTCATAATGTGCGATTTGTGCACAAAAAAAGTTAAAATGTGCACTTTTGGGTATGTTTTTGAGCTGAAATGTTGCATATTTGCACAAAATGTCTTTACTTTGCACCGCGAAATAAAAAAGGCGCATTCCCTCGGCAACTCTTTTGAGGGAGAGAGAATAAACAGTAAATCGTAAATTGTTAAATTGTAAATAAACAAAGTTATGTCAGAAATTGAAGCAAAAGTAAAAGAGATTATCGTTGATAAGTTGGGCGTTGATGAAGCAGACGTTACTCCCGAAGCATCATTCACAAACGACCTTGGTGCTGACTCTCTTGACACCGTTGAGTTGATTATGGAGTTCGAGAAGGCATTCGAGATCACTATTCCCGACGATAAGGCAGAGAAGATCTCTACCGTTGCTGATGCCATCGCATTCATCGAAGCAAACAAGTAAGAAAGCAATTCACAATTCATAATTCATAATTCATAATTGCCTTTCATTGCAATCTGCTATTGGTTTGCAGTTTTAATTATGAATTATGAATTAATAATTATGAATTAGATTAAATGGAATTAAAAAGAGTTGTAGTGACAGGTATTGGAGCCGTCACTCCGTTAGGCAACACTGCTGCTGAGACGTGGCAAAACATGCTTAATGGCGTGAGTGGTGCTGCACCTATCACACATTTCGATGCATCCAAGTTCAAGGCTCAGTTTGCTTGTGAAGTAAAGGACTTCAATCCTGAACAATTCATCGACAAGAAGGAGGCTCGCAAGATGGACCCCTATTGCCAATATGCTCTCTCTGCAGCCATCATGGCCGTAGAAGACAGTGCTTTGGATATAGAGAAGGTCAACAAGAATCGTGTGGGTGTCGTCTTTGGTGTCGGTATCGGCGGAATGAAGACCTACGAGGAAGAGGTGACGACTTACGCTAAGACTGCCGATACAATCGGTCCCAAGTTCAATCCCTTCTTCGTGCCTAAGATGATATCCGACATTTGTGCCGGTCACATCAGCATCAAGTACGGCTTCCACGGTCCGAACTACATCACTTCGAGTGCCTGCGCATCCTCTACCAATGCCCTTGCCGACGCCTTCAACCTCATTCGTTTGGGTAAGGCTGATGTCATCGTAAGCGGCGGTGCCGAGGCAGCTATCACGGCTGCTGGAGTAGGTGGCTTCACGGCGATGCACGCCCTCAGCACTCGCAACGACGAGCCTCAAAAGGCAAGTCGTCCATTCAGTGCAAGTCGCGACGGTTTCGTGATGGCAGAAGGCAGTGCAGTTCTCGTGCTTGAAGAACTGGAGCATGCAAAGGCTCGTGGTGCGAAGATATATGCCGAGATGGCTGGTGCAGGCATGAGTGCCGACGCACATCACATCACAGCATCACATCCAGAAGGACTTGGCGCAAAGCTCGTCATGGAGAATGCCCTCGAAGATGCAGGCATGAAGCCCGCCGACATCGACTACATCAATGTGCACGGCACATCCACTCCCGTAGGCGACGTCAGCGAATGCAAGGCTATCCTTGCAGTCTTCGGTCAGCATGCTTACGAGCTCAACATCAGCAGCACAAAGTCTATGACGGGTCACCTGCTTGGTGCAGCCGGAGCAATCGAGGCAATGGCAAGTGTAATGGCAGTCAAGGAAGACATCGTTCCGCCCACCATCAATCATGAAGACGGCGACGAAGACCCCGAGATAGACTATAAGTTGAACTTTACCTTCGGCCAGGCACAGAAGCGCACCGTTAGGGCTGCCCTGAGCAATACCTTTGGCTTCGGAGGTCATAACGCCTGCGTTATCTTTAAGAAGTACGCAGGATAAGGCCGTGTCAGCCGAAAACCTGATAGACGCGATAAGGTTACCCTTCCGCAAGGACAGGGAACTTTGTCGCGCTTTTCGTGATATGCTGGGCTTCTATCCACACAAGATAAGCCTCTATCAGGAAGCCTTGATGCACAAGTCGATGCATGCTCAAGCCAAGAGCGGCGCGTCGCTCAACAACGAGAGGCTCGAGTTCCTTGGCGATGCGGTACTCGATGCCGTCGTGGGTGAAATCGTCTTCCATCACTTCCCCCGTAAGAGAGAAGGCTTTCTTACTAATACAAGAAGCAAGATTGTGCAGCGAGAATCGCTTGGCAGGCTGGCTCAAGAGATAGGTCTCGACAAGCTCATTCGTAGGAACGAGCACAATCAGACACACAACAGCTACCTTGCCGGCAACGCTTTCGAAGCGCTTGTGGGAGCCATTTACCTCGACAGAGGCTACGGGCACTGCAAGACTTTCATTAAGAAGAAAATAATGCGGCGGCTTATCGACATTGATAAGCTGGCGTATCAGGAAGTGAACTTCAAGAGCAAGTTGCTGGAGTGGTGCCAGAAGCATAAGGTCACGCTTGAGTATGTCTTGCTCGACGAAACAAAGACTGAAGACGGTTCGCCGCTCTTCAATACAAAGGTGGTTGTTGGCGGCCATGAATGTGCTCGCGGCAAAGGCTATTCGAAGAAGGAAAGCCATCAGAAAGCAAGTCGTAATGCCTTGCATCGCCTCAAGCACGATAGAAAATTGCACGATGAAATAGTAAAGAGTAAACATGTCGCTGACTAATATAATACGTCCCATCTTCACGCCTCGCCTCCACAAACTCGACCTTTATCAGACCGAGGCAGAGGCTTTGCAAAGACGTGTCCTTATGCGTCTACTCGGCAAAGCTGCTGAGACGGAATGGGGTAGGGCACACGGCTATGCGAAAGACCTCAGCTATGAGGTCTTTGCCCGGCAGACTCCTCTCAACACTTATGAAGAGTTGAAGGGCTACATCGACCGCATGAGGCATGGCGAGAAAGATGTGCTTTGGCCGGGAAGGGTGAAGTGGTATGCGAAGTCGAGCGGCACGACAAACGACAAGAGCAAGTTCATCCCCGTCAGCAACGATGGCTTGCACGACACACATTACGCAGGCGGAACTGATGCGGTGGTCTGGTACTTGCGCAACAACCCGAAGAGTCGTGTCTTCGATGGCAAAGCTTTGATTCTTGGCGGCAGTCATGCTTCAAACTATAATCTTCCCGGCAGTCTCGTGGGCGACCTCAGTGCTATTCTCATCGAGAACATCAATCCGCTGGTCAACCTTGTTCGTGTGCCGAAGAAAGCAACGGCTTTACTCAGCGACTTTGAAGTGAAGCGCGACCGCATTGCAAGGGAAGCCTTGAAGAAGAACGTCACGAACCTGAGTGGCGTACCCTCTTGGATGCTTTCCGTCCTTAACAGAGTCATGGAACTCAGCGGCAAACAATACCTCAACGAGGTTTGGCCGAACCTGGAAGTCTTCTTCCATGGTGGTGTTGCCTTCACACCTTATCGTGGACAATACGAGCGCCTCATTACCTCTCCAAACATGCACTACATGGAGACTTACAATGCCTCGGAAGGTTTCTTTGGCTTGCAGGATGACCCAACAGATGTGGCTATGAGTCTGATGATTGACTACGGCGTCTTCTACGAGTTCATTCCTATGGATGAGTTTGACAAGGAGGAGCCGACAGTTGTGCCTCTTTGGGGAGTTGAGACAGGACGCAATTATGCGATGGTTATCTCAACATCAAGCGGACTCTGGCGATACATCATTGGCGACATGATTCGCTTCACGGAAAGGAATCCCTACAAGTTCATTATCTCAGGTCGAACGAAATCCTTCATCAATGCTTTCGGCGAGGAACTCATCGTCGATAATGCAGAAAAGGGATTGGCAGAAGCATGTAAGCAGACAGGAGCCGAAGTGCAGGAATATACAGCGGCGCCCGTCTTCATGGATGCTGACGGCAAGTGTCGTCATCAATGGGTCGTGGAGTTCAGTCACGAGCCACATAATGTAGAAGAGTTCGCTCGCATTCTCGATGAGACTCTTCAGCAGATAAACTCCGACTACGAGGCAAAGCGATACAAGGACATCACGCTGCAAAGGCTCGAGCTCATCAAGGCGCGCCCCGGCGTGTTCAACGATTGGCTCAAGCAGAAAGACAAGCTTGGCGGACAACACAAAGTGCCTCGACTCAGCAACAATCGTGACATTATAGAGCAGGTGTTGGCACTTAATGAATAATAGGAGATGAAGACGAAACACATCTTTGCAGCTATGGCATTGTTGCTTATGGCAGCTTGTGCAAGCATCGGCACCCCTGATGGTGGCATCTATGATGAGATACCGCCGAGGGTCGTTGCATCATATCCTGCAGACCGTTCTACTAACAATACCGAACGCAAGATGCAGATTCGTTTCAACGAATTCATTAAATTAGAGAATGCCAACGAGAAGGTCATTGTGTCGCCTCCGCAGATTGAGCCTGCCAATATCCGTGCCGACGGAAAGAGCGTGAAGATTACACTCTATGATACTCTGAAGGCAAACACCACCTACACCATCGACTTCGGTGATGCCATCGTCGATAACAACGAGGGCAATCCGATGGGACACTACACCTACAGCTTCAGCACGGGCGACGAAATTGATACGATGGAAGTGTCGGGTGCCGTGCTCAATGCAGAAGACTTGGAGCCCATAAAGGGCATACTTGTCGGTCTTTATCCTATCGACTCTCTCTTTAACGATTCTGTTCTGAAGCAAAAGCCTTTCTCTCGAGTATCTCGCACAAATGGTTCCGGCAGGTTTTGCATTAAGGGTGTTAAGCCGGGAAAGTATCGTGCGTTTGCATTAGAAGACAAGGATGGCAACTTCCTCTTTTCGCAGAAGAGCGAACGAATCGCTTTCATGCAGGACACCATCACGACTTCCTGCAAATGGGACATGCGTATGGACACCATTTGGCGCGACTCTACGCACTACGACTCCATTTGTGCCGTTCCATATGTTCATTACTATCCTGACGACCTGGTGCTCAATGCTTTCCTCGAAGCCGGGCAGGACCAGCACTTGCTCAAGCTGGAGCGTCCCGACCCGGACGTCATGAAGCTGTATTTTACTGCGCCTGCCGACTCTTTGCCTATCATCAAGGGACTTAATTTCGACGAGAGTTGCCTCGTTGCAGACGCATCGTTGCACAACGACACCATTACTTATTGGATTACTGACACTGCCTTTACGCATCGCGAGGACACGGTAAGGTTCGAGCTGACGTTCCTCGAGACAGACACTTTAGGCTTTTTGACTCCGCATACTGAGTTGCGTGAGGAAGCACCGAAACTGACATGGGCAAAGATTTCGAAAGAGAAAGAGAAGAAAGTTCAGGAGTGGCAGAAGCAGCGTGAGAAGCGCCTGAAGAGGTCGAAGGAACCCTTGCCGATGGAAGAGAACCCGTTCGAGAAGACATATCTCGACATTTCGGCAAAGCCTTCGAGCAGCCTCGACCCCAATCAGAATGTGCGCTACATTGCCAAGCAACCGATAGCGAAAGTCGATACCACGCGAATGCACCTCTACATCAAGCAGGACAGTTTCTGGATTCCGGAGCCGTTCCTCTTTTTGCCAGACCGCGATGTGAAGACCTACACGCTGTATGCCGAGTGGGAGCAGAAGCGTCAGTATCGCTTCACGATAGACAGCGCAGCCGTTGTCGGCGTGATGGGCGACCCATGCAGGGCTATCAAGAACGATTTTACGGTGAAGAGTGAAGACGAGTTCGGCTCGCTCTTTGTGCATGTCATACTGCCTGATACGGCTCGCGTCATTGTGCAACTTTTGAACAAGAGCGACAAGCGTGTGGCTGAGCTCCCTGCCGGAAAGGACGGGCGTGCCGACTTCTTCTTCCTGAAACCTGGTGACTACTACCTTCGTTGCTTTGTGGATAGAGACAGAGATGGCGTGTGGGATACCGGCGTGTATGACGAGAAGACGCCTCCCGAAACGGTCTATTACTTCCCGAAACCTGTCATGGTGAAGGCGAAATGGGACATCGAGCAGGACTGGGCACCTCTCGAGATTGGTCGTATGTGGCAGAAACCGAAGGAGATTACCAAGCAGAAGCCTGACAAGGAGAAGAACATCAAGCAGCGCAACAAGGAGCGCTTGCAGCAGAAGGAGGCTGAGAGGCAGCAGAGAGTTGACAGGAATTGAGGATTTCGCATAAGAGGAAATGATGCGACACATTATACATTATATAATAATTGCTTTTGCGTTTGTCTTCTCTCAGGCGGCAAACGCTCAGTGCACGGCAGAGAACACCGCTTTCAGTGCTGGCGAGGAATTGAACTACGACTTGTTCTTCAACTGGAAATTCGTTTGGATTAATGCCGGTACGGCAACGATGAGCATTACCGGAACGAAGTGGGAGGGCCAGCCTGCCTACAAGACTCACCTCATCACTCGCACCAGCAGCCGCCTCGACCGCTTCTTCCTGATGCGCGACACCATGCTGAGCATCGTCACTGAGGACTTGACGCCCCGTTACTACAAGAAGGGTGCGAACGAAGGTGGCCGCTATTATGTGGACGAAGTCTGGTATACGTATCCCGGCGGGAAGTCGCATCTCCGCCAGCGCTTCCAGAATCGCGATGGAGTGGTGACGGAGAAGACGTACGACAGCCCCAAGTGTCTCTACGACATGATGAGCCTGTTGTTGCGTGCGCGCTCTTTCAAAGTGGATAACATGACCAAGGGCGAGAAGATTCGTATGCCGATGGCCGACGGACACAAGGTGGAGGACATCACGCTCGTCTATCGCGGTCGTGAGGACTTCAAGATGAAAAGTACCGGCGTGACCTATCGTTGCCTGGTCTTCTCCTTTGTGGAATACCCTAATGGCAAAGAGAAGGAAATCATCACTTTCTACATCTCGGACGACGAGAACCACATTCCCGTCCGCCTCGACCTCTTCCTGCGTTTCGGCGTGGCAAAGGCTTATCTCAGCAAGAGCAAAGGGCTGAGGCACTAAGATTCATTCACAATTCATGATTCACAATTCATGATTTATCCCCTCGACTTGTTTTGCACATGGTCTTGGGCTTAGTCTTTATATATAATGAAGTGTGAATTAGGAATTATGAATTAGCGTAACATCTTCTGCGTTGACCTCGACTGTTGCTGCGCAGGCGCCGGGAATGGTGACGATGAGGCGGCGGGCGCGATGGCCTTCCACACGCTGGAAGTGGCCGCGAATGCCTTGGAAAGGACCGCTCACCACCATCACTTCCTGTCCGGGCTTGAGTTGAATTTGTTCGGCCGACGTGATTTCAACGAAGTCGGGGCTTGCCGTGCAGACCTTCATGAAGTCGTCCATCTGTTTTGGCGGCACGATGATTTTCTCCATCTTGCCGTTCATCTTGCGCATCATATACTGCAGTTCGGGGCGCGACTTCTTCAGTTCCTGCACCTTTTCCTCTGTTGCGTGAATGAAAACGAGGTTGTGGATGGCCGGTTCCAGCGTGTTCTTGAGGCGATGGCCCCGTTGCATGATGCGCCGCATCGGCACGAAAGCCGGCACTCCCAGCGCGTCCATCTCGGCTTTCACCTTCATCTCGCGCCTATAGGTGACGCGCATCGCGAACCAGCTTTCCATGGAAAAGTTGAAAAGGTGAATAAATGAAAAGGTGAAAAAGCTAAATCATAGACGATGTCTCGTTCTCTTTCTTTGGCCTTTTCACCCTTTCGCTTCCTCAATTGTTAAGTCGGAAAGAGGAGACTCGAACTCCCGACCCCCACGTCCCGAACGTGGTACGCTACCAACTGCGCTACTTTCCGAATGGTCTCAAAAACCGCTGCAAAGGTACGAAAAAAAGTGAAAAGAGAAAAGTGAAAAGTGAAAAATTAAATGCAAAAGGCGGAAAATGCACCCTTTTCCTTATTTTTTTCTCTTATTTGCTTGCAGGATTCGGGAAAAAGCCTTACCTTTGCACTCGCATTCGAAACAGGGTGTCATAGCTC
>JAGCNZ010000076.1 GCA_017645655.1 Bacteroidaceae bacterium | reverse complement strand
GAGTATCTCGATGTCCTTGATGCTGGCAGCGCCGATCATCTGCAGTGCCTCGGTTCCTGACAACGGCGAGGGCTTGCCGTCAACATAGACGAGGAACTCTTGGCTGCCGCGATAGGAGAGGCTTCCGTCGGCATCCACAACGACACCCGGCACAGCGCGAAGCACGTCGAAAGCTGTGCCGCCCTGAGCCGTAAGCACCTGCGACGCATCAATACGCTGCCTGTCAAGGCGGTAGCTGATGCGTTGCCGCTGTCCGTTGATGCTTACTTCCTGCATCAACGTCGAGTCGGCACGTTCCGCTTGTTGTGCTTGCAGATTTATCGTAGCAAGGCAGAAGAGGAAAAGCAGCGTTATGTTCAACCTGATGTGTGCCATTATAAAGACAAGATTACCTTAAACGATGCAAAGTTACAACTTTCTTGCTGAAAACGAAAGGAATGTGAAGAAATAACACTATCTTTGCAGAAAAATGTTACGCTTATGAAAAAGATTGGTATTTCCTTCGGTTTAATCTTGTTTGCTTTGCTGGCAAGCGTGTCTCTTTCCGCCAACGCACAGCCTTATCCCTATCAGAATCCAAAGCTCAGCCCCAAGGAACGTGCCCTTGACCTCTGTGGCAGGCTGACATTGGAGGAGAAGGTGGGGCTCATGATGCACTACTCTAAACCGGTAGAGCGACTCGATGTGTCTGTCTTCCAATGGTGGAGCGAAGCCCTTCACGGCGTGGGTAGGAATGGCAACGCTACAGTCTTTCCTATCACGATGGGCATGGCTGCGACGTTCGACACACTGCTCGTGGAGCGTGTCTTCACGGCTGTGAGCGACGAGGCTCGCGTGAAGCACAACAAAGCACGACGTCTCGGCACGCAGCGAGAGATGTATCACGGCCTCTCTTTCTGGACGCCAAACATCAACATCTTCCGTGACCCACGATGGGGCAGGGGACAGGAAACCTATGGAGAAGACCCGTACCTCACGGCCGTCATGGGCAAGAGCGTGGTCCGCGGCCTGCAGGGACCTGCCGATGCTCACTACCAGAAACTCCTGGCGTGCGCTAAGCACTTCGCTGTCCACAGCGGCCCCGAATGGAGCCGTCACCGCTTCAATGCCGAGAACATCAAGCTCAGGGATCTTCACGAGACATATCTCTATGCCTTCCGAGCTCTTGTAAAGGAGGCGAAGGTGGCTGAGATAATGTGTGCCTACAACAGCTTCGAAGGTAAACCTTGCTGCGGCAGCGACCGCCTCTTGCAGCAGATATTGCGCGACGACTGGCACTTCGAAGGTCTCGTGACGAGCGATTGTTGGGCTGTGGACGACTTCTGGAAAGAGTGGGGACACCATTACAGCGAGAGCAAGACCATTGCTGTGAGCGAGGCGGTCATCGCAGGAACGGATGTGGAGTGTGGAGAAACCTTCGGCAGCCTCAAGGATGGCGTGAACGAAGGACGCATCAAGGAAGAGACCATCGACAAGAGTCTGCGCCGTCTGCTCGAGGCGCGTTTCCGTCTCGGCGACTTCGACGACCCCAACCTCAATCCCTGGAACAGGATTCCCGACAGCCGCCTTTGCTGCAAGGAACACAGCGACTTGGCTCTCGAAGCAGCCCGAAAGAGCATAGTCCTCTTGCGAAACGAGAAGAACACATTGCCGCTTTCCGAAGGCGAAACGCAGGTTTACATCATGGGGCCCAATGCGGCGGACGAGGAGATGCAGTGGGGCAACTACAACGGCTTCCCGCTTCACACGATTACGCTGGCAGAAGGCATCAAGACCATCGATCCGTCGGCAACTTTAATACCTTGGAAGAGGGATGTTCAGCAGCAGGTGGAGGCTGCAAAGGATGCCAAGACAGTCATCTTCTGCGGTGGCATCTCTCCACGTCTCGAGGGAGAAGAGATGAATGTCAACGAGCCGGGCTTCAAGGGAGGCGACCGCACGATGATAGAAATGCCGCAGGACCAGCGCGACATCCTCGCCGCACTCCACAAGGCAGGCAAGCGCGTCATCCTTGCTCTCTGCTCAGGAAGCGCGATAGGGCTTGTTCCGGAACAGCAGTCCACAGATGCCATCCTGCAAGTTTGGTACGGTGGACAGGCAGGCGGACAGGCCGTGGCAGAGGTCCTCTTCGGTCGCGTCAACCCGAGCGGCAAGTTGCCGGTGACGTTCTATCGCAATGTGGAGCAACTGCCCGACTTTGAGGACTACAATATGGAAGGGCATACCTACCGCTTCTTCCGTGGCGAGCCGCTTTATCCCTTTGGCTACGGCCTCAGTTACAGCAAGTTCGTTTATGGCAAACCGCGTTTCGCAGACGGCAAGTTGACGCTTCCCGTCAGCAACAAGAGCAAGCGAGACGGCGAGGAGACAGTGCTCGTATATATAAATAAGGTAGGCGATGTGGACGGTCCCATCCGCACGCTTCGTGCCTTCCAGCGCGTCGACGTTCCCGCCGGAGGCAGCAAGACAGCCACCATACCGTTGCCCGACTCGGCCTTCGAATGGTGGGATGCGAAGTCGAACGCCATGAGAATCATGCCCGGAGAATACATCATCCACGTTGGCGACCAGCGCCTCCGTATAATCAGATAGGAAGAACCATGAGCAAAAACCTTTTAACTACAGTCCTTTTGTGTGCCGTCGTAGCATTGCCGACGCATTCGCAGTGCATCCCTCGTGATGAGAAAGTCGAGGCGCAGGTCGAGGCATTGCTTGCCAAGATGTCCCTCAGCGACAAGGTAGGGCAGATGTGTGAACTCGCCATCGACAAGGTGGTGCAGAACCCGATGGCCGGAAACGCCTCGCAGACGCTGGCAGGCGGTTCGCTCTCGGCAGATGCGGTCAACGACGTCTTCGGCAAGCACAGGGTCGGCTCCATATTGAACGTCCCGTTTGGCACTGCCCAGACACCCGAGAAGTGGTGCGACATCATCCGTGCCCTCAATCAGGCATCGCTCGAGCAATGCGGCTTGCCGCAAATCTACGGCGTCGATCAAATACATGGCGCCAGCTATACCTGGGGCGCGACGCTCTTCCCGCAGGAAGTGGGACAAGGCGCCAGTTTCAATCCATCCATACCTCGTCGCATTGGAGAAATCACCGCATACGAGACCCGAGCCTGCCTCATCCCTTGGGTTTACTCGCCTGTGATGGACATCTCGCGTTCTCCGCTTTGGCCCCGCGTGTGGGAAAGCTTCGGAGAGGACGTGCTGCTGAACGGCATCATGGCTTCCGAACTGACGCGCGGCCTTCAGGGCGACAACCCTAACAGCGTGGGGATGCAGAACGTGGCGGCTTGCCTGAAGCACTACATGGCCTACGGCGCGGCCGTCAGCGGCAAGGACCGCACGCCGTCGAGCGTCACCTACCGCGACATGATGGAGAAGTATTTCCAGCCTTTCCGCATGTGCTGCGAGGCAGGAGCGCTGAGCCTGATGGTCAACTCGGCCAACAACAACGGCGTGCCCTTCCATGCGAACCGCCGCTTGCTCACTGAGTGGCTGAAGGAGGGCCTTGACTGGGACGGCATGATTGTGACGGACTGGGCGGACATCGACAACATCTGGCGTCGCGACCACGTTGCCGCCACGAAGAAAGATGCCATTGCGCTCGCCATCAATGCGGGTATAGACATGACGATGGACCCCTATTCCACGGATTTCTGCGACCTGCTCATCGAGCTTGTGAACGAGGGCAAAGTGCCGATGTCGCGCATCGACGACGCCGTTCGTCGTATCCTCCGACTGAAGATTCGCGTCGGCCTGATGGACAAGGAGACTTGGGACATCCCCTCCAAGCCCTCGTCTAAAGCAAAGAAGAACAAGAGGTCTCCCTTTAAGGGAGATTTAGAGGGTCTTTATCCCGACTTTGCGAGCGACCGCTTTGCCCAAGAGGCGACGAGCATGGCGGAAGAGTGCATGGTGCTCCTTAAAAACGAGCAGCAGGTGTTGCCGCTCAGGAAAGGCACAAAGTTGTTTGTCTGCGGCCCCAATGCTAACTCGTTCCGCACGATGAACGGGGGCTGGACGTACACTTGGCAAGGCAACACGACCGACGAGATTGCCACGAAGATAGGCAAATACAGGACTTTCCTGGGAGCCCTCGAAGCGAGGTTCGGCAAGGAGAACGTCACGTTCAGCGAGATGGTTCGCTACGATGCGCGGAACTTCAACCTCGACCATAAGGTGCAGGACGGCTCGCAAGGCGATGATGCTCTCAAAGACAAGATAGCTGCCGCCGACGTCATCGTGGCGTTTGTCGGCGAGAACTCCTATACCGAGACGCCCGGCAACATTGACGACCTCACGCTCTCGCCCAACCAACAGGACATGGTGCGGTCGCTGGCGGGCTATGGCAAGCCTATTGTGCTTGTATTGAACGAGGGCCGACCCCGTATCGTGAGCGAGATAGAGCCGCTGGCTAAGGCGGTGGTCCACACCTTCCTGCCCGGCAATTACGGCGGCGATGCATTGGCCAATCTCCTTGCCGGAGAAGCCAACTTTTCTGGCCGCATGCCCTACACCTACCCGAAGCATCACGGCTCGTTCATCACCTACGACTGCAAGCCCTGCGAGTATGTCGAGACGATGGCCGGCGCGTACAACTACGATGCCAACACGACGGTACAATGGACCTTTGGCTCCGGCATCTCCTATTCCGAGGTGAAGTTCGCCAACCTGCGCGTCGAGACACCAAAAGCGGCAGGCAAGGTCAAGGCCAGCAAAGGGTTCTCTCCCAAGTCGGCGGCTGGCACGAAGTACGATGGAGAACTCCGTTTCACCGTAGATGTCACGAATCAATCGGACAGGAAGGTCAAGGAACCGGTTCTCTTGTTTGTGTCCGACCTCGTTGCTTCGCTGACGCCCGACGTCAAACGGCTGCGTGCCTTCACCAAGGTCGAACTCGATGCGCACGAGACGAAAACGGTGACGCTCACGGTTCAACCTTCCGACCTCGCCTTCGTGAACGAAGACATGGAGTGGGTTCTCGAGCCAGGTCAGTTCAGGGCGGCAGTCGGAAACCAGCGCGTGGAGTTCTCGCTGGAATAGCGGGGGGAATAATAAGGAGCCCTCTCTAAAGCCTGGAAGGCTGTACTACTGAGTAACCGGAGGTAACGCCCTCGGGCAAAAGAGAAAGAGCACCTCCCTTCTCCTGCCTGGAAGGCAGTAACCACGTCCATTTGCAGTACTGCCTTCCTGGCAGCAAGGAGCGGGATATCCATTGATTCCGAGGGCGTTGCCCCCGGTTACGTCATAGTGAAGTCTTCCAGACTTAACTTGAAAAACAACAATTAAAAACAGAGCGTTTCCGAACTATCCCTGCCTACTTCCCAAACATCACGTGGGTAAAATGAAAATATCACGTGTAATATTTCAAATATCACGTGGGTAAATTGAATTTATCACGTGTGATATTTTCAACATAACGTGTGACGTTTGTCGACTACCCGTGTGAAGTAGGAAGACATAAAAAAACAACCCGGGGCACGAATGCCACCGGATTGCTACCACCCTCGTTGCGGGAGCCCGACTCGAACGGGCGACCTCCAGGTTATGAGCCTGACGAGCTACCAACTGCTCTACCCCGCGATGTTCTTTGTTTGCGGCTGCAAGGACAGTGCAAGCTCAATGCAGAAAACAATGTTTTGTGCTGAGGCGAAGCCTGTTCTCGCATGTGCGCTTTCTGAAAACGCGGTGCAAAGATAAGACGAAAATCCCAATCTGCCAAATTATTTATGTAAAAAAGTGTGCCCAAAAGTGCCTTATGGCACAAAATAACACTTTTTGTGCATTTTTCTCCCCCGAAAATTGCACAAATCAAATAAAATGTGCTATCTTTGCAAGCGAAATGGCAGTAGTAAAGACACGTATCAAACTTGTAGATGTGGCTCGTCAGCTCTTCGCAAAGAACGGTCTGGAGAACACCACGATGAACGACATTGCCCAGGCGTCGGGCAAGGGTCGGCGCACGCTTTATACCTATTTCAAGAGCAAAGAGGAAATCTACTGGGCTGTCATCGAAGGCGAAATCGAGCGCATCAACGAGAAGATGAACGATGTGGCGACGCAGCCGATGGAGCCTGAAGACAAGCTCGTCGAGGTCATCTACACGCACCTCAACATGATCAAGGAAGCCGTGCAACGCAATGGTAACCTGCGTGCCGAGTTCTTCCGAAACATCATCATGGTGGAGAAAGTACGCAAGAACTTCGATCGCAGCGAGCAACGCCTCTTCGCGTCCATCATGGCGGAAGGCGTTCAGCAGGGTCGCTTCGAGATAGACAGCATCCCTCTCTGCTCGGACATCATGCACTACTGTGTCAAGGGGCTTGAAATTCCCTACATCTACGGACGCCTGGCCGACGGCATGCCGCAGGGCATGAGTCGCGGCATCGTGCAGAAACTCATACATAAAGCACTCAGCCGACAGGAGAAACACATCAGTCAGTACCTGTAGAAATGAAGTATGAGGTATGAAGTATGAAGTATGAAAGTGCTGCGCAAGTGAAAAGTGAAAAATTAAAGTTACCACCGCGCCTGTAAATAACTAAATTACTAAATCGTAAATAAATAGTAAATAGTAAATAGTCAAATTGTAAATTACTCAAATCGTAAATAACGAGATGAAATTATTGGAAGGAAAGACAGCACTCATCACGGGTGCAGCAAGAGGTATCGGTAAGGCGATTGCCCTGAAGTTTGCATCTGAAGGTGCCAACATAGCATTCACAGACTTGGTTCTCAACGACGAGATGGCTGCCGGACTCGAGGCAACGCGAAAGGAAATCGAGGCCGTCGGCGTGACTTGCAAGGCTTATGCTGGCAACGCGGCCGACTTCGCAGCCACAGAAGAGGTTGTGCAGAAGATAAAGGCCGACTTCGGCACGATTGACATCCTCGTCAACAATGCCGGCATCACGAAGGACGGACTCATGCTCCGCATGACCGAACAGCAGTGGGACGCCGTCATCAACGTTAACCTCAAGAGCACCTTCAACTTCACGCATGCCTGCGTGCCCATCATGATGAGGCAAAGAGGAGGAAGCATCATCAACATGGCAAGCGTCGTGGGCGTGCACGGCAATGCTGGTCAGGCGAACTATGCCGCCTCGAAAGCCGGTATGATAGCACTCGCGAAGAGTATCGCACAAGAAATGGGACCGAAGGGAATCCGCGCCAACGCCATTGCCCCAGGATTCATCGAGACAGCCATGACGGCACAGCTCAGCGAAGAGATTCGCGAGGAATGGAAGAAAAAGATACCTCTCCGTCGTGGCGGTCAGGTTGAGGACATTGCCAACGTCGCCACATTCCTCGCTAGCGACATGAGCAGCTACGTAAGCGGACAAGTCATCCAAGTGGATGGCGGCATGAATATGTGATGACCATCTTCTACGAGGATAATCATCTGATAGCCGTTGCTAAGAAAGCAGGGGACATCGTGCAGGGAGATAAGACCGGCGATGTCCCCTTGTCTGATATCGTGAAGGCTTATCTGAAGGACAAGTACCAGAAGCCGGGCAACGTCTATCTCGGCGTGGTTCATAGGCTCGACCGTCCCGTCAGCGGTGTTGTCCTTTTTGCCAAGACAAGCAAGGCACTGCCGCGGCTCAACAAGATGTTTGCCGAACACGAGGCTGTCAGGAAGACTTACCTCGCCATCGTCGCCAACCGTCCTCCGCAAGACGCAGGCACGCTTACCCATTGGCTGACGCGAAACGAGAAGCAGAACACGGCTCGGGCCTACGACCGCGAGGTGCCGAATAGCAAGAAGGCTGTGCTCGACTATCGCCTTGTGGCGCAGTCGGAACGTTACTTCCTCCTCGAGGTGACGCTCCATACAGGCCGCCATCATCAGATACGCTGCCAGCTTGCCAAGATGGGCTGTCCCATCCGGGGCGACTTAAAGTACGGCGCGCCTCGCAGCAACCCCGACGGCAGCATCTCGCTCCACGCCTGGCGCCTCGAGCTGGAACATCCCGTCTCACATACACCCCTCACAATCGAGGCACCTGTCCCCGATGACCGTCTCTGGAAGGAGATAACCAAGCCACTTATGTGTTAATGTATTCCTCTTTCACACAAAATTTTTTATTTTGTGTGGCAGAGTGAAGAGTTTTTCGTAACTTTGTGGCCTGAATGAATAGTGCTGCAAAGGAATGAAACGTGCGCTGAAATATATCCTCTGGACACTTCTGGCGCTGGTGTTGCTCGTTGTGATGCTTGCCGCCAGCCTTTATCTGCCCCCTGTACAAAGGTGGGCAGTAAACAGGCTTACTGCCTATCTTGAAGAGAAGACAGGGCTCGAGGTGTCTATCGGCAGCGTGCATTTATCCCCTTTGCTCGACTTAAGTCTTGGGCAGGTTCATGTGGCAAAGCCTCCTACGGACCTCATCAATGTCGAGCACGCTCTTGTTGACCTCGACCTTACTCGCTTGTTGACGATGCATATCGGGGTAGAAGCAATAGAGCTCACAGACGGCAATATCCACACGACTGACCTCATTGAGTCACTCGCGATGGATGGCAGCATCGGCAACCTTCGTATTGTTGCCAACGACATCGACCTCAGGAAGAAGAAAGTCAATGTGACCGATGTCACTCTGGATGGTTGTGTGCTCGACATGAAACTCCGTGAAGCGGCAGAAGAGGATACGACAGAGAGTGCGCCCCTCGACTGGCAGATTGATGTTGAGAAGCTTAACATCCGACAAAGCAAGATAGCCTTGCAACTGCCTAACGATGCGATGCGCATCAATGCTTCCATTCGTCAGGCAAGCCTCAATGGCGGTGACATCAGCTTGAGTAAGGGTATGTATAGTGTCGGCAAGGTCAGTCTTTCGGCAGACAGCCTCTCGTATGACATCCCGGGCTCGAATCCTGTCAAGGGTTTCGACGTCAATCACCTTGCCTTCCGTGATGTAGAGCTCGAGCTAGACAAACTTGCCTATAATGTTCAATCCTCAAGTTTCAATGTTCAATTGAAGAAGCTTGCCTTCAAGGAGAAGAGCGGTTTCCAACTCGACAACCTTGCAGGAAACATTTTCCTTGACTCGAAGCATCTCATGGCAAGAGGTCTTGACCTGAAGACTCCCCATAGCTCTGCCAGCGGCAATCTTGACCTTGACTGGAACGCCTTTTCGCCTAAAGAGCGTGGGCAGTTGAAGGCAGACATTCAGGCTTCCTTAGGACATAAGGATGTGTTGTGTCTTGCTGAGGCTTATATGCCCAAGGACCTCGCCAAATGCTATCCGTCGCAACCTTTGAACATCGACCTTGTGGCAAACGGCAACATTGACGACCTCTCGTTGCAGACCTGCAATGTGTTGATGCCGAGCGTCATTGACATACGTACCACAGGCTCCATGCAGAACCTCGCCGACAGTGCTAACATAGGAGCTGACTTGAAGTGGGATATCACGACAATGGACCTCCGCTGCGTCAACCGCTATCTTGGCTTGAACAATGTACGTTTCCCGAAGATGACAATTCATGCAGACACCAAACTTCGCGAGGCATCGAAGCTGACGGCAGATGCTTTGCTTCAGGAAGGAAAAGGCAGAGCACATATCGTGGGCGACATCGACTTGAATTCGATGGCTTATCAGGGAAGTGCCCGCATCAGCAATCTCCAGCTCCACGACTTCTTGCCGAAGGACTCGCTCTATATGCTTACGGCCAACGCCAAGTTCTCTGGCAGAGGAACAGACTTCCTGAGTCCCAAGACCACGCTTCGTGCTCAGGCAGACATCACTCACTTGGGCTATGCCTCATGGAATCTCGACAATATTCAGGCCGACTGCCGTCTGGAGAAAGGTAAGGCGATGATTGACATGCACAGCCAAAACGACCTGTTGTGCATGCAGGGGTGTATAGATGCTTCCATCAGCGACCGCAAGATAAAGGATGCCACGTTCAACATGGACCTCAGCCACATTGATCTTTATGCCCTCCACATCGCAAAGAAGCCGTTATCGGCAAGCATGGTGATGCACTTGGACGGTGCTTCCGACTTCCGTCAGACGCATAACCTGAAGGCACGAGTCGAAGCGATTGAGCTTACTACAGCCGACAGCATCGTTCATCCCCTTGACCTCACCCTCGATGCAAACCTCACGCCCGAACTCATCAAGTTGAAAGCACTCGCTGGCGACCTAAGTCTCTCTGTCTCGTCGGACCAGGGATTAGACTCCTTGCTGTCCCGCATCGACAACTTCAGCCGAGAGTTGACAAGAGAGATAGATAGCCTCCGCATCCGGCAAGACACACTTCGCACACTTCTGCCTCACCTCAAGATGGAGCTGACTTGCGGTCAGAAGAACCCAATCGGCAATATCCTGCGGCACGCAACGGGTTACAGTTTCCGCGACCTCTCACTGAATCTCAACTCTTCTCCCGAGGAAGGCTTGAGCGGCAAGGGCAGCATGCATTCCCTCAACACTGGTGCCATCTTGCTCGACAGTATTTACTGGAACCTGAAGCAGGAGGCGACGGGACTCGCCCTCGATGCCCGCATCAGCAATGGTCCCAAGAATAGCATAGTCACCTTTATGTCCCAACTTCATGCCTCTCTTACGGAGACAGGTGCCAATGCGCATCTTGCATTTTATGACGCGAAAGGCCAGAAGAGTGTGGACTTCGGGGCTGCGCTGGACTTGCTTGCTGATGGGATGCGTGCTCGCTTCACTCCGCTCGACCCCGTCATCGCTTATCGTCGTTTCACGCTCAACGCCGACAATTTCGTCAGCCTAACGCACGACGGACATCTTGATGCGTTGGTTGACCTTCTTGCCGACGATGGCACCGGCCTGAAGCTCTATACTACGCCAAACGATGATGCGCAGCAGGACGTGTCGCTCAGCGTCAATCACTTCAATGTAGGCGAGCTGACGCAAGTCATTCCCTTCATGCCGGACATTAGCGGTTTCCTTCATGGCGACTTTCACTACATGCAGGCCGACAGCACGACGACTGTCTCTGCCGAAATGCTCGTGAAGCAGATGGCGTATAATGGTGTCCGTCTCGGCGACATAGGTCTCAATGGAGTTTATTTCCCGAATGCCGACGGCTCACACTACGTTGATGGTATCGTCACGATGGACGAGCAGGAGGTGCTGTTAGTGAACGGCAGATATCATGAGGAGAAAGGCAAGGGAAAGATGGAGGGCGACGCTTCGTTCCAGAAGATGCCGTTTGCCATCCTGAATGCTTTCATGCCCGACGGACCGTTTGCCCTGAGCGGATATGCCTGGGGCGACTTCAACGTGAGCGGCTACACCGACAGTCCCATCTTGAATGGCGAACTGAAGACAGAGGCGCTACACATCGACGCTGATGCTTACAATGTGAACCTCCAGATACCGGACCACACGATAACCGTTGAAAACAGTCGCCTCAACCTCAATCGCATTGAGGCGTATGCGGCGGGCAAGACGCCCCTTGTGCTCGACGGACACATCGACTTTAGCGACCTGGACCATGTGCAGCTCGACATGAACGTGCGTGCCGACAATTATCAGCTCATTAATGCACCGAAGCGGCAGGGCTCACTGGCATATGGCAAGGTGTTCGTCGACCTTGGTGGCAGGCTGTGGGGAACGCTATCCGACCTCCGTATGCGTGGCAAGCTCGACGTGCTGGGCAGTACGGATGTGAGCTGCGTGTTGACCGACACGCCATTGACCGTCGATGATCAGCTTTCGGACATCATCACGTTTGTCGACTTCAACGACACAATCGCAACCGAGGCCATTGACGTGAAGCGCCAGAGCATTGACATGCAGATGAACGTCAACATTGCCGAGACTGCGCAGATACACTGTTTCCTGAGCGACAACGGCAATGACTACATCGACTTGCAGGGTGGGGGAGAGATGACGCTTACCTACGACCTGCAGAACGATATGCAACTTTGGGGACGATATACCATCAACAAGGGCACGATGCGCTACTCGCTGATGGCTATCCCGCTGAACGATTTCCAGATAGCCCAGGGTAGTTTTGTAGAGTTCCAGGGAAAAGTGACGAACCCGCGTCTGCACATCAACGCAAGCGAGCGCGTCCGCTCCACAGTCACGGAGAATAGTGTGCCGCGCAATGTCGCTTTCGATGTCGGACTGGCTATCAGTCGCACGCTCGACGATATGGGATTGGAGTTCACATTGGAGGCTCCAGAGGATTTGACCGTGCAGAATCAGCTCTCGTCAATGACGGCGGAGGAGCGCGGGCGAGTCGCCGTCACAATGCTCATCACGGGTATGTACGTTACTGACGATGCTGAGACGAACGGCGGTTACAACTACGCCAACACGCTCAATGCGTACCTGCAGAGTGCTATCAACGAGATAGCAGGCAAAGCCCTCAGCACCGTCGACGTCAACTTCGGCATCCAGAGCGGCACCTCCGAGGCAGGTACCAACACGACAGACTACAGCTTCAGCTTCGCCAAGCGTTTCTGGGGTAATCGCATCAGCGTCATCATCGGCGGTAAGGTCAGCTCTGGTCGGGATGCGGTCAACAATGGGCAGACCATCATCGACAACATCGCCATCGAGTATCGCCTCGACAAGAGTGCGTCGCGCTACGTCAACCTCTTCTACGACCGCAACTACGAGTCTTTGCTCGAAGGGCAGGTTACGAAGATGGGCGGTGGCATCGTGCTGAGAAAGAAAGCCGACAAGCTGAGTGAGCTCTTTATCTTCAAGAACAAGAAGGAGACGCCTCCAGCCATGAAAGCTGAGGAAGTGAAAATAGAAGAAACGAAAGATGAGTAAAGACACTGAGGGATACTTGAAAACGCAACACGTGATAATTGCAAACATAACACGTGTCATTTGCAAACATAACACGTGTCATTTTCGATTACGGCACGCATCGTTTTCCGGCATCGCGTGTTTGCTGTTCTGTCTGCTCGTTTCGGCATGTTCCATCACGAGTAGCCTGCCGGAAGGCGAAAAGCTTTACCGAGGCATCAAAAGCATTGACTACGACAGCAAACCGCGAACGTCAGACAACGGAGTGCAAGAGGGCGTCATCACGGCTCTTGCGGATGCCTACACGACGGTCGAGGGTTTGCTTACGGGCGACGCGACGGTCCTGAAGTCGGAGAATATGTCTGAAAAGGCTGTGCGCGACAGCATGAAACGTGCCTCCGAGAAGGACAAAATGGCCTACGAGTCGGCAAAGGAGGAGGTGGAGGCTGTCCTGTCTTACGCTCCCAACGGTGCCCTCATGGGTAGTAGCTTTGTGACCCATCCATTCCCCATCAAGCTCCTCATCTACAATAAGTATGCCGGCAGCAAGCATCGCTTCGGCAAGTGGATGTTCAACCACTTCGCAGCCTCGCCCGTCTTGATAAGTAACGTCAACCCACGCCTGAGGGCGACCGTCGCGAAGAACACCCTGCGCAGTCGCGGCTACTTCCGTGCGCAAACGGGATTCGAGACGTTGCCCGACCCACGCGACACCCTGAAAGAACGCGTCCGCTACAACATTCACCCAGGCCCTGTCTATCACCTGGACAGCATCGCTTATGTGAACTTCCCCAAGCAAGCCGACAGCATCATCCGCAACATAGCGGAGCCGACTGCGCTTCATCGTGGCGACCCCTTCAGCGTCGTCAATCTTGAGGCAGAACGTACGCGAATCGTCAGCGCTTTGCGTGAGCAGGGATACTACTACCAACGCAACGAACACATCAACTTCCGTGCCGACACGCTGCAGACACCTATGCTTGTCAAGCTCCAGGTACAGCCTTCGCCCACGACTCCCCCTGAGGCAATGCGCCCTTATTATATAGGAAACACGCGCGTGAACATATATAAATATGGTGACAGGCAGATTGTGGATACCCTCGCGATGCGTGGCGGCTACTCCTTCGGCTATAGTCAACCGCTCACGCGGAAGGAAGGAGCAACCTCTCCCCTCAAGGGCGTCAAGGGATTCCTGCTCAGGCCACGTGCCGTGTGGCGCTCCATGCTCTTCCGCAAGGGCGACCTCTACAAGCAAAGCCTCGGCGAACTCATGCAGGAAGGACTCGCCTCGACCAACGTCTTCTCGTCCCTGCGCATCAACTATGTGCCGAGAAGCGCAGAACAAGATTCAATGGTCAATGGTCAATGGCCAATGGCCAGCGACACGCTCGACATCGTGGTGAATGCCACGCTCGACAAACCGTACGACGCAGAGTTTCAGGGCAACCTCACAGGCAAGACGGGAGGTCAGGTCGGACCGGGTGCCAGCTTCTCTTTCTCTAAGCGAAATGCCTTCCGGGCTGCCGAAACGCTGACGCTCAAGGTGTGGGGCTCGTATGAATGGCAGACGGGCGCCAACATCTCGGGCAAGCGCTCGTTGCTCAACTCTTACGAGTATGGATTGAGCGGATCGCTGTCCTATCCGCGCTTCCGCTTCTTCGGAAGCATAGGACGCAAACTCGGCCGGAAATTTGTCTCGACGACCGCCATCGACCTGCAAGCGCGCTGGCAGAACCGTGCGGGCTTCTTCGGAAGAGTCTCTTGGAGCGCAGGCGTCAACTATACATTGCAGCATAAACGCAACATCAAGCATGAGTTCTCGCCTCTGACCATCTCATACGACCAGCTGTTGCACAGTACTGAACGCTTCGATTCCATCGTCAAGGCCAACCCCGCGCTATACGTTTCCATGCGAGATCAGTTCGTGCCCAGCATGTCGTACTCCTTCTCGTGGGCAGGCACACCGAAGCATCCTTCCGCACTTACCGTTTCGTTCAAGGAGGCATCGGCTCTCCTCTCAAGCATCTACGCCATTGCCGGGAAGCCTTACAGCGAGGAGGGAAAGCGGCTCCTTGACGTGCCGTTTGCCCAGTTCGTCAAGGGCACCGTGCAATACACCCGTCAGTTCCCCCTGACGAAGCGCAGCATTATTGCCACCCGCGCCTTCGCTGGCGTTGTGTATAGCTATGGAAATGCGAAGGCCGCACCTTACAGCGAACTCTTCTCCGTAGGTGGCGCCAACAGCATCCGCGCGTTTGGCATGCGTACCATCGGTCCCGGTGCTTATCATCCGGAAAGGTCGCAATACTCGTATGTTGACCAGATGGGTGACTTCAAGCTTGAACTAAATGCCGAGTATCGCTTTCCGATAGTTGGCAAGCTAAACGGTGCGGCATTCCTCGACGCTGGCAACGTGTGGCTGCTTAGGGAGAGTGAAAGCCAGCCAGGAGGTAAGTTCCACTTCAAAGACCTTGGACGTGAGATTGCACTCGGCACGGGTGTAGGTATTCGTTACGACCTCGACTTCCTCGTTATCCGCTTCGACCTCGGCATTGGCATCCATGCACCCTATGATACGGGAAAGCGTGGGTATTACAACATGCCGAGTTTCGGCAAGTCACTCGGCTACCACTTCGCCATCGGCTATCCTTTCTGATTGCCTTTATTCGTTCCAGAAGCGCCAGCTCGCAATGGCTTGCAGGTGGAGCATTTCAAGGCCGTTCTTGACGGTTGCGCCTCGTTCTCTGCCTTTCTGCATGAAGAGCGTGTCCTCGGGATTATAGACGCAGTCGAAGAGCAAATGCTTCGGGGTGAGCAGTTCGTAAGGGATGGCTGGGGCTTGGTCCACTTTGGGGAACATGCCGACAGGCGAGCAGTTGACAATGACGCTGTATTCCGCCATCACTTCCGGCGTGAGGTCGGAGTAGGCGAACCTGTCTTCGTGAGGTGTCCTGCTTACATATTTCCAATCAAGCCCCAAGCGACTCAGACCGACACAAATTGCTTTGCTTGCTCCACCGGTGCCAAGAACGAGGGCTTTCTTGTGGTGAGGTTGTAGGAGAGGACGTATGCTGTCGGTAAATCCGATGATGTCGCTGTTGAAACCCTTCAGCTTGCCATTGCGAACTCGAATGACGTTGACAGCTCCTATTTCTCGTGCCTCGTCGCTAAGCTCGTCAAGAAGTGGGATGACAGCTTGTTTGTGAGGTAATGTTACATTCAGCCCTTTGAGTTCAGGATTATCGCGAAGCACGTCGAGGAGCATTGCTGCATCGGGTATCTCGAAGTTGAGGTATTGTGCATCTATACCTTCACGAGCGAACTTTTCCGTGAAGAAACCTCTGCTGAAGCTGTGTCCCAAAGGGAAACCTATAAGGCCGTATTTAATCATTTCTTTGCCAAATACATTGTATTGATTCCAAAAGTGAAGCGACGCCATTGTACCTCAGCGAAGCCGGCACGCTTTAAGATGCCTTCCATCTGCTCCGGCTGAGGAAAGGCTTCCATCGATGCCGGCAGATAGGTATAGGCGCTGTTGTCGTGGCTGATGAGCCGTCCGAGCAGGGGCATCACGACGTGGGCATACACCCAAAACAACTGCTTCATCGGGAAGTGCGGAGGCGGCGTGAGTTCCACGATGAGAAGATGTCCGCCTAGCCGCAAGACGCGTTGCATCTCGCGCAGTCCCTTGTCGAGGTCTTGGAAGTTGCGAACGCCATAAGCGGACGTCACGGCATCGAACGAACCGTCGGGAAAGGAAAGATTCATGCAGTCCTGATGTTCGAAGGAAATCGTGTCCTGCAGTCCTTCCTGCAGCACTTTCTCCCTTCCAACCGCCATCATGCCTTCGCTGATGTCTGCCCCTGTGATGTGCAAGACCCCCTGACCCCCTTTAGGGGGAAGTCGTTTGGCCATGAGCAACGCGAAGTCGCCAGTTCCGGTAGCGATGTCGAGGATTTGTTGCGGTCTGTGCTTGGCAAGAGCATTAACTGCTTTGCGTCGCCAACGACGGTCTATGCCGAGCGAAAGCAAGTGGTTGAGGCGGTCGTAGGTCGGCGCGATGCGGTCGAACATATGCTGCACACGGTCGCTTTGCTTCAATTCATAATTCATAATTCACAATTCATAATTATTTTCTTCGCTAAGACTTAGGGCGTAGTCCGATTATGAATTGTGAATTATGAATTATGAATTAAGAAGTTCTTGACGTTCCTCTCGATGCGATGGGCAATGTCGCCCTCGCTGTCGGCAGGCACGAACTTCTCGCCAACGATGTGTTCGTAGAGTTCTATGTAGCGGTCAGCCACACTTTGAGCGTATTCATCGGTAATCTCAGGCATGACTTGTCCAGGCTGATTCATGAAGTTGTGCTCGATAAGCCACTGCCGCACGAACTCCTTCGACAGCTGCTTCTGCGGCTCACCCTTCGCGAACTTCTCTTCGTAGCCGTCTGCATAGAAGTAACGGCTGCTGTCAGGCGTGTGGATTTCATCAATGAGAATCACCTTCCCATCGCGTTTGCCGAACTCATACTTCGTGTCAACCAAGATGAGGCCCTTCTTTGCGGCAATCTCCGTGCCACGCTGGAAGAGGGCACGCGTGTACTTAACCATCGTCTCCCAATCTTCCTTGCTGACCAGTCCCTGCTTGATGATTTCCTCGGCGGAAATGTTCTCGTCGTGTCCTTCCTCAGCCTTTGTGGTCGGTGTAATGATGGGTTCTGGGAACTTTTGGTTCTCCTTCATGCCTTCCGGAAGCTTCACGCCGCAGAGTTCACGGCAGCCTGCTTTATACTCGCGCCATGCTGAGCCAGTCAAGTAGCCACGGATAATCATCTCCACACGGAAGCCTTCTGCCTTCAGGCCTACAGTCACCATTGGGTCTGGAGTAGCCAGTTTCCAGTTGGGAACGATGTCGGCTGTGGCGTCGAGGAACGAAGCGGCAATCTGGTTGAGCACCTGTCCCTTGAAGGGAATGCCTTTGGGGAGGATGACGTCGAAGGCCGAGATGCGGTCCGTAGCCACCATCACCATGAGGTCATCATTGATGTTATAGACATCACGTACTTTTCCGTGATATACACTCACCTGCCCAGGCAGGTTGAAGTCAGTTCTTGTTAAGGCTTTCATCTTGTTCTTGTTGTATTTTTTGTTGTGATTCGTAAGCTTCCACGATGCGAGTGACGAGTTTGTGTCGCACGATATCCTTCTTTGTGAGTTCAATGAAACCGATGCCTTTGATGTCCTTCAGGAGGTGGAGCGCCTCGATGAGTCCGGAGCGGACGCTGTGGGGGAGGTCAATCTGGGTTGTGTCTCCCGTCACAATCATCTTGGTGTTCATGCCCATACGGGTCAGGAACATCTTCAACTGAGCAGAGGTCGTGTTCTGTGCCTCGTCGAGGATTACGACGGCGTCGCTCAGGGTGCGGCCTCGCATAAAGGCAAGCGGTGCAATTTGAATCGTGTTCTGCTCCATCATCTCGCGTAGCTTCTGAGTCGGTATCATGTCCTCAAGTGCATCATATAGCGGTTGAAGATAGGGGTCTATCTTCTCCTTCATGTCGCCAGGAAGGAAGCCAAGTTTCTCGCCAGCCTCTACTGCAGGACGCGACAAGACGATTCTCCTTATCTCCTTATTCTTGAGAGCACGGACGGCGAGGGCAATGCTGGTGTACGTCTTGCCTGAGCCTGCAGGTCCGACAGCAAAGACGAGGTCGTTCTCCTGATAGGCTTTGACGAGCAACTGCTGGTTGGTGGTGCGGGCACATATCGGCCTGCCTGTCACGCTATAGACAATCACGCCCTCAACTCCTTCCCGCTCCGAGCGTTCGCCTCGCGTGATGTGCAGGAGTTCTTCTTCAGTCAGACTGTTGTACTTGAGGATGTGTTTCTGCAGTTTCTGCACGATTTCCTCGAAGGCACACATCTCCAACTCGTCGCCCATCACGTGGATGACGTTGCCTCGGGCCACGATGCGGAGCTTCGGGTAGAGTGCCTTGAGCATCTGCATATTGATGTTGTTCACGCCATAAAGCAGCAGGGGATCGATGTCCTCGATAAGGATATGTTTTTCTATCATTCGCCAGTATTTTAATGCAAAAGTAATAAACTATTTTGAGATTTCCTCGATTTTGTGTACTTTTGTACGTCAAAAGTATGAGAAGACTCAAGAAAAAGATATTTTTAGG
>JAGCNZ010000075.1 GCA_017645655.1 Bacteroidaceae bacterium | reverse complement strand
TCATAACTCTTAACTCTTAACTATGAACTAAATCAGCGCCTCCCATTCCTCCTCTGCTTGTTTGAGTTGAGCCTTCAAGCGTCCGTGTTTCTCGTATAGCGAAGTGTCTTGGCTTCCTTCGGGCGTAGAAAGCTGGTCTTCTAGAATGCGAATGGCAGCTTCCAGTTGAGTCACTTTGTCCTCAGCTTCCTGCAAGGCTTTCTCTTTTCGCTTCTGTTCGCGAGCCAATGCCTTTTGCTCGGCGTATGAGATAGCACCAGTGCGGCTCCCTTCTGTCTCCCCCGGGGAAGAGGAACTGTCCTTCAAGCCTTCCCTCGGGAAGGTTTGGATGGGACCGTGCTTTTCTATGTACTCATAGATGCCTCCCAAATGCTCACGAACCTTTCCGTCGCCAAACTCATAAACCTTCGTCACAAGCCCGTCGAGGAATTCACGGTCGTGACTGACCACGATAACTGTGCCGTCGAAGTCGCGAATCGCTGCCTTCAGCACATCCTTCGAGCGCATATCGAGGTGATTCGTGGGTTCGTCGAGGATAAGACAGTTGACAGGTTCGAGCAGAAGCTTAATCATTGCCAGGCGGGTTCTTTCACCTCCAGAGAGGAACTTCACCTTCTTGTCGCTGGCTTCCCCGCCAAACATGAAGGCACCGAGGATGTCTCTTATCTTGAGCCTTATGTCGCCTCTCGCCACTCTGTCTATCGTGTCGAATACGGTGTATTCGCCTTCAAGCAGTTGTGCTTGGTTTTGGGCAAAGTAACCAATCTGCACATTATGTCCCACCTTGAGGTTTCCGTCGAAAGGAATCTCGCCCATGATGCACTTCACGAGTGTTGTTTTGCCTTCGCCGTTTCGCCCCACGAAAGCCACTTTCTCGCCTCTCCTGATGGTGAGGTTAACGCCTTTGAACACACAATGCTCGCCGTAGCTCTTGCCCACCTCGTCGCAGATGACGGGGTAGTCGCCGCTTCGCATCGAGCAAGTAAACTTGAGACGCAGAGCCGAGTTGTCCACCTCATCCACTTCGATGGGCACTATCTTCTCGAGCTGTCTTATCTTTTGCTGAACCTGAATGGCTTTCGTGGCTTGATAGCGGAAGCGTTCGATGAAGGCTCGGGCATCGGCAATCTCTCTTTGTTGGTTTTCGAGGGCGCGAAGTTGTTGCTCGCGGCGCTCTGCATGGAGCGTGACGTACTCGTCGTACTTCACCTTATAGTCGTATATCTTGCCGCAACTAATCTCGATGGTGCGGTTCGTTACATTATTAATAAACGCGCGATCGTGGCTGACGAGCACAACGGCATTGGCACTTGTAGCCAAGAAGTTCTCGAGCCACTGGATGCTCTCAATGTCGAGGTGGTTCGTAGGCTCGTCGAGGAGGAGGACATTGGGATGCTGAAGCAGCAGCTTTGCCAGTTCGATTCGCATTCGCCAGCCTCCGCTGAACTCGCTTGTAGGACGGTCAAGGTCCTCTCTCTTGAAGCCTAGACCTTGCAATGTTCGCTCCAATTCAGCCTGATAATTCAAGCCTCCCATCATCTGGAAATGCTCGTTGAGGTGCGTGAAGCGTTCCACGAGCGACATATATGCTTCGCTCTCGTAATCAGTACGTTCTGCAAGCTGATTGTTGAGACGTGTAAGCTCGTCGTTCATCTCTGTGATGTGCTCGAAGGCGCGCTCTGCTTCCTCGCGGACAGTACGTTCGTCGGTGAGCAGCATCACTTGCGGAAGGTAAGCAATCGTTGCGTCGCGAGGCACACTTACCGTCCCGCTAGTGGGCTGCTGAATGCCTGCGATTATCTTGAGCATCGTGCTTTTGCCCGCACCATTCTTGCCGACGAGAGCGATGCGGTCGTGGTCGTTGATGACATAACTGATGTCATTAAAGAGCGGCTTTGCGCTGAATTCTACGCTTAAATTGTCTATCGAAACCATAAATCGTCTGCAAAGATACAAAATAATCCCTAATCTCTAATCCCTAATCCAAATTTATTTTATATCTTTGTCCTCACAAACGTATAAACTTATAAACTCACGAACTATGAACAAGAAAGTTTTCAGTGCCTTAGCTGCACTCTGCCTGCTCTTCACTTTGAGCAGCTGTGACAAGAAGGACGCTACTCAGGAAAAGAAAGTTAAGGTGGAGAAGGAAGCAACAGAATCTTCCGCTAAGGACATCTTCTTCTACACAAGCAAGCACCGCAAAGATAAGTATCAGCCTACGGAAGAGAAGATGGGCTTCGGCTCGCAGATTATGGACATCGCAGAGAACGAGTTCAGGGACAACAAGAACATCAAGGAGCTCTGGATAGCGCCGCAGATTCAGCACATCGCAAATGGCGCTTTTGCTGGCTGTACTTCGCTCGAAAAGGTACATTTCCAAGGCGAGATACCAGTCGTTAACGATGGTGCATTCGAGGGTTGCACGGCCTTGAAAAACCTCCGCATAGACGCCTACACCGTTGGCGTTGATGCTTTTAAGAACTGTACGTCGCTCGAGACAGCCCGTTTTGGCGAACACATTTGGTGGCTGCGTGTCGGAGCCTTCGAGAACTGCAAGAAGCTCAAAAGCGTTCTGATGGGCATCACGATGAAGAAGATAGACGATGGAGCATTCTCTGGCTGCACAGGCATCGAGGAATTCACTGTGCCCAACGACTTCAAGAACCGCATGTTCGGCCTTGTTTCAGCATCTGCCGAGAAGTGGAAGAAAGTCTATCTGCTCAGCACCGAGTACTATGCCATGCCAAAGAACTGCACGCCCAACAAGGATTGCACGCTCTACGTTCCCGATGCTTTCCTCGCTAAGTTCCAGGCCGATGCCGACTGGCAGAAGTTCGGCAGCATCGAGCCTCTCAGCAAGAGCAAGTACTTCACAGGCGAAGGCTTCTGGAAGTAGAAATCCAAAGCTCGCCCCAAGACTATGAGAAGCCTCTTTCCGCTGCTCGCCTCGTTGCTCTTGTGTACCCACTCGCCGGCCCAGAGTCCCCTTCTATGGGGCGACCAGGGCAATGGCACATACCGCAATCCTGTCCTCAACGCCGACTATTCCGACCCCGACGTCATCCGCGTTGGCGAGCGCTACTACATGGTGGCCAGCAATTTCAACCATCTGGGGATGCAGGTCCTCGAGAGCACGGACATGATCAACTGGCACTTTGTCAGCCAAGTCTTCAGCCGCTTCGATTTATCTGGTTGGGACGAGACGAAGCACTACGGAGGAGGCACATGGGCGCCAAGCATCCGCCATCACGACGGCAGGTACTACGTCTTCTTCTGCACACCCGATGAAGGGCTCTTCATGTCGTCGGCAAGCGATGTGTGCGGTCCCTGGACAGAATTGCAACATGTGAAGGATGTCCGTGGATGGGAGGACCCTTGTCCTTTTTGGGACGAAGACGGTCAGGCATACTTGGGACGCAGCCAGCTCGGAGCAGGACCAATCATCCTGCACCGCATGTCGGCCGACGGACGTCAGTTGCTCGACGACGGCGTAACGGTCTATACAGGCCCTGTGGCTGAAGGAACCAAGTGGCTCAAGCGAAGCGGATACTACTACCTCATCATCCCAGAAGGCGGAGTGGGCAGCGGATGGCAGACCGTCCTGCGCTCAAAGAACATCTACGGTCCGTACGAGAAACGTGTTGTCCTCGAACAAGGCAGCACGCGCTTCAACGGGCCTCATCAGGGAGCCCTCGTCGACACGCCCGAAGGCGAGTGGTGGTTCTACCATTTCCAGCAGACACCCCAGCTGGGCAGAGTGCTCCACCTGCAACCCGCCCGATGGCGAGACGACTGGCCGCTGATTGGCGTTGACATCGACGGCAACGGCGTGGGCGAACCCGTGGAAGTCTGGACAAAGCCAAAGACTGCGTCCGCACAGCCCCCGTCGTTACCGCAGACTGACGATGCGTTCGACGAAACGACATTAGGGCTGCAATGGCAATGGAACCACAATCCTGTGGAAGGCGGGTGGAGCCTCGCCGAACGGAAAGGCTGTCTTACCCTCCATGCCCTGCCTGCCGGCAATCTCAGGGAAGCGCGAGGTACTCTCACACAAATGATGATGGGCTACGAAGGCGAGGCGACAACGCTGCTCGACGGTTCGCAACTCGACCAAGCATCCGCGGGACTCGTCTGCATGGGGCGCGACTTCCGCGGCATCGGGCTCTGTCCCGAGGGCATCTATGCCGAAGCAAACGGAGAGCGCACCATCATTCCGGCGAAGAAGCCGAAACGCATCCATTTGCGGCTAACGCTCTGCGAACCGGAGAACCGCTATCAATTCGAGTTTAGCACAGACGGCAAGCGCTTCGTTCCCGCCGGCGAACCATTCCAGATGCACGAAGGCAACTGGAAAGGCGTCCGCCTCGGGCTGTATTGCTACGGAGCCAAAGGCAAAGCCCACTTCGAGTCGTTCGAATACAAAATCACAAAGTAGGTTAATCTTCAACGCCGCACGCGGGGATACTCCTTCAAGGCTCCGCCGTTGCTCAAGCCAGGCTACCCTTAGCAAAGAGCTTGCGTGTCGAGGGCAATCATGAGTTCCTCGTCAGTGGGGATGCAGCAGACAGTAACCTTGCTGTCGTCTGCGCTGAGGATAGCTTCCGTAGCACGGCAGCTGCGGTTCCTTGTCACATCCATCTTGACGCCCATGAACTCGAGACCGTTCGTCGCACCCTCGCGCACTTCCCATTGGTTCTCGCCTGCGCCGCCAGTGAAGAGGATGATGTCAACGCCTCCCATCGCTGCGGCGTACGCGCCGATGTACTTCTTGATGCGATAGGTGTACATCTCCTTCGCCAGTCGAGCCTTGTCGTTTCCTGCAGCGATGCCTGCCAGGATGTCGCGGAAGTCGCTGCTTGCCTCGCTCACACCTGCAAGGCCTGACTTCTTGTTCAGCAGGTCGGAGATGCCCTTCGTGTCGAGGTTGAACTTGTCCATCAAATAAGTAACAGCTCCAGCATCAATGTCGCCAGTACGTGTGCCCATCATCAGGCCTTCCAGAGGCGTGAGTCCCATCGAGGTATCGACGCACTTGCCATACTTCACGGCAGCAATCGAGGCGCCGTTTCCTATGTGACAAGTGATGATGCGCTTCTCCTCAGGCTTGCAATTAAGAAACTCACAGACGCGCTGACTCACATAGCGATGGCTCGTTCCGTGGAAGCCGTAACGACGCACGCCATACTCCTTGTAGAGGTTGTATGGGAGTGCATACATGTAGGCGTAATCGGGCATTGTCTGATGGAATGCGGTATCGAAGACGCCCACCTGAGGAATGTTGGGAAGCAGAGCTGTGACGGCATTCACACCCTTTATGTTGGCAGGGTTGTGCAGGGGAGCAAGGTCGTTGCACTCAGCAAAAGCCTTCATCACTTCAGGAGTCAGGCGAACCGACTTGTTGAACTTCTCTCCGCCATGCACCATCCGATGCCCCACAGCATCAAGTTCTTCGAGGCTTCCAAGCACAGCATACTCGCCCTTAGTCAGCACCTCAAAGATGAACTGCACACCAGCAGTATGTTCCTTGATGGGGTGCTCCCATTTGTGTTTCTCGCCATTGAGTTTGACGGTGATAAACGAATCGGGCAGGCCAATCTTCTCGATGCCACCACTCGTGATGACGGACTGGTCGTCCATGTTGTAAAGCGCATATTTAATCGAACTGCTGCCACAGTTTAAAACCAATATCTTCATG
>JAGCNZ010000074.1 GCA_017645655.1 Bacteroidaceae bacterium | reverse complement strand
CTGAAGAGCAACTACAGTTTTACGGGCGGATTGGCGCACGACGATGACTGGCGCGCCAGCAGCCAAGAGACTGAAACCTATCTCCCTAACACTGCCGCCACACGTTCCTCGTCGGAGAGCTATCAACGCAATCACAAACTGGAACCTCGACTAAATGCCAGCCTGAAGTGGGTGCGTGATTCGCTGAACACATTTACGCTGAATGCCAGCGCAGAACATAACAGCAGTCGCTCGCAAAGCCATCAGGCCACAGAACAGGAGGAGGCGTTTGGCTTGGAATATGCACCGACGATATCACAACTTACGGAAACTCACACCGATGGTCGCGAAACGAAACTCAACACGAAAGCGGAGTGGGAACATTATATCAAGGATGGTGCGCTCGGAGCCAGCGTCACGTTAAACTATCAAGACGGAAAGACAGACGGAAAGACAGACCGAACCATCACGGCACACAACCTAACCCATTCCTCGTCGCAGCTCATCCAGACCTACACTTCACCATCAAAGCAGTTCTCCACCTATGCCGAGGCTCATCACGCCCGCTGGCTCACAAAGACATGGATGATGCAGGCGCAATACGCTCTGAACTACAACCGCAACCTGGGCGACCGCGATTTCCTGACTAACGGCGTGGCCGACGCTACCAACAGCTATCACAACCTGTACACACGCAATGAGCATTGCCTGCGACTCGCACAGACCTTCAATCTTACCCCCCTTCAGTTGATGCCAGACATCTCGGCCCGATGGCAAGGAGAGAGCCAGGATTACAGGCGCGGTCAGCTTGATACAGCCGCCGTGCGCCGCCATTTCTTCATCGACCCCTCGCTTCGTGCCACATGGAAGCTGAGCAAGACAGTAGGCTTTGAGCTAAGCTACAGCTTCAAGACGTCACTGCCAGACATTATCCAGACCATCGGCTATCGCGACCTCACCGACCCGCTCTTCATTACCGAGGGAAATCCCAATCTGCGGAGCACCCACACCCACGACGTGAAGCTGACGTACAATATGGTGCTCGCCCGCAGTCAGACCTCATTCAGCGCTACATTCAACTACAATCACAAAGACCGCGAGGCAATAGATGCGCTCAACTACAACCCTGCGACCGCTGTCTATATCAGCCGCCCCGAAAACATCCGAGGCAGCAAGTCATGGAACTTCCGACTAAACTTCGACCAAGGCCTTGGCGACTACCTGCGCCTGCAGAACGACTTCCGCATGAATGCCAGCAGACGCTATGGCTTTCTCACCCTCATTCCCTCTCAATCCGAGCGCGTCGTGAACCGACAGCATAGCCTTAACCCAAGCGAAAGACTCACCTTCTCGCTCGATTACAATTGGCTCAAAGCCTCTGCTTTCGCCGAAATCAACGCCGACCGCCTGCGCTACACAGCCTCGCCCGAACAGAATACCACGCATTGGAACAACAGTTTCGGACTATCCTTCGAGGCTACGTATCGCAACTTTGTATTCTATTCAAGCCTTACCGAACGCGCAAGCCGCGGCTACACCATGGAGAGCATGAACCGCGACATCCTTGTCTGGGATGCAGCCATTGGCTGGAAGATTGTGAAGAACAAAGCGCGCCTCATGCTGGAGTTCGATGACATCCTGAACAACGAGGACGGACGTAGGAGCCAGCAGTCCGCTTATCAGCAGACAACGACTTGGAATGACTTCCGCCATCACTACATTGGCATCAGCTTCGCATACCATTTGGACGCCAAGAAGAAAGATTGAATCTGACATGCCAGTTTCTGTGGCGTTTTCAGTGATTTAGCGGGAGCTGGTGCGAGTTCTTGACTTCGCCGAGGACGAAGAACGAGTTGAGCGAGCCGATGCAATCGAGGTCGCCGAGGATTCTGAGCACGAATTCCTGGTAGGCCTTCATGTCGGAAACGTAAATCTTGAGCATGAAGTCGTAGTCTCCGCTGATGTTGTAGCACTCGACAATCTCGGGGATGCGCTGCACAGCCTCCATGATGCGCTGCGAGTTCTCGTAGGAATGCTGCTTCATCCGCAGGTTGCAGAAAGCGATGAATCCGCGGTTGATTTTCTCCGCATCCAGCACCGCCATGTATTTTCGGATGTATCCCTCGCGCTCCAGGCGCTTCACGCGTTCGAACGTAGGAGTAGGGGAGAGGTGAATCTTCGCGGCTAACTCCTTGTTGGTCAGCCTTGAATCGTCCTGCAGAAGACCTAAAATCCGCAGGTCTGTCTCGTCGAGTTGATACGTCATTTTGCTTAAAGAATGTTTTTCCTGCTGTGAGGGCGTTTTTTTACTTGTGTCAGGTAGATTGTTCTGATTGGCGGTGCAAAGTTAGTAATAATTTCTAAAATATCCATTCTTCTTGGAAGAAATTTCATCTTGCCGTAACTTTGCACTCGCAAACAGACATAAAAACGCGTCAAGCAAAACCTAATTATACATTATATTATATTATGAGTACACAGAAATTACACATCGAGACACTTGCCGTTCATGCAGGACAGACGGCCGACCCAACGACAGATTCATGTGCGGTGCCTATCTATCAGACCGCCAGCTATGTATTTCACAACGCTCAGCACGCGGCAGATCGCTTCGGACTCCGTGACGCAGGCAACATCTACGGACGTCTGACGAACTCCACTCAAGGGGTGCTCGAGGACAGGATTGCTGCCTTGGAAGGCGGCGTGGCAGGTCTGGCCGTGGCTTCCGGCGCGGCTGCCATCACCTATTCACTGCAGAATATCCTTCAGGCAGGCGATCATATCGTGGCTGCAGACAACCTGTACGGAGGCTCGTACAACCTCATCACACACACCCTCGCAGCTCAAGGAATCGCCCATTCCATCGTTCGAATTAACGATCTTGCTGCCGTGGAGGCTGCCATCCAACCCAATACGAAGGTTATCTACGCGGAAACTTTGGGAAATCCCAACAGCGACGTGCTGAACATCGAAGGCGTTGCCGAGGTGGCACACAGGCATGGAATCGTATTTATAGTCGACAACACATTCGCTCCGCTGTTGATTCGTCCCCTTGAACACGGGGCAGACATCGTCGTACACTCAGCCACGAAGTTCATCGGCGGACACGGCACGTCCCTGGGCGGCGTGATTGTAGATGGCGGCAAGTTCGATTGGAAAGCCAACGCGGAACGCTATCCGAGCATCGCAAAGCCGGATGCCAGCTATCACGGGGCAGTCTTTGCAGACGTCGCAGGTGCCGCCGCATTCGTCACTCGCATTCGTGCCGTCATCCTTCGCGACACCGGAGCAGCCATCTCGCCCTTCAACGCATGGATTCTCCTGCAGGGAGTGGAGTCGTTGCCGCTGCGCATCGAGCGTCACACGGCGAATGCCTTGAAGGTTGTCGACTACCTGTCGAAGCATCCGCAGGTTGCGAAAGTGAATCACCCGGCACTTTCCTCTCACCCCGACCACGCGCTCTATCAGCAATACTTCCCTAAGGGAGGAGCCAGCATCTTTACCTTCGAAATCAAAGGCGGGCAGGAAGCAGCATGGAAATTCATCGATGCGTTGCAAATCTTCACTTTGCTTGCCAATGTTGCCGACGTGAAGAGCCTGGTCATTCACCCAGCCACGACGACTCACTCGCAACTCTCCGACGAGGAACTTGCCGAGCAGCACATCACGTCGAGCACTGTCAGGTTGAGCATCGGCGTTGAGCACATCGACGACATCATCGCGGACCTGGAGCAGGCTTTCAACGCAATAAAATAAGAGGAAAAACGTTATTAAATAAGAACCGGCCCCCCTCAAACTCTCCCGAGGGAGAGAAGCAGCCTTCCCTCGGGCAGGTTTGGAGGGGGCTATAAAATTAAATATTATGTCAATCTACAAGTCAATTACTGAACTGATTGGTGGTACGCCGTTGGTTCAACTCAGCACTTTTGCCAAGAATCGCAGCCTGAAGGCTAATGTCATTGCTAAGGTGGAGTACTTCAATCCTGGCGGCAGCGTCAAGGACCGCATTGCTCTCAGCATGATACTCGACGCCGAGGAGAAAGGCATCCTACGTCAGGGTGGCACTATCATCGAGCCTACCAGTGGAAACACGGGTGTCGGATTGTCTCTCGTGGGCGCAGTCAGAGGGTATAAAGTCATCTTGACGATGCCTGAGACGATGAGTATCGAACGCCGCAAACTAGCGCAGGCTTATGGAACGGAAATCGTTCTGACGCCTGGCAGCGAAGGCATGAAGGGCGCTATCCGCAAGGCTGAGGAGCTGAGAGACAGCACGCCGGGAGCCGTCATCCTGCAGCAGTTCGAGAATCCTGCCAACCCTGAAGTGCATTTCAGGACAACCGGCGAGGAGATTTGGAAAGACAGCGAAGGCAAGGTAGACGTGTTTGTGGCAGGCGTGGGCACAGGCGGAACTGTTTCCGGCGTAGCCAAGGCCTTGAAGGCTCACAACCCGAAAGTCCATGTGGTGGCAGTCGAGCCGGCCAGCAGTGCAGTCCTCTCCGGCAATCCTTCCGGCCCTCACAAGATACAGGGCATCGGTGCGGGCTTCGAGCCGAAGAACTTCAATCGTCCTCTCATCGACGAGATCATTCCTGTCAGCAACGAGGATGCGTTTGCCACGGCACGTGCTTTGGCCAAGGAAGACGGCCTCTTCGTGGGAATTTCCTCAGGTGCAGCGGCTTATGCTGCCGCAACGGTGGCTCAGCGTCCCGAGTTTGCAGGCAAGAACATCGTCGTCCTTCTGCCCGACACAGGCGAGCGCTACCTCTCTACAGCGCTGTTGGAAGAGTAAGAGACCCTTCCCGTCCTTTCCCCCAAGGGGAGGAAAATTGGATACTTCGGCACGCCTGGTTTATTGACTGGGCGTGCTGTGTTTTCAAACGTCACGTGGGTAAAATGAAAATATTACGTGTAATATTTCAAATATCACGTGGGTAAAATGAATTTATCACGTGGGTAAATTTCAATTATCGCGTGCCGCGTTTTCAAAAACGACAGGTTTGGATAAATTTCTTCGTGCGGAATGAATGGTATGTTACTATTTTTTAATACCTTTGCACGCGAATTCAGGGAACAAGATTCTAACAATTATGCGTATGAAGAGACTGCTACTTCTTTGCATCACACTATTTCTCTTTTCCCAAAGCCGCCTTTTGGCTCAGTTGCCGACGGTCACGCTCAAGACGATGAACGGCGTGGAGGTCCGCACGGATACCCTGTCGAACGACGGCAAGCCCTTCATCGTGGACTTCTTTGCCACTTGGTGCAAGCCCTGCAATCGCGAGCTTGATGCCATCAGCGAACTCTATGAGGAATGGCAGGAGGAGACCGGCGTCAAGATTTTTGCCGTGAGTATCGACCAGGCGCAGAACATCAACAAGGTGAAGCCCCTTGTAGTCGCTCACGGTTGGGACTACGAGGTTTTGCTCGACCCGAACAGCGAATTTCTTCGCGCCACAGGCGGCCAGATGATTCCCTACACGCTCATCGTCGATGCCAAGGGCAAGGTCGTCTACAAGCACAGCGGCTACACCGACGGTGCCGAAACGGAACTCATTGAAAAAGTGCGCGAGTTGCTGAAGTGATGAAAAGGTTTCTCCTTTCCTTGACACTGTGTTGCTGCGTCCTCGCCTCGTGGTCGTGGGAGCGAAAAGGCGTGTCCCTCTCCGGCTCGCTGCAGACCGACATGCTCGTCCCCAGACACGACAGCGCCACGGGTGCCGAGAAGTCCGGCGACTTCCTCAACAACACATATCTCGACCTGCTGTTGCACAGCAAGTATGTTGATGCAGGTACACGAGTGGAGTTCCTCGAGTATCCGCTTCCCGGCTTTGAGCACGACTTCGAAGGATGGGGGTTGCCTCACTTCTGGATTAAGGGCAAACTGGGCAAGGTGGAACTGACCGCCGGCACTTTCTACGAGCAGTTCGGCTCAGGATTCATCCTCAGGACATACGAGGAACGCTCCCTCGGCATCGACAACTCCCTGCTTGGAGGCCGCATCGTGGTAAAGCCGATGAAAGGCATCACGCTGAAAGCACTCACAGGCGTGCAGCGACGCTACTGGGAATGGAACAAGTCGCTCGTCAGCGGAGCAGATGCCGAAGTGAGCCTTGCCGAGTTCTTCCCCAAGTTGCAACAGAGGGAGATGGGCATCACGGTTGGCGGCTCGTGGGTGAACAAGCACGAGAAAACAGACGAGAAGGTGTATGTCTCGCCCGTCTATCGCCTGCGTCTGCCGAAGTTTGTCAACGCGTGGGACGCCAGGATAGGCTTCAACAAAGGCCCGTGGAACCTGCTGGCAGAGTATGCGCAAAAGGGCGCAGACCCCTCGTTCGCCAACGATTACATCTACAGGAAAGGGTCGGCAGTGATGCTCTCGGGCTCCTATTCCGACCGCGGACTGAGCGTCCTGCTCCAGGCAAAGCGCTCGGAAAACATGTCGTTCAAGAGCACAAGCGACGTCACAAAAGCCATCGGCATCTCATCAGCCATCAATCACCTGCCCGCATTCACGCAAGACCAGACCTACGCACTGGCCGCCATCTATCCCTACGCCACGCAGCTGGCGCCAGGAGAATGGGCATACCAAGCCGAGGTGGGCTATAACTTCAAGCGCAAGACCACGCTCGGCGGACGATACGGCATGAACGTGAAAGCCAACCTCTCGTACGTCAGAGCCATCGACAGGCAGCTCCTCGGCCAAGACCTCGTGGCACGTACCAACGGCTACACGTCGAAGTTCTTCTCATGGGGCGACGAAACATACTACAGAAGCTTCGACATCACCCTCGCACGCAAGCTGACCAAGGCATTCAAGCTCAGCCTGATGTACGTCAACCAACAGTACAACCAACTTGTCGTCGAGGGGCACGGAGGCACGGTCCACACCAACATCTACATCGCCGACGCCAAATACCAGTTCTCTCCCAAGGTAACACTGCGATGCGAACTGCAGTATCTGACCACCAAGCAAGACCAGGGCGACTGGGCATACGGGCTGCTCGAACTCTCGCTGGCGCCACATTGGATGCTGACCGCCAGCGACATGTGGAACTGCGGCGAGACCGACCTGCACTACTATCAGGGGCTGATTACCTACAACGTAGGGCAGCACCGCATACAAGGCGGCTATGGACGGACCAGGGCGGGCTATAACTGCTCAGGCGGCGTGTGCCGCTACGTCCCCGCATACACGGGATGGACACTCTCGTATAACTTTAACTTCTGACGCGCACCACAATGCTTAGACCCTATACATATATTATAATAGGCAGCATCGCCATGATGCTCGCCGCTTGCGACCGCATATCCGAGGACGAGCGGCTCATCTACGAAAAGCCCGAACCTGCCCAGCGCGTCGTACTCCTCGAGGACTTCACGGGACAAAGATGCACCAACTGCCCAAAGGCAACTGAGGTCATCGCCCAACTCAAAGAGACGTATGGCGACGCACTGGTCGCCGTGGGCATACACGGCGGACCCCTCGCCTTCGCTGGCAACGCACGATATGTAGGCTTGAAGACAGCCACAGGCGACGAATACTTCAGCCATTGGAACCTCGAATACCAGCCAGTAGGACTCGTCAACCGGCACACGCCAGTCAACTACCCCGAATGGGTCGACGCAGTAAAAGCAGAACTCGCCAAGCCCTCACCTTTGAGGCTGAGCGGCACAACACGCCTCGAAGGCAATGACCTCGTGATAGACATCAGTGCGGAAGGCACCGACGGCAACGTCGCAGGCAAGTTGCAAATCTGGCTTCTCGAGGATGGCATACAGGCACTACAGCTCATGCCCGACGGCACAGCCAACCAGGAATACATCCACGACCACGTCTTCCGCACCGCAGTCAACGGCACGTGGGGCGAAGACTTCAGCATCGCGGAGGGAGAAAACGTGAAGCGGACATTCACTCAGGCAATAGAACCAACCTGGAACAGCGAGCAGCTCAGCGTCGTAGCCTTCGTCTATAACGACGGCGGAGTGCAGCAAGCCGTGAAGATAGACTGATTAGAAAATCATTAAAAACGTCAAAATATGAAACGCAGTGTATTACTTCTTCTCACTTTGCTCTCCACAGTATGCAGCAAAGCACAAATCACAGTCGGAGACAACCAGACATGGTGGGGCTACTTCGACGAGGCAAATGCAGACTACCTTCCCTACGACGGCTGTCTCGGCCATACAACAAAGGGTACTATCGACGCCGTAATCAAGATTCCAGCCAGCGAAGAACTCGTCAGTGGCGGCTCTATCAAGGCCATACGCCTGTGGCTGGGCAACGACGTCTCTGCCATCAGCAGCGCACTCAGAGTGTGGATATCCACATCATTGCCAACCCAGTCATCCATTCGCGCTGATTACAGAAAGAATGTCACCAAGGGAAACTTCGTGGCAGGACTCAACGAGATAGAACTCGACTCTGCCTTCGAAGTCGGACATCGCGACATATACGTGGGCTACACCATCAGCATAAGCAAGAAGTCGACACCCATCATGGCCTATGGCAACGATGTGCCCGACCTCTTTTATTATCGTTTGAGCAATGGCACGAACTATGGCGATTGGACAGACTGCTATGGAAGAGGCAAAGGCATACTGGCGTTGCAGGTGCTCGTGGAGTATGAAACGCTCCCCACCAACTGCGTCACCGTGGCCGACTTTGGTGGGAAGATGCTCTTCAAGGGCGCCAGCGCAACACTTCCCATCACGATTACCAACAAAGGAACGAACGATGTGAGGTCCATCGCCTACACCATCACATCCGACCAGGGCGAGCCAAGCGAGGAAACACGAAAAACCTTCACCACGATGGCACCCAATGGCTCCAAGACTTTCAACATTAGATTCTATGCAGATGAACAGCATGGGAAATCAATAAAGACGTTTACCGTCACCAAAGTTAACGATGAGCCAAACACAGCGTACGCTAATAGTGGACAAGGTTTTATCATTACGCTAAAGGAACAGATACCAGTGACGCCAGTCATCGAGGAGTTCACCGGTACATGGTGCGGCTGGTGTCCTCGTGGAATGGTGGGCATGGAAAGTGTCCGCGAAACGTATGGTGATCAGGTCGTACAAATTGCTGCGCACTCTGGCGACATCATGCAAATCGGTGCTTACAACGAGGTGATCAATGCATATGCTGGTGGTTATCCATCTTCCATAACTGACCGTCTTTATAGTGTCGACCCGTCGAGTTCGGGTTTGAAGAGTGCCCTGAACAATTCTTTCAACAGAATGGCGTTGGCTGCCATCGACTTGTCTGCCGAATGGGAAAGTGCCGAGCAGAATACTGTCGTCTTCAATGCGACCACTCGCTTCTCGTTTACCGACTATAACGACCAGTATGCCATTGCTTTCGTCCTGGTGGAAGACGGTTTGAAGGGAACAAGTAGCAGCTGGGCACAGCAGAACTACTATGCCGGGCAAAGTGTTGGCGGCGACATGGCATGGTGGTGTCAGCAGGGCTCGACGGTCACTGGGATAGAGTTCAACCACGTGGCCGTTGCCGGCTGGAACGTGAAGAATGGTACAAATGGCTCAGTCGATCCGAACATTGATGCTGACGTGGAGCAGACTTACACCTTTAAGGGAAGCATTTCGGGAAACAGTCTGATTCAGGACAAGACGAAGCTGAAAGCCGTTGCTCTGCTGATTGACAGGAGCACGGGCCAGGTGGAGAATGCCGCTCAGTCTGTAATCGAGGACTTTGCTACTGCGGTATCTTCTGTCTCGTCGGACAGCAAGACGCCTGCTGCCATGTATTCCCTCGACGGTCGCAGCCTGCCTGCTGCCCAAAGGGGAATCAATATCATACGCATGGCGGACGGTTCCGTCAGGAAAGTGCTCGTGAAGTGAGCGCCATAGCATCTGCTTCTTTATGTTAGAACGATTAGGTCAATCAATAATGAAAAAGCATCATATAATGAAACGTATCACGACTTTCATGACGGCTTTGCTTGCCACGGCAACAGTCGCTTATGCCCAGAGTTTCGAATTTCAGTATCGTGGACAGAGCCTTGAGGACGAGGCGACGGTTGCCTTCGAAGCCGAGATGAACTTCTTCGACGAGTTGGTTTGCGAAACGAACCCTGCCTCGAATCCCGACGACGGACTTGTCCTGAAGCTGCTCGACGCTTCCAGTGCCGATGTGTCGGCTACGTTGACCACCAGCGGCAATGATTTCGATGCACAACTCATCCAGTGGTGTATGGGTGGCAACTGTTCTTTGGTTCGTCCCTGGAACTCCCTGAACAAGACTTTCACCATGGGAAGTAGCGAGCAGGTGCAGTTCGACGCGTCCAACATCTTAGGCGAGGGCACCTTTGAAGCCACGCTTAGTGTCACCATCGGGGGTGTAGAGAAGTCTGTCAACATACTATTCACGAACCCTGGCAGCCAGTTGTGGGCATCCCTCTACGACAGTGACGGCAATTGGATTATCTATGGTACGGGCAAGGAGGAACGTTATAGCACAGCCACTTATATACCCTACGGTTACTTGGGTGGCGAAGGAGCGACGGTGGAAGGCTTCGCTTTCTATTTCCTCACTCCCAACGTGGCAGACATTTCTGTCTGGGTGTCTTCGGAGCTTCCGGCTTTCGGCACACCTGCCGACATGGAGACCGTGGAGTTTCCTATGGAGGAATTTGAGGAGGAGAACTTCTGCGAAGTGACTTTCGCCACTCCTCACGTCGTCCCGGAAGGCGGCTTGTATGTGGGTTATTCCTTCACCGTGACCTATGCCAACGACTTTTATGGCAGTTATCCTGTCTGTTATATGTCGACGAGCAGCCCGCGTCCGAAAGGTTGCATCACGTGTTCTGCCAGCAGTCCTAGCTGGTATGAATCGAATGGGGAGCTCATGGTTCGTGTCCTCGCGGGCGGTGGACAGTTCAAGAGTAACGCCGTCAAGGTCGATGCCGAGGAACTCGTCTATACCGTCAAAGGCTCGGAGCAGGCCGTCGATGTCACTATCCAGAACGTAGGCTCTACACCTGCCAGGAGTCTGAAGTACGTGCTTGAGACGGACGGCGAGGTGGTCAGCAGCGGCACTCTTATGTCCGACATCGATGAAATGCTTTCCCGTCAGACCTTCTCCATCCCCATTCCCACGGATGGCGAGGCTGAAATCACAGAAAGGACGTTCAGGGTTACCGAGGTGAACAGCCAGCCCAACGGAGCAGACGATGGTGCTGCCTCCATCTCGCAATACAATATGCTGAGCAAGCCTCAGTTCGTTCCGCTCTTCGAGGAGTTTACCGGCACTTGGTGCCAATACTGCGTGCGCGGCATCGTGGCTATGAATAGGGCAAGCGAGCAGTATGGCGACAAGGCCGTTCTCATCGCTGTTCACGATGATACGCCCATGGGCGTGGATGCCTACATGCCTGTCGTCGAGAGGTATTGCAACGGCTATCCGTCGGGCATTTACAACAGGTCGGTGTCGACCAGCATAGGCGTCACCACCGTGGTCAATGCCGTCCAAAGTACTTTGGACAACATCACGCCGGCCCAGATTGAAGCCGTCGCACAGTGGAGCAACCAGGAAAAGACGTCCATCACGGTCGATACGAAGACAACCTTCCAGTTGAACATCCCCGATGGCAACTATGCTATTGCATACGTGCTGCTTGCCGACGGACTGACCGGCACGGGGAGCTCATGGAATCAAAGCAACTTCTACAGCGGACAGACTGCTGCCGAACCGGAACTTCAGTGGTGGTGCAACCAGCCGAGTTCCGTGCCAGGTGTGGTGTACGACCACGTTGCAGTGGCTGCATGGGACGTCCTCTACGGCGTGAGCGGCTCAGTGAGCAATGCCATCGTGGCAGGTCAGGCGCAGAACTATCGCTTTCAGGCCGACGTGAGCGACAACACGATAATCCAGGACAAGACGAAGCTCAAGATGGCCTGCTTGCTGCTCGACGCCCAGACGGGTGCTTTCATCAATGCAGCCCAGACGAGCATCAGCGACTTCTCCGACGGCATTACCTCAATCACGTCCGACGCCAGCGGAGAGCCCGAAGCGCTCTATTCCGTGGACGGACGCAAGTTGCCAGCCGCTCAGAAGGGCATCAACATCGTCCGCATGGCAGATGGCACGGCCCGGAAAGTCCTGGTAAAGTAAGCGATTAGGAAAGGGAACTTCCCAGCGCAGGCCCCCTCTAACTCCACCCTTAACGGGGAGAAAAGTAAAACGTCACGTGTAGACAACCTCATCCCCTTTAGGGGGAATTGAAAACGTCGCACCTGACGTTTTCATTTTACCCACGTGATAAATTCATTTTACCCACGTGATATTTGAAATATTCCACGTGATATTTTCATTTTACCCACGTGATGATTTCAGTCCCCCCAGGTGAGGATTAGTGGATACCCCCAAAAAGAAGAGCGAGCCACCGTATGTGATGTCTCGCTCTTCAGCTTTCTGTTTACCCTTAGGTAGCGCCTACGGGAATCGAACCCGTGTTCCATGCGTGAGAGGCATGTGTCCTAGCCGCTAGACGAAAGCGCCAAGTTATTTACTGTTTGACGGTTTACTATTTACGATTTAATTAGTGCCTCGTCGTTTTTGCGGAAGCTGGGGGATTCGAACCCCCGGTACGGTAACCCGCACGTCAGTTTAGCAAACTGGTGGTTTCAGCCACTCACCCAAACTTCCTTCCATCGTTAAGAGCCTGAAGAGGTGCTAAAAACCGCCTTCTATCTCTTGTTGCGGATGCAAAGGTAGAGTTTTTTTGTGAACCACGCAAGCATTTCAGGTTTTTTTTGTAACTTTGTGCAGAAAATCATAAGAAATGACACTCAATACAACAACTTTGCTGCCCAACGGTTGCTTCTTGGTGCACTTCCCGAAGATTTCAGACGAGCGGGGCAGTCTGGCGTTCGGCGAGGCTGAACGTCACATTCCTTTCCCCATCCGGCGCATCTTCTGGAGCTACGACGTCCAGGGCGACAACATGCGGGGCGACCATGCTCACAGGTCGTGCCAGATGGTGCTGTTTCCCATCGGAGGCAGTTTCGACATCGAAATAGACGACGGCCGCAGGCGCCAGCTCCTGCACATGGACGACCCCAGCACCGGCGTCTTCATCCCGCCACTCGTCTGGTGCCGCCTGATGAACTTCACGAAAAATGCAGCCTGCATCAGCCTCGCTTCCGAAGAGTACTGCCCGGAAGACTACATTCACGACTACGAAGAATTCAAGCAACTGATTAAAGATTAGAGATTAGGGATTCGATATTAGTTTTTAACACCTGATTCTTAGCCCTTAATTCTTAATTGAAGATGACAATTATACCTTATTCCATAAACAGAAAGGAGACCTGGGATGCGTTTGTAGAAATGTCGAAGAACGGCACTTTCCTCTTGAAACGCAACTTCATGGACTATCACTCCGACCGTTTCTTCGACTGTTCCCTGCTCATCTACGCTGGCATATCGCCCGACGGAGAGTTCAAGGAGAAGAGCCTCACCACGAAAGACCTGGTGGCCATCTTCCCCGCGAACTGGGACAAGGAACGCCTGACGGTCTATTCTCACCAGGGACTGACATACGGCGGGCTCGTCGTCTTGCCCGAGGTGACACAGAAAGAAGTCATGGACATGATGCAAGCCATCCTGCAATACTACCGCGACATGATGCAGGCGGAACGCCTCGTCTACAAACCTATACCATATATCTATAGCAGCATCCCTTCCGGAGAAGACCTCTACGCACTCTTCCGCGCCGGAGCCAGGCTGTCGCGACGCCTGGTGAGCACTTGCGTGTCGATGCAAAACCCGATGAAGATGGCGACGCTTCGCATTCGTCAAGCCCGAAAAGCGGTCGACAACGGATTCTACATCGACCGCATGACCGAGGGCGACACGCAGACGCTGCAGGAGTATTGGGCGCTCCTGGAGGAAGTCCTGGGCAAGTATCACAATGCCCGGCCCACGCATACCCTGCAGGAGATGCGGCTCCTGATGAGTCAGTTCCCCAAGAACATCCGCCTCTACATCGTCAGGCACGAGAAGCGCATCGTGGCCGGAGTGGTCATCTTCGAGTGCCGCAAGGTGGCACACGTGCAGTATATCGCCAGCGGCGAGGAGGGCAGAACGTTCGGCGCGCTTGACCTGCTCTTCCGTCATCTCATCAATGAGCGGTACAAACAGTTCGACTGGCTCGACCTCGGCACGTCCAACGAGGACGACGGCCGCTACCTGAACGAGGGACTCATCCACCAGAAGGAAGGTTTCGGAGGCAGGGCCGTCTGCTACGATACCTACGAGATAAACATTGCCTCCCAAGACTCCTCTAAATCTCTCCTTAGAGGGGAGGCTTCCTGCCCAGAGTCCTCTCCCTTTAAGAAGGAGTTAGAGATGGTCTCTTACCTTGACCTGAAGCGTATCAGCGACTCGTTCGAGCCGGACCTGACGGCAGAGGTGTCGCGTGTCGTGCAAAGCGGCTGGTACCTGCTGGGCGATGAGAACAGGCGCTTCAGCAACGCCTTTGCCGAGTACTGCGGCAGTCGCTATTGCGTGCCGACCGGCAATTGCCTGGACGCACTCACAATGATTCTGGCTGCCTACAGGCGCTTGCTCGGCTGGAGCGACGAGGCTGAGGTCATCGTGCCCTCCAATACGTACATCGCCAGCATATTGGCCGTGAGCCGCGCCGGCATGCGACCCGTCCTTTGCGAACCGCGGATGGAGGATTACCTCATCAATCCCGAGGGCATCGAGGGGCTGATTACGGAGCGCACGAAAGCCATCATGGTGGTCCACCTCTATGGTCGCGTCTGCGACATGAAGCCGATTCTGGAGGTCGCCAAGCGTTATAACTTGAAAGTCATAGAAGACGTCGCACAGGCACAAGGCGTTGTCTATCAAGGCATTCGTGCAGGTCATCTGGGCGACGCGGCAGGCTTCAGTTTCTATCCAGGCAAGAATCTCGGAGCGTTGGGCGACGCCGGATGCGTCACCACAGACGATGAGGCTTTGGCGGACTGCGTGCGAGCGATGTCGAACTACGGCAGCAGGGAGAAGTACCTCAATGAGATGAAGGGCCTGAACAGCCGCATGGACGAGGTGCAGGCGGCAGTCCTGTGCCTGAAACTGGGTCGTCTGGATGCCGACAACGAAGCGCGACGGCGGGTCGCTCAGGCTTATACGGAGGGCATCACGAACCCCCTCATCACGTTGCCTCAGATGCCTGCCAACGCGGAGGAAAACGTCTGGCACATCTACCCCATACGCACTCCCGACCGCAACCACCTGCGCGAATATCTCTCGCGACTGGGCATCGGCACGATGGTGCACTATCCCGTCCCGCCGCACAAGCAGGAGGCATACAGCGAATGGCACGACCTCTCCTTCCCCGTCAGCGAGCGTATCCACAGCGAAATCCTGTCGCTCCCGATGTCGCCCCTCATGACGGACGAGGAAATCCAACGCGTCATCGATGCACTCAACAGGTACAATTTATAAGTGCTCCACGTGACGCTTAAAATTTACCCACGTGATAAATTCATTTTACCCACGTGATATTTGAAATATTCCACGTGATATTTTCATTTTACCCACGTGATGTTTGAAATTCCCCCTAAAGGGGGTTAGGTGGTCTCCACGTGATGTTTCACGACCAGGCACGCTTGGTTTCAACTTCTCATGTTAAACCCTCAGTTTTCAGCCTGAGGCCGTTGCCTCTGGCTGCTCGGTGATGAAGCCTTCCAGGCTTGGTCCGCATGCAGGTGCCTTACGGGCCGTAAGTTCGGGAAGCTGCAAAAAATATGAAGGGCATTGCCTCACGGCAACGCCCTTCGTGTTGGTTGGTTGGAAAAAGTCTAATTGAAATAATGGTTTGTGATTGATGTTTTAAGCCTCTGCGGGAGTTTCAGTTGTTTCACCCTCAGCAGCCTGAGCAGCCTCTGCTTCAGCCTCGGGAGCGGGTGCAGCTTCTTCTGCTGCTTCCTCAGCCTTGGCTTCTGCCTCTGCCTCTGCCTTTGCGACAGCTTCAGCAGCCTTCTTGTCTGCTACTTTCTTTGCGATCTCTGCGTTGGCTTTCTTCTCGGCCTCAAGCTTAGCAGCAGCTGCTGCCTTCTTGTCGGCCTCGTTCTTAGCCGTCACCTGACTCAAGCCCTTCTGCTTGTCAGCCTTCCAAGCATCAAACTTTGCCTGGCATGCTGCTTCGTCAAAAGCGCCCTTCTTAACACCGCCGCGCAGGTGCTTCATGAGATAAACACCTTCACCGGAGAGGATGTTGCGAACCGTGTCGGTGGGCTGTGCGCCAACCTCTACCCAATACAGGGCACGATCGAATTTCAAATCTACAGTGGCAGGATTGGTGTTCGGGTTGTACGTACCAATCTTCTCTGTAAACTTACCGTCACGCGGTGCTCTTACATCAGCAATCACGATGCTGTAGAAAGCATAGCCTTTACGGCCGTGACGCTGCAATCTGATTTTTGTTGCCATAATTTTAATTAGAACTTTTAATAGGTTTGAAATGTGCCGCTAACTCGTAACGGCGGCGCAAAGGTACAACTTTCTTTTGAATTACAATGCACTAAGCACACTTTTTTTATTCTTAGCTCTGTATATTATGTTTCTTTTCACTGCTTTTATCCTCTGTCCTTGCTCGCCATCTGCTTCAGCTTCTCTTTCCCCTGGAAGGCAAACACCCAGATGAGGAAGGCTGCGACGGCAAGCAGGGCAATGCCAATGAGCGGGCGATAGAACAGCCAGGCAATGCCGATGATGATGAGCGACCACACCAAACCGACCACCGTGCAGACCAGTCCCACGCCCCAACCTATGATGTTGGCAACGAAGGGAACGACCTTCAGTAGCGTTTCCAGGATGGCGAAGATGCCCTTCAGACCTATGATGACCATCAAGATGCCGACAAGACGGAGTACCCACATCAGCATGTGGTTCATCTCATGCTCGCCTTCATAGATCTCAGCAGCGTCGCGCGTCCCCATCACAAGAGTGGAGAACGTCTTGCCGTTCTTAGCCTTGAAACTCGTGAACGTGTTGTCCTTCTGCTTGGCAATAATGGTAACTTTGGCAGGCAGGACTTTAGTCCAGGTGATGCGCACGTCGCCCACAGCCGGACTGCTCGGGCTGACGCCATAGTAGAGCTGATTGTTGTTGACGTGGACAAGGTGCGGCGCGTCTGTCCCCTTGCCGCCATGACGGCCGAGCACCTGTCGCACCTCCTTGTTCCAACCGTCCAAAGTCAACGAATCCAGGCTGAGGCTCACGGGCTCGTCGCCCCTGATGCTCCTGATCTGCTGCTCGTTCAGCAGGAAAGCACCAAAGCTGACCTTCTCAGCCTGCCAGCTCTCGGAAGCAGCCGTGGTGAGGACAAAGTTACTCTGCTGGTAAGCAGGATCGTGGAAACGGGACGATTGCACGGGCTCCGAGGTCCATTCCATTGTGTAAGTATATGTGGTGACAATCTCTTCCGAGCCGCCCAACTTATCCTTGTGCTGCTCCTGCGAGTGCTCCACCCATTGGTAGTACTCCACGTCGCGAGTCATGCTGATAGCCGTTGCGCCGATGCCGAACTGCGCATCTATGAGCGAATCCTCGGTGCTGGCAAAGCCCGTGGCATAGACCAGCTTGCCGTCCATCTCCGGATTTATGCGGTCGATGGTCTCCAGTTCCACCGTAGCATCTTCTGCTTCGTTCAGCATCTTGTCCGTCTTCACGACACGACCTTCGTTCCACCAAAGCAGAGCGGT
>JAGCNZ010000073.1 GCA_017645655.1 Bacteroidaceae bacterium | reverse complement strand
GATGCCCAGGGCGAACTCGTTCTCGCTGTTGTATCTGCCGCCACCTATCCTGCGAGTCGTGTAGTCGGCCTTGACGATGACCCAGGGAATGGGGCGATAGTTCACGCCGAACGTCCACATTGACGTCTTGAGCCGTGCCTCCATCACCTGTCCCGCTTCGCCTTTCTCTTGAGCGTTGTAGTACTCGTAGCGGGCGAAGGGAATGATGTCGGGTGCCTTCGTGGAGGCAAAGAAGCCCTTCAGCCGCACGCCGCCCTCGATGCCGTAGCTGACGGCTTTGCTTGCGATGGGAGCCGTCTTCGAGTAAGGGCTTGCGTTGCTCTGGCGGACGTTGCGTGCGCTGAGCAGCGTCGAGTTACCCACCTTGCCGCTCAGTATGTTGCCGCGCACGATGCCGTAGCGGTGCTGATACTGTGCATCGACACTCCATAGGTTGACGGGCACGCGGAAGCTGTAGGTCGAAGGCTTGTCGGCGTTCGATGCCGCGTTCTGCACATGATACCAGCTTGAACCGAGACGCAGGCCGGGCACGCCGGTGTAGTTGAGGCGCAGCACATAGCCGGGCGACGTGAAGTTGTCCTTCTCGAAGAAGCCCTGCTTGCCTTTCTTCACCCAGTTGTTGCGGTCGAAGCCGTTGGCGTTGAGGCCAGCCACGACCTGCGCTTCCCAGTTGAACGACGCCCAGCGCCTTCCGACTTGACCGAAGAGGCTGAGGCCTGTCTCGTGCCAAGTGTTGGGGATGATGCTCGTCTCGCCTTCGGGCCGCACGGTGCCGAAGAAGTTGATGGGCTCGTGGTGCGCATTGTTCAGTCCGACGGGCACGATGATGTGACCGGCGCGGACGTTGAAGTGCTGGTTGAGGTGATAGGTGATGTGGAACTGCTCGATGGCAACCTCGCCGCCTTTCTCCACCTCCGTCTCGTACTCGCCGTTCTCCGAGTTCTCTATCTCGAAGGCAGTGCCCGTGCCACCACTCTCGAACTCGACCTCCACGCCGACGTTCCAGTGCTTGTTGAACTTGTAGTCGCCAGCCAGCACAAAGCGAGGCACGGCAATCGTGTTGCGATGCATGCGAGTGTTGCCCTCGCTGCCGCCATAGAAGCGGTTCGTGCCGTAATCCTTGAAAGCAGCCACCACCTCGCCATAGCCGCCAACGCGGAAGCGTTCGTAGCTGTCAATCTCCGTCGAGTCAGTGTTCCATTGTGCCGAAGCAGTGCCGGCACAGAGCAGCAAAGCTGATGCAACCATAGTTCTCATAGTTCTCATGGTTTCCATAGTTCTCATATATTCCATATCTTCTGTTTTCGGCGGCAAAGGTACGTCGCTTTGTCGTTCCCCACAATACGCAAAAAATATGATTTTGCCCTTCTAAAGCCCTTTCCGCCATACCTAATAATGATGAAATTGACACCTCTTGAACATGAATGTTCAATGTTTAATGTTCAATGTTCAATAAAAAATCGTACCTTTGCAGCAGAATAAGCAGTAAATAGTCAAATAGTAAATAAAAGTGACCGAAAAATACCATGACACAGACCCGATGAGCGACGTCATCAGTGATGACTATCGCATGTTGCAAATCATCAGTCGCTTCGGCATCAAGCTCGGATTCGGCGACCAGACCGTGGGCGCCACTTGCCGCAGCGCCGGAGTGGACGTCGGCACGTTCCTCACCGTAGTCAACTACGTGAAAGACCCCGGGCATGCCCGCATCAGCGAGATGGTGGAGCAGGTGGACGTGCCGGCCCTCATCGCCTACCTGAAGAACTCACACAGCTACTTCGTCGATTTCCGCCTGCCGGGCATACGGCGCAAACTGCTTGATGCCATCGACCTCTCCAGCGGCAACCGCCTCGCCATGCTCATACTCCGCTTCTACGACGAGTATGCGCAGGAGGTGGAACGCCACATGACCTTCGAGAACAACCACGTGCATCCCTACGTCGAGACGCTGCTGCAGGGACGCCTGCCGCAAGAGACCTTCCACAGCATCGAAGAGCAGTACGACGAGCAGCACGCCAACATCGAGAAGAGCCTGAGCGAGCTGAAGAGCATCATCGTGAAGTACTATCCCAGCGACAACAGCGCCTCGCTCATGGGCGAAGTGCTCATGGACATCTTCATGACGGACGAAGACCTCCACAGCCATTGCCACATGGAGGACACACTCTTCGCCGAGTGCATCCGACGCCTGGAGCAAGACGTCAGGAGGCAAGGCGGACAGCCCATCGAGGAGCCCATCGAGACACAGAGCGAACCGACGGGCGAAGTACTCAGCGAGCGAGAAAAGGAAATCATCGTGCAAGTCGTCAAAGGACTCTCCAACAAGGAGATAGCCGAAGCCCTCTTCATCTCCGTCAACACCGTCATGACCCATCGCCGCAACATCGCACGCAAACTGCAGATACGCTCAGCAGCAGGACTCACCATCTACGCCATCGTCAACGGACTCGTCAACCTCGACGACGTGCAACTATAAAGATGTAAGATGTAAGAGGGAAGACTGCGGAATATTATTCCCTAAACAAATGGGTATTATTGCCCCAATCCGTTCCATCCGAGTAATCCGTGTTCGTTCATCACGCGCCTTTCGTGTCTTCACATCTGTGTGTTTGGTTAAATTATCCCTGCATGGTTTGTTGAATCATCATGATGTTTCAATTGAAATATCATGATGATTCAATTGAAACATCATGATGTTTCAATCAACTCACCCTGCCAAGTCGGGCAAAAGAACGTGCGACCTTCGGTTCAGGTTTCCTTTATGCCAACTGCTATATTATTCCCAATATTTGCCGACATCACATATGTCGTTTGTAAACTCTATGTTATACTTTTTGCACAATAAGCAAATAAATATTCACTTTTCTCTTGTGTACATTATATAAAATAGTAACTTTGTACGATTTTGATACCAGACAACAATCAATAAACAATAATAACAAACAAAACAAACAAAACAATGAAAAAAAATCTATTTACCAAACTATGGCTGCGAGTAGGGATGATCGTAGCCATCATGACAACAGCCCTAAGCGGAACAGCGTGGGCAGATTCTGTGACCTTTAACTATTCTGATTATAAAGGAAAGGGTACAAATAGCACAGGTGCAGAGTACACAATGGCGAAAAATGATGTTTCCATAACGAATACGAAATTTTATGGTAATACATCATATGCACATTTCTATGCAAATGGTACTACCACAATCACGCCAGCAGCAAATGTTACAATCACACAAATCGTTTTAACGGCAAGTGCCACTAATTATAATGGCTATCAATCAGGTGGAACCATAACTGCTTCAACAGGTGAAGTTTCTTGCAGCAATACAACAGTAACGTGGACAGGTAGTGCTACAGCAGCTTTTACGTTATCCAATAATAAGCAAATCAGATGGACTTCTATAGTTGTTACCTATACAAAAGCTAGTGGCACTCCTACTTGCGCTACTCCCACTTTCTCTCCTGCCGGAGGCGCTTACACTTCTGCTCAGAATGTAACAATCAGCACAGAAACATCAGGTGCTACTATTTATTATACAATAGATGGCGCAGAACCAACAACAAATAGTAGCGTTTATTCTTCTGCCATTCCTGTTAGCAGCACAACTACAATTAAAGCTATGGCTACAGCTGCTGGTTATGATAATAGCTCAGTAGCAACTGCTAAGTATGTATTTACCACACACGCTGGAACAGAAGCAGATCCCTATACTGTTGCAGAAGCTCGTGCGCTTATTGATGCAAACGTAGGCCTTGAAAATAAATATGCGACAGGTATTGTATCTCAGATTGTGACACCATGGGGAGACGGAGGCTATCAGAACATTACCTTTAACCTTGTTGATGAAGAAGGTGATGAGGATTTCCTGCAAGCTTTCCGTTGTGTCGGCACTGATGCACCTAATGTGCTTGTTGGTGATGTCGCTGTAGTTTCTGGCGACCTGACAAAGTATAATTCAACCTACGAGTTTGCAGCAGGCTGTACTGTTGTCTCTCTGACACATCCTTCAGTTCCCACCATTGGCGTAAACCCCGCCACGCTTTCTGGCTTTACTTATGAAGTGGGTAACGGTCCAAGTACAGCAAAGACATTTACCGTATTGGGCACAAGCCTCACTACAGATATTACATTAAGTCTTACTGGCGACTATGAGATGTCTCTTACAGAAAATGGTACGTATTCAAGTTCACTCTCTCTGACTCAGACTTCTGGTGAAGTGGCTTCTACAACTGTTTATGTTCGCTTGAAAGCTGATTTGGATGTTGCCGAAAGTTACACTGGCACTATCACACTTACTTCAACAGGTGCAACAAATCAAACAGTCAGCCTCTCTGGTAGCGTAACAGCTCCTGAAGCTCCCAATGTAACTTGGGATTTAAGTACAGACGAGACCGCAACTGCAACTACAACAGAAATGACATGGACAAGTACTTATGCAACAATGGCAGTTACTAAGGGCAGCTCATCTACAGCAACAAACAACTACTATCCTGGTACATCAGGGAAGACATACACAAGCACTCGTTTCTATTCAGGAAGCAACTTGGCTATTACCCCAGCAACAGGCTATGCTATTACTTCTGTAGTATTCACGGCGACTTCAGCTAATTATGCTACAGCCTTGGAAAGCAGCACTTGGACAAATGCAACGGCATCTGCAAGCGGTACTACTGTTACGGTTACTCCCACAAATGGTAGCAACGCAATAAGTGCAACTATTGGTGGAACTTGTGGCTTTACATCAGTAAAGGTATATTATGAGGAAGATGACACTCCACTCGCTCCTGTTATCAATGCAAATGATGTTGAACTCGCTTACAATGAAACAAGTGGTGAGATTGCTTATACAGTTGACAATCCTGTTACAGGCACAGCCATGACTGCTACTTCAAGTGCTTCTTGGATTAGCAACATTACTGTTGGTGAAAGTAGTGTAACCTTCGAAACAACTACAAACGAAGGTGATGAAGACCGCTCAGCAACTATTACACTTACTTATGGAGAAGTTACTAAGAATGTAACCGTTACTCAGGCTGCTTATGTAGTTCCTGTTGCTGACTATGCAACATTGCCATTTAGCTGGGCAGGTGGTGCAAGTGCAGACCTCTTGGCTTTAGCTGGTGTAACAGCAAATGGTCTCGGCTCTGACTATGCATCAGGTAACGCTCCTTACCTTGTGAAGTTTGATGGAACAGGTGATTACATTCAGGTGAAGACAGACAGCCGTCCTGGCATCGTAACCATTGGTGTAAAGATGCTTGGCGGAAATAGCGCATCAACTATCATTGTGCAGGAGTCTGCAGACGGTGAGACCTTTACAAACCTTCAGTCTTTGAGCATCAGTGGTGCTCAAAACAGTATACATGAACTTAGTACCACAACAGCCTTTGCAGAGACTTCCCGTTATGTGCGCCTTTATTTCAACAAGGGTAGCAATGTTGGTGTTGGCCCTATCACTATAGCTCAGTATGAAGACATTGTTCTTAACGATTACACCCTCACGATTGACGATCCTGCAAATGTTACAATTACAGCGACTTATGGTGATAATGTAATTAAAGATAATGGTGATGTTGCAGAGGTTACTGAAGGTACAGTAATCACCTTAGCAGTTACTCCTGCTACTGGCTATGTCTTCCAGAGCCTGACCATTGCAGGAGCTGAAGAAGGACAGATAGTAACTCCGACAGAAGCAGGTGGCGTTTATACCTTCTCTATGCCTGCCTTTGATGTAACAGTCAGCGCAACAGTAACTGAATATGTTGCTCCTGTTACAGCTCAATACACTCTTGCAACTTCCATCACTTCTGGCAAGCGTTATGTCATTGCAAGCGGAACAGAAGGCACAGTTAAGGTAATGGCGGAAGATAGAGGTAATAATCGTGGTGCAGTTGAAGCAACGATTACTAATGGTGTGCTGAGCGTTTCTGATGAGTATGAATTCGTTATTGAAAGCGTAACTGGTGGTTACTCCATTTATGATGAAAGCGCAGGTTATCTCTATGCTGCTTCAAGCAGTAGCAATTATTTGAAGACCGAAGCTGAACTTGATGAGAATAACAATGGTATTTGGGCAATTAGTTTTGATGCCGAAACAAGCGCTGCCTCTATTGTTGCACAGGGAACAAATACTCGCAATGTAATACGTTTCAATAGTTCTAATAATCCTCCTATTTTCGCCTGCTATGAATCAGGAAAGCAATCTCCAGTTTATCTCTTCGAGAAGGTAGAGGAAGTTCCCACCTCTCAGACCGTGGCGGTTTCTGCTGCTGGTTATGCTACATTTGTTGCAGCTGCAAATCTTGAGATTCCTGAAGGCGTTGAGGTATTCGCTGTTACAGTTAACGACGGTGCTGCTTCCGCTCATCTCGAAGCAATTGAAAGCGGTATTCCTGCAGGTGAAGCTGTCCTGGTGAAGGCAAGTCCAGACACATACGAATTCACTTATACTGACGAAGTTGTTGCTGGAATCACCAACAATGACCTTCGGGCTGCAACAACTGATATTACTGCCGATGGCTCACAGTATTGCCTCGCTCAGAAGAACGACGTTGTCGGCTTCTACAAGGTGCAGGCTGGCATCGTGATTCCTGCGGGCAAGGCTTACCTCGTGGTAACAGCTCCCGCCGGTGGTGAAGCAAAGGCCTTCTATGGTTTCGACGATGATGATGCAACTGGCATCAGCAACCTTAAGGACTCTAAGGACCTTAAGGACTCTAAGGTCATTTACAACCTCGCCGGACAGCGCCTCAGCAAGATGCAGCGCGGCATCAATATCGTGAACGGAAAGAAGGTACTATACTAAATGAAGAATGAAGAATGAAGAATGAAGCTCCGCGACTACCATCGCATCATGGTGCTAGAGCATCCATGAATTTGCTGTTGCTCAAAACAGGTGCCATAGCTGTCGTCTTTAACTTCTTTAACTTCATTAACTCCCAGTTCTGGCGGATATCAATCTGCCAGAACTGAATAAATGACAAAATGTCTAAATTGTAAATAAATAGTAAATAGTCAAATAGTAAATTATTATGGTGAAGAAGACATATATTATTCCAGAAGCTCTTATCGTGGAACTCGGTTCCCTGCAGATGATGGCTGAGTCGCTGCCCATTGGCGAAGGTGGCGGCGAAGGCGGGACAATTACAGATCCTGATGACATCCTGACCAAGGAGAACAAGAACGTCAACGTCTGGGACGAGGAATGGTAACCTCATTTACCATTGAAACATTGACCATTTGGTAATGCGAAAATGATGGAATGAACTCTTGGGCTTAAGGACCTTGGGGACTGCAGAGTCCTAAGGTCCTTTGGCTCTTTGCGGAATTGATTAAAGAAACAACTATGAAAAGAACTTTCATTACCTTGCTGCTGGCTGCAGTGGCGGTGTGCAGTTTTGCTGCTGCACCGAACGGAACGGGTACGTACTACAGCGCTGCCAATGGAAAGAAGGGTGCAGCACTGAAGACTGCGTTGTGCAGCATTCTCTTCAGCTCTCGCTTTAACCCACCATTGTCTTATGGCGACCTTTGGGATGCGTTCTATACGACAGATGTGCGTGATAGTGACAAGGTGTGGGACATGTACTCGAACATGACGCTCACGCTTGGCACGAATCAGGACACAGGCACCGGTGGCAACGTGGAGGGCCAGTTCTATAACCGCGAGCATTCGTTTCCGCAAAGCTGGTTCAGTAGCAGCACTCCGATGTACACCGACTTGCATCATATCTATCCCACAGACAAGTGCGTCAACGGCAAGCGCAGCAACTATCCTTTCGGTGAGACGAATGGCGAGGACTACAAGTCCAATGGCAGTTTCAGCAAGCTCGGCGCATGCACCTACCCTGGTTACAACGGCACGGTCTTCGAACCGAACGATATCTATAAGGGTGACTTCGCGCGTACATATTTCTATATGGTAACTTGCTACGAGGAGCAACTCAGCAGTTGGGTGTCAAGCTATGGCGGCACCACCGATGTGGATGAAGTTCTGGACGGTAACACTTATCCCGGTCTTACTACTTGGCAAAAGAACATGCTTTTGGAGTGGGCTGCTGCTGACCCTGTAAGCCAGAAGGAGATTGACCGCAACAATGCCGTGTACACTCTGCAGGGTAACCGCAATCCTTTCATCGACTATCCTGGCTTGGAGCAATACATCTGGGGCACGAAGACAGACGTCGCCTTTGATTATGATGACTACGACGGCTCAGGCAGCGGCACTGGCGGCGACCCAGACCCGGGGACTGACCCCAATCCGGGAAGCGCTGGAACATACAAGCTGACGATAACTGCTGCAGATTTCAACGGCAACAGCTATGCAGGTAACAACAACGAGAAGACATCTTTGGCTGTATGCACCACAGATGCTTCAAAGACATACGAGGTAAAGTGGACGTCTTATCAAGTGATGCTCCAAAGCAGTAAGATGCAGTGGCAAAAGAATGCAGGTTACATCTATAACAGTACTGACTTAGGTACGATAAATAGTGTGACTGTAACTTCTTCTGCTGGTACATTTACGACATACTATGGAACGTCAGAACAACCATCTTCTTCAACAACAGTTGGCGGTGGCTATTTCAAAACAATGGTTGGTAATGCTACAGGCACATCTTCACAAGTTGAGGTTGTCTTTACCATAGCAGGAGAGACTCCTCCATCCCCTGTTACTTCTGACCTTGCACTTAGTGCTTCGTCTCTTTCCTTCGACCTCTACAATGATAATGATGCAAAGACAATTAGCTACACGACTTCAAGCACGGGAAATGTGACGGTGAGTGGAGGTACAGGTTTCGTTACGACGAGTGTCAACCAGAGCACAAAGACGATTACAGTGACGCCTGTCGCAAAGACGACATCTGCCCAGACGATAACCGTCAGCCAAGAAGCCGATGAGACTTATGAGGCAGGAGAGGTTACGTTTACTGTAACTGTAGATGACAGCACACCGGTCTCTTCGTCGGGCGATTGGGTTGAGACACCTTTTGCCAGTCTCACCTCATCGGACATCTTTGTTATTGTCGGGACAAATAGCATAGGCTCTTATGCTATGAGCAATGATAGGGGAACAAGTAATCCTCCTACGGCAGTAGCTGTTACTATAGCAGATGGTAAGATAACAAGTGATGTCGCAGATAATATCAAATGGAACATCAGCGGCAATGCTACGGATGGTTACACCTTCTATCCCAATGGAAGTACAACGACATGGTTATACTGCAATACAACAGCAAGCTCTAAGGAAAACAGTAACATGCGAGTGGGTACTGGCGATAGAAATAAATACATTTTTAATAACAACTTTTTGGTTACCAAAGACGATTATAGAGAACGATATGTATCTGTCTTTAATGCATTGGATTGGCGTGGCTATATAGATGTAACAATTGCACCAACTACAACAAAGTTCTACAAGTACGTTGCTCTCCCTTCTCAGACCATAAGTGTGGGCGATACGGGTTATGCTACGATGGTTGCTGATGCGGACCTTGTGGTGCCTAATGGCGTTGAGGTTTTTGCGGCTCAGCATACTGCTGGCAGTGCTTATGTTCACCTCGAGCCTGTCACGGGCGGCATTCCTCAGGGCGAGGCTGTCGTGGTGAAGGCAAACGAGGGCACATACAACTTCCTTTATGCCACGGAGCCTGTTTCAGCGATTGCTGACAATGACCTGAAGGCTGCAACTTCAGACATTACGGCCGACGGCACGCAGTACTGCCTCGCCAGCATGACGCAGGGCATTGGCTTCTACAAGGTGCAGGCTGGCATCACGATTCGCAAGGGCAAGGCTTATCTGCTGCTTTCCAGTGGAAACAATGTCAAGGAGTTCTATGGCTTCGAGGATGATGACCCCACGGGAATAAATGAAGAGTTAAGAAGCTTTAGCTCGATGAAATCAATGAAGGATGAAGAATCTTCAATCTACAATCTTGCCGGGCAGCGCCTCTCAAAACCTCAACGAGGCCTCAACATTATCGGTGGTAGGAAAGTTCTTCGATAAGAGTCAGACATAAAATCAGCCCGCTTGGCCGTTGTGGTCAGGCGGGCTGATTCGTTTTATAGCCTGTCAATGCTCTTTCTTTGCTTTAGCGTTAGCGGAGCACTTTCTTCCCTCCTATGATGTTGATGCCCTTCTGCATCTTGCTGAGGCGTTGCCCGGCAAGATTGTAGATTGAAGATTCTTCATTCTTCATTGATTTCATCGAGCTAAAGCTTCTTAATTCTTCATCTATTCCCGTGGGGTCGTCATCGTCGAACAAGATGACGGCAGGCTTGACTCCGTTGCCATTGCTGCCGTTTATTTCGAGATAGCCTTTGCCTTTGGGTACGGTTACGCCGACAGCGACTGGGTAGAAGCCTGTTCCTTTGCTCTTGTTTGCGAGGCAATAGATGGTGTTGGCTTCCGTCACGGTGAAGGGAGTTGTTGCTGCCTTCAGGAGGTTGCCTGTCAGGTCGCTTGCTGTCTGCGTGACGGGGATGCTGTACGAGCCTGCTCCGTTGTCGGGACGAACGACGACGGCTTCATCGGCGGGCACTGTTGTCACTTCCTCCAGAGTGGCAGACGTGCCGTTGACTTCCACGACTTTGTATGCCTTGACAGTTGTCGTGCCGAAGTTGAACTTGTGTCCTGGTGCGACGTAGGTTTGCCAGTCTGCTGTGAGGCTGAGTGTGTGCTTTGTGCCTTCTGTGCGCAGCACGCCGCAGTCGAAGTATGCGCCGCCCCAGTTTTGCTGCTGCATGATGGCCAGCACGTTGCGACCCACCTTCAGGCGGCTTGACGGGATGGTGTAGGTGCTGTAGTTGTTGAAGTCAGAGTTCCATCCGTTGGCGCTGGTGAGGAGTGTGCCGTTGAGATAGACCTTGAAGTCGTCGTCGTGGTAATAGTAGAGTTTGTAGGTGTCGATGGTAGGATCGTGGTCAACATAGAACTCTCGGCGGATGAAGAGGACGTTGTATATGCCGTCCCATTGCGAGTAGTATGGTGCGCCGGTATTAGCCGAAGCTGTTGGGAAATGCTTTGTCTCCCAAGCGGAGTCGTCGAAGTCTTCCGTGTACCAGTTTGCGGGACCCGTTATGGCATCGAGCTGCGAGACTGCGCTGGCGTCTTCATAGTCTCCGGGCTTGTAGGGACCTTCATAGCGTATGAACTTGGCGTCCCACATCATCTCTCGTCCGCGGGGAGCGACGTAGAGGTTGCCGCTGGCGTCGTAGATGGGGTCGCCTTGCTTCGACATTGTGTAGCGGAAGTTGTGGTTGATGAGCTCCTTTGTGAGGCTGAGGCCGTAGTAGCCTGAGCCGTCGCCATCGCAGCAATAGTCCATGAAGACGAGTCCTGCAGGGCCGTTGTAGTTGCCCGAAGCGAGGAGTTGCTGCAGGTAGGGGTTGGTGGCTTTGGCATTGGTCTGGCAGGCAGAGTTTGTGCCTGTGCCTTTGTAGCCGGACGTTTCGTTGATGACCCACGTATAAGAGTAAGTTTTGGCGAGCGCTTTGCTACGTGTGAGCATGTCGCTGATGGCCTGCTTCTTGACGTTGACGTCTGAATACTCGTAATTGTCTTGTACCCATATGGAGCACTTGTATGTTTCGGGGCCATAGCAGTGTCCGCCGAGCATGTTGTTAATGTCTGACTGATTGTCACGCCAGTCAATGATTCTGCCTCCATAGATGGGTGCGTTATAATCGTCTCGGCTCAGGAAGAGTATCTTTCCTCGGGCCTCGCCTACGGTGAGGTTTGGGCGGAAGTCTACGAGGTAGTCCTTGAAGGAAGCCAGGCTGGTCTGCAACAAGCTTCCGAAGTTTGCGTTGTTGCTGTCGCCATCCGTTTCATGCCTAATCATTACAACGCAGAACTCTGTGGGATGTGCGATGACGTAGTCGCGCAGTTGCCCCATGATGGTATTGAAGTCGAAGCTTGTTTGCAGACTGCCATGATAGATGGTCAGGTTGCTGCCTTTCACTGCGGGACGCAGGTCGAAGAGACGGACACCCAGCGGCAACATCTGCTGCACGGACTTCGTCTGGACTTTGCCAGCGAATGCAGCTATAATAGCACTTCCTGACGCAAACGAGCTCGAGCAGGCGTCGTGTGCACCGGGGATGGATAACTGGCAAATGAAGGCATTGTCATCGAGCCCGGACATCCAGTTCTGATAGTCGCTCACCTGTGCCTTGCCGGTCAGGCTCACCAGGAGAGCAGAAAGAATAAGTAGTACCTTTTTCATAAGCTAATAATAGAGATGTTGCTACAAAAGTATTGAAAATCTTCTTTCGATGCAAGAAAAACGCAAAAATTTTGCGACATATTGGCAAATAGACGAAGTTTGGTTTGCCAACGTCGCACATGATGTTTTGCGTCCGCGCACTAAAAAGCGCGACTTAGTGCTAAAGCATCCAAGAATTTACCCACGTGATGTTTTTCTCCACGACTGCAGACCCCATAAAAAGCCCCCTGCGAGGGTTTCGCAGAGGGCTTGGTTTGCATCTGGTTGTCTCAGGCTGCCTGAGGCGTCCGGGACTGCCAGGTTCTTCTTACTGGGCAGACATGTTGTTGAGGACTTGCTGGTAGTCACCGCCATCCACAACGCCGTCGTTGTTGACGTCGCACTTCTCGTTGTAGCCATCCACAGACATCACGTTCAGTATCTGCTGAGCGTCGCCGCCGTCGATGGTGCCGTCGCTGTTGACGTCGGCTGGCGAGCCGAAGCCGCAGTACATGGCGTGGTCGCCACGCTGGACTTGCCATTCGAGCAACGGCCAGCCCTGTCCGATGCTGCCATTCTCGTTCCAGCCTTGCCACTGGCTGACGATGTCGCAAATCTCAGCCTGGTTCTGCATGCCGTAGTAGAGGAGGTTTTCGGTGCTGCAGCCTGCTTCGTCGCCGAATGCAGCAGTGGCTTGGCTCCTGTTGGCCTTGCCTGCTGCATAGGTGTAGGCCACGCTGAGTGTCTCGTTGCCCAGGCCGATGAGGTCGCCGGCAAGCTCGTCGCTGCGCTTCACGTTAGCGTTGACATAGACGTTTCTCACGTCGGCAACGCCGGCAGAGCCTGCCAGAGCGCCGACTGCAGTGCCCTCGTTGTCGGCCTTAATCGTGCCGTGCACGTAGCAGCTCTCCACGACGGCGGGGTTCTCCTCTGTGCCGATGAAGCCAGCCAGGATGCCAGCATTCTGTGCTTCGCCGCCATCGACGTTTGCTTTGTAGAAGCCCAGGTTCTTGACCGTGCCGGCCAGTGTTCCGAAGAAGCCCGTGTCGAACAGATTCTCCTTGTTGGCCGCAACGTTCAGGTTCTTGATGATGTGTCCGTCGCCGTCCAGCGAGATAGCCTTTTCGTAGCCCTCGTCGTAGCTGTTAGCATAGAAGGTGCTGTTCAGCGGCCACCATCCTTCGCCCTTCATGTCGATGTCGGCCGTCAGTTTAGCATAGAGCGTCTTGCCTGTGGCGAGTCGGTCGCGCAGCGACTGCAGGTCGTTCTTGTTGGCAATCTGCAGGGGGTTGCTCTCGGTGCCGTTGCCCCTCGTGTCGAGCAGGGTAGCGCGCATCGAAGCCTTGTCCATGTCGAACTCGATGAGGTACTTGCCGGCAGGCGAGATGCGCCAAGTGCGGTCCATTCCGCGCACGAGGTCGGTCACTTCCTGACCGCTGCTGAGCTCGAGGTATTCTGTCTCGCTGCCATAACGAGCCTCGGTCCAACTGCCGCGAACCGTTTGGCTGTAGTTCACCATGTCCTCTATGCTGCGGCATGCCATGATGCCGAACGAACAGTATGGGTTGGCGTTGTCGTTGACGAGGTCCACCACGCCTACATACTTGCCGCTGCCAACATGCTGCAGGGGCACTTGCTCGTCGTTCTTCCAACGCATCAAGGCGCCCTGGCGGTTGTTGAGCGTACCGGTCACGAAGACAGCGTTGGGCCAATTGTAGTCGTCCACTTGCTTGAAGTCGACAGTCATGTTTGCGAGGTCGAGCACGACGTTGTAGGTGCCATTCAGTGCCTGGAAGTCGCTGCCACCTTCCTGTATGTCGAAGGTGTGACGGCCAGGTGTGATGAAGCTGCGTGTGCCGTCGGTGCTCTTATAGATGGTGTTGATGCGACGGAAGTAGACGCCAGCGCGCTGGAATCCGCCAGCGCGACGGCTGCGGTCCTGCAAGGTCACGGTGCCCACAAACTTGCCGTCGGCATTCATGGTAAGCGGATAGAGCGGGCACATCATGTTGTAGGGCCATTCGCCGTTGTCGTAGTTCTCGTCGTAGAGGTCGCCCTGAACATAGACCACGCCGCCAATGGCGGGATTCGTCATCAGTTCCTGAATCCTCTGCTCAGCCTCTTCGTCGGTCAGCGAGCCAATGGGGAGGATGTCATAAATCTCGTCCGATATGGCAAACATCTGGTCTTGCTGTTCTCCAGGTTCAAGGCTCTCGCCCATGTCCGAGGCAAACTGTGCAAGCTCGAACAGACGCTTGTAGATGTCGGCACTGGCAGGGATGGCTTGGAACTCGGCGTTGATGCTCTCGATGAGCTCCATCTGTCTGTCCTTGCTGGCATCCCTTGCCTCGTTAATCATCTCCAGGATAGCATCGATGTGCGACTGGCTGATGTAGTATTCCTGCTCCTCGCGTTGCAGGTCGACCAGCGCGACGCGTTCGGTGTACTGGTCAAGGATGTCGCTAATCGCACTACTGCTCTCGCCCAAGTATGTCAGGCGGAAGTTGCCCCAGATGGTCAGGTTCTTGTTGCGCCAAGGGTTGCCCGCGTTGCGGATGCCAATGGTGAGCTTGCCATCCTTCACGATGCCGTATGCTGTCTGGTTGTAGCGGTCGCCATGGAAAGCGAAGCTGGCCGTATAGGTTGCATCGGGAACGAAGTATCCGTCGCCCTCGTCGGTGTCGATGTCGACGTAGCCTGTCTGCTCACCGTTGTGCGGAGCACTCTCATCCTCGGTAGCATCGAAGCGGCAGTTGATGCCGTTCTGTGCATCATCGTAGCTAAGCTTGTCGCCATATACGCTCAGCACCGGAGTCGTGAAGCCATTGACAAAGAGCTGTGCGGGAATGATGTCGGTGCCGTCGATGAGACCTTCATGACCCTGGCCCGGGCGGTGGAATGCCTGGGCAGTCAGTGCATAGATGCCATTGCTAAGACCCGTAATATCCTGACTGACCTCGAACTCCATGTTGTAGGCAGCAGCTACGGGAGACACATCGGGGAAGCCTCCGCCATGTACCATATTGTAGCCACTCTCGGTGCGACCCTCGGTGATGGTCCATCCGTTCCATGCCGTCTGGTCGTTGAACTTGGGATTGACGATGAGAGAGGTGAGGTCAGAACCCTCGGCTGCGCTATTCAGGATTGCAGTCTGCAGGAGCTGCTGTGCAAAGGCAATCTCTGCGGTGAGTTGCTGAGCATTGAGCTCGCGGTTCTCTATAATATATAAATATGTACCGTTGGGGTAGTCGTCGCTGGGTGCTTCTTCCTCTGTCAGATAAGTCTCGAGCTTGTCGGCATCATCTCCCACGAGGTCGTCGCGGTTCTCCCACTCGGTATAGATGGCTGCGATGGCAGCGGCATAGGCTTCGTAAGCAGCCACGCTGAGCTTAATCTGGTCGGGCAGACGGCTTGCCTGGTCGGCAGCATCGAGGATGGCGGCAGTCTCGGTGAGGCTTCCAGCTCCATCTACGATGTTGGAATAAGCAGTCTTGAGTGTTTCCTGACCCAGAATTTCCTCCAGGTCTTGAGCATCATCCACAATCTGCTGGGCAATGAGGGCGTATGCTGCAGCATCGTCGCCCACGTATTCGATGCGGACGCGGTCGATGACGCTCCAAGCACCTGCAGCATTGATCTGGTTGCTCAGGCCGATGCGCAGCGTGCCATCGGTAACAGCCAGATAGAGCGGCGCATTCCAGTAATGCCCCTTGCCCATGTAGATGGCAGCAGCGGCAGTGTTTGTCGGAACGTACTCGCCCGAAGGAAGCTCCACTTCGCCTACGCCGCCGTTCATCGGGACGTCCTTGCCGTCGGCTGTGATGTCAACCAGACGGCGAGCCTGACGCTTGCCTGCGCTCTCAGCATAGTAGTATGTGTTGCGCAGCAAGTCCTCCTGGAACTCCTCGTAAGCCTCGCTGTCGAGAGCGGCAGCACGGCTGAAGCCCTGCAGACGCAACTTGTATACACCATTCTCAAGGTCGGTGATGTCCTGATACGTGTTGAACGTCTTGCCTGCCTGCTGGGCCACACCATTGCTGACAGCAAACTCGACGCCAGTCCAGAAGTTGCTGTCGTTGGTGAAGTTCGCGTTCTTGATAATAGACAGGAATCCGGTGTAGTTTGCATCCTCTTGACCGCACACGGTACAGAAGCCGTCCACGAACTGGTGGTCGGGAATGACGACCTCATTGTTGTTGGAATATGTCATGCCCGACGGGTCGACCGTTCCATCACAGAGCCTCCTGCCCATTGGATACACCTGAGCATGTCCGTTGGAGAAGGGCAGCGGCTGGTCGTCCACATCGTTGCCGTTGTCGAGGTTCTGATACCAGGCAATCGTGCTTTGGTCTCCGTTCAGCTTATAGCAGAGCGAGCCGTCCATAATCTCATCGTAGCTGATGAGAGCCACCTGCTGCTCAATCTCGCTTGTGCAGTAGTTGTTTGAGAGATGACCATCGGTGACGCGTGCAAAGTAGAGGTTCTTGCCCTCGCTATAGCCAGTCACCTCGCTGCAACTCCAGCAGTTGTTGATGGTCGCTTTGCCACCACTGCCGCCCCAGCCAACGAGGGCACCGGCATCGCTACCGCCTTCGATGGCACCCGTGCTGAAGCAATTCTCAATGAGCAACGTGGTCTGGCTGCCTGTGTTACCGCCGAAGATGCCTGCCGCCTGCACACCTCTGGCATAGACATTACCCATGTTACCGAGGTTGCGAAGCGTGACGTTGCCTGCCATCTGGTAGGTGCCGCCCACAAGAGCTGCGCATTCACCACTGGCATTAATCGAGCAGGTCTCGTCGAGCAAGAGGTTCTCGATGAGTGCTCCATTGCCACAGCGTCCGATGAAGCCCACATAGTTGTCGGGATAATTTATGTGCAGTTCGCTGATGCGATGCTGCTGGCCATCGAAGTGACCACGATAGGGATTCGTTGCATTGCCGATAGACTCAAACATATCATTGTAGTCGCTCATGTTGATGTCCTCGGTAAGACGTGCGTTCCAACTTGTGTTGCCGAACTCATTGACCATGCGAGAGAACCAGTAGAGCTGGCTGGCATTGCTAATCATGCGGAAATCGTCCACAAGCGGAGCATAATCAAGTTGCGGGTTGCCGCAATTGAGGCAGAAGCCGTCCTCGAACTCGTGAGGAGGAATAGTGCCGCTTGGAGTGTTACTGTAGCCATTGACATCAAGTGGTGTGCCGTCGCAGTTGAGTTCTCCTCCTGCATAAACCTGACCTCCTTCTATATAATAAGGTACAGGGTAGGCATCGGCATCAAGGCGTTGGTACCATACGATGTTTGTCTGGTCGCCATTGAGCAGGAAGCAGAGTTCGCCTTCGCTGAGTGGATCATCGGTGAGCCAGTCGCCATCTGTGCCTTGGTGTCCTGCTCCCTGATCGTCGAAGTCAGTGAAGTCGTAGCAGTTCGTCATCTCCAATGTGCCGGGCTCATATCGGATGAGTTGGCAGTACCAAGAGAATTTATTGCCAGCCAGGTCAGCACCCGTGATGTTGCCAAGGTTGATGCAGTTCGTCATGGAGCTGCCTCCCTTGTTAATCCAAGAACAGAATGCAGTCGCAGGAGAGCCTGTGATGTCGCCCGTGTTGAGGCAGTTCTTGAGTTGAATTGTGGGATAACCGCTTTGGCCAACGCCGAGGATGCCTGAGGCGGAGCCTGTGGTGGCAGTGACGGTTGCTTCGTTTATGCAGTTCTCTATGACGAGGGGAGTGCCCGTGTCAATCTGTGCAGCACCTACAAGACCACCAATACCAGAAGGACCCGTAACGGAGCAACTGCTGTCGATGATGAGGTTCCGGATGACAGTGCCGCCGCGAATGTAGCCGAAGAAGCCCTGGAAGTTGCTTGTGGCGTTGATGATCATGCCCTTGATGCGGTGGCCTTGTCCGTCGAAGATGCCGTTGTACTTGTAGGTGTCGTTGAGGCCGATGGGTGTATGTGTGTTCTCCAAGCCTTGATAGTCAATGTCGGCAGTCAGCAGGCCCTTGATGGTAACCTGATGAGCATCGTTAACCATTGCAGCGAACCATTCCACGTCGGCTGCGCTGCCCAGTTCGTAGAAACCGTCGGCGTTGGGAGTGAGGTGGTCTTGCATGAGTGTTCCGCAGACGGAGCACCATCCATCGACATCGTTGTGCTGAGGTGTAGGCGAACTGTTCGTATTGCTGTAGGTCACGTCGCCTAAAGCAACGCCGGCGCAGTTTACTTCGCCCACGGCATAGACCTGTTGGTGTGAACTGAAAGGCATTGGGAAAGCGTCAGTGCCCAATGTCTGATACCAGTTGATGTTGCTTTGGTCGCCGTTTGCCTTGTAGCAGAGTTCGCCACTTGCTATCATGTCGTAGGTGATGTAGGTGCAGCCATTGGGTGCTATCGCCGCATCTGCGTCCTGCTGGAGGCAGTAGCAGTTGGTGAAGGAAGCGCGGTCGGCGGGTTCGCCCCACGAGAAGGTGTTCATGGTTTCTGCCTCTTCGATGGAGATGCAGTTGACGTAGGTCATGCTCTTTCCACCAGTTATCCAGCCTACGAAGCCGTGGTTGAAGTTCTGGTTGCCTGCCACCTTGATGGCGGAGATGCAGTTCGTGAAGGTGGCATTGTTCTTGGCGTAGCCGATGAAGCCAGCGTTGGAGGCCTTGGCGTTGTAGTCCACGTCGATGCTGACAATGCTGACGCAGTTCTCGAACTTGGCGTTGTCGCTGTTGTTCCAAGCGGCCAGTCCGGCGCAGTTCTTGAAGCTGGCGCGGATGCTGCCGCCCACGACGAGGTTCTTTATCGTGCCGGCGAAGTTGTAGAACATGCCGGTCTGCTTGCCCTCGAAGTCATAGTTGAGCGTGATGGTGTGGCCTGCGCCGTCGAAGGTGCCGCTGTACGACGTGGTGTTCGTACAGAGCATGAAGTCGAGGCCCTCGATGTCGTTGGTCAGCACGACGTCCGTACTCTCGTAGCCTGCCATTTCTGTCCAGGCTTGGAGGTCGGACTTGCTGCCGATGAGGTACGCACCGCTCTCGTTCTGCTGCAGGTCTGCCCATGCAGCTTGCCCTGCGAGCATCATCATGCAGCTCAGGACAATAGAGTAGAGTTTACGTTTCATGTGGTTGATTGATTTGTTAGTGAATATATGTTGTCGTTTGTGTCTTGTCAACGTACGATGTTTTTCTTACCATTACTTATATATATGCCTCTTGGCAGGGCGTTGCTTGGGTTGACGCGTTGGCCGCTGAGGTTGTAGATGCCGCGTGGCGGGACATGAACCATCGCGTGCTGAACGTTGCCGATGCCATCGGGGTCAAAGCCTGCGATGCGTTCGATGCGGAAGTAGTCGACGCGGAACTTTCCGGTGCGATTCTGTCCTGTCACCTGTGTGCCGTCGCCCTTGATGGAACCGGAGCGAATGCCGAGCGTGATGCTTTCTCCGTCCTCGACGGTGACCTCGACGCTGAGTTCCTGCATGGATGTGCCGTCGATGGCTTCGCTGATGTATGATGCGAAGGAGTTGTTTTCGCCCTCGGTCAGGTTATGCTCGTAGTCGTGAGGCGAGCTGTAATACTGCACCTCATTGTTCGCGAAGAGTCGTCCCATGCCTTCCAGCCCTGCTTCGCTCCAGAAAAGGCAGCTCACGCGATATGTTCCGGGCTGCAACCTGGCGGCAGGTATCGTTTGATAGAGGCAGAAGTCGTTGGGCATGGGCTTGTATCCGGCAGGTGTGAAGGCACAATAGTTCTTGCCGTGCATGCCTTCGCCATTGCCGAAGAGGCCCGAGTTGGTAGTGGTGTACGTGCCTGTATAGGACAGGTTCCAACCATACGGAACGCCCTTCACCGTGGCACCATTCGCGAGTTCTGATTCTGATTTGTACTCGAAGTCGCTGTTCACGATGAGTTCCTCGGTCAAGGAGTTCGTGTCGTCCTGAGGCAGGTCGCCTATTCTGTGAATCGTGAAATGGTCCGCCTTGAACCATCCTGTCTCGTCGGTTTGCTTGCCGTCGTTGCTGATGCAACTGGTCTTGATGCCCACCGTGAGGTCTTCTCCCTCGTGAACTTGGAGCACGATCCTCATCGGATGCATGATGGTGTGCGTTTCATATCCTGCTTTATGGCCGGCGAAGGTGCTTACTTCGTCTGCTTGGAGAATCTTGTCGTAGTCGTTCTTGTGGGCATAATACTGCACATGATTGTTGGCGAAGAGTCGGCAGGAGCCTCGTTTGCCTGACTGATTGAAGAGCCAACACCCGACTTCATAGACGCCGGGCTCAAGCTTGTCGGCAGGTATGGTCTGATAGAGTCGGAAGTTCTCCGGCATGGGTTTGGCTTTGAACCAGCACACGGAGCCTCCGTCGTTGTAGTTAATCGAGCCGTCGCTATTGCTGATGCCGTAGGAATTGCCAGTCATCGTGCCCTCCAACGTCCATCCATACGGCACGCCTCGCTGTATGGCTCCGGTCGGATTGGTCAGCACGGAGTTTCCGTTCTTGTAAAGTTCGAAGTCGGGATTGACGAGAAGTTCGTTGGTGAGGGTGAGGTCTTCGGCATCCGTGCGGCGATAGACAATCTGACTTATCACGAGAGCCGGGTTCAGCGCATAGAAGCGGAAGCTGACATCCCTTGCCGACGTTGCCTTGTACGAGAAGCGTGCTTCGGCATAGCCGTGCATCACGTTGTCGCTCCAGACGTTTGTCTCGGCGTTGCACTTGATGCTTTGCGATGTGACGGAGCCTGCTCCGATGCCCATGCCGACACAGAGGTCGTTGCTGGTCGTAATGGGGAAGGTGGGCAGACAGCGTACGATAATCTGATACGACCCCTTTTCCACGGGCAAAGTATATTCGACGTAAGGTGCTTTGCTGCGTGCGTTGGTAGTCGTGTAGGCAGTGTAGTCGATGGGCCAGACGGTAATGCTGTTGCCGCCCACGCCGAGGTTCTCGAGTGTCTGCCAAGTGCCTCGGCTGTTCGTGTAGTTGGTGCTGGGGACGTAGATGTAGCCCTCGTCGAACACTTCTCCCTTGGCATCGTTGACGTCGCTTGCTGTTGCGGCGTACGGCATTCCGAACTGCGCTCCCGTGTCACTACCGTTGGGCGACTTGTCCATCATGCCGTTCCATTTGCCTCCGGCTGTCTGCGTATTGAAGATGTTCGTGAGATAGACGATGTCGCTGTAGGCTGTGCGAGCCAGGGCAGCGTATTGCAAAGTGCGGACACGGTCGCCAAGACCTGCATACCAATAGCTGAGCTTGGCTCCGTAGGCCTTGATGTTTTGTGCGGCAGTCGCGATGATAGGGTAGGAGAAGAGTTCGAAGTATGCATCCTTCAAGCGTTCGGGTATGCTGGTCTCCAGGTTTTGGACGCGAGCGGCGAGTGCCTGGTAGTCCTTGATACGCTGCTCCATCTCCTGAATCGTAAAGGTAACATGATAGACGGTTTCAGGTTTGCTTTGTGCTGCGAGACGGTAGTGTTCGAGTCGAATATCGCCCATTTCATCGGCCAAATCAGCCCCGAAGGTCTTCTCGGCCCACCATCTTGAGAACTGCCACGCTTTGTCTGGCGTCCAGCTGCTGACGTCCCAAGCCAACTCCATACAGAACTCGAACTCGACCTCCGCGGGTTTGATGTCGCCGACGTTAATCATCCAGAATCGCGTCATGCCGTTCTCGTACGCTTTCGACAGCTCATAGCTGATGAGCGAGGGTGATATGGTGCTGAGCCAGATGTAGGAACACGGGTTTCCCAGGTAGCTGAGGTGGTAGTAGATGCCGTGTCCGCCACTTCTTCTGCGCTCCTGTGCCGTCGGGAGCTGCCTGATGTAGGCGTAGTTGTCGTCAACCCAACACATCGTCACGTCGTCGGGAATCTGTAGTCCGGCATTGTAGAGTGTGAGCGCTTCCTTGTAGGGGATGTATATCTGCGGCACCTTCGTCGGGTCTCCCCCGAGGGAGTCGGTGATGATTTCGCGTTGAGCGGCGATGATGTCCCTAAGTCCCTGGAGCTGAGCTGCCTGCCCTTCATAACCGAGCAGGGCAACGTCTTGCAATCCCCTCATACCTATATCATATATTCCCTCGTAGTCGCGAGCCTCGCCAGCGCGTTTCGCCCAATAGTCGTAGCAACCCTGCGGATTCGTTGCAAACGTGAAATTGCTGCTGTTATTGCCACTTTTGAATCGCGGCCACTCCCAGAGATTGTCGCGGAGCATGCTGTCGCCGCTGCTCATCACTATCGCCCAGGCCTTTGCCAAACGCTTGTTCTCCTCCAGACTCCAAAAGGCGCGCGAGCTGCCATGCTTGGCTGGCCAGAGACAGTTAGCACGCAGTCGGAGCAAAAGCTCCATGACTTTCTCGTAAGTTCCCGGGCCTATATTATTATATGTAGCGTCGATGGTTTGTTTTGCCCAAGGCAGCAACGCCCAGTCTTCGTCGTTGATGAAGAGCCCGCGGTATTGTACGGAGGGTTTCTCGACTTCCGTCCTGTCGCCGTGAACGTAGATGCACGACATCGGCGCGGGTGCCACGTCGGCCCACCAGACATAGGGCGAGACACCGATTCGGCGGCTTATCTCGAAGAGGCCGTATGCCGTGCCGCGAGGCGTGCCGCCCATGATGACGAGGGCTTGGCTGATGCCTTCCATCGGGTTCTGTACCAACTGAAGGGCATAAGCCTCCCAAACTCCCGTCAGACCCGTGGTGTCCACCTTTCCGTCGGCAATGAGGGCGTCAATCGGAGCCGAGGAACCGATGGTTCCGGCAATGATGGGGAGATTGCTGGAACTTATCGAATTGCGAAGGGCAAGCTGTTTGCTGGTGATGGTTTTAATGTCGCGAATGACGCAATTGCAGGCTGTCCTGACCACTTCGGCGTCGTTCGCATCCACGATGAACACGGCGTTCTGGTCGCTGCCCACAATCGGGAAACCTCCTGCAACCTGCGAGAACGTCAGGTCCGCAGCGGCAGGCAGACAACCGGCAAGTGCCAGCAGACAAAAAATAAAATATCGCGAGACAGTTCCCTTCATGGTATGTAAAACTTTGTTTTATTGAGTTCGGCCTGACAAAATTAGCAAAATTATTTGATACTACAAGCAAAATGGTGCAAATATTTTGCTCAAGTTGTATAAATTTCTTGCCTACGATGGTTGTCGCTCTGTGTGTCGTTCTGTCACGAAAAACGCTGTTTCGCTATCTTTCTGCTATTATTGCACACATCGAAACATGTCGAAATAAGGCTCGAAAAACGCCGAATTTGCCTTTGCAGCGTGCCATGTTTGTCAACACTCCACGTGATGTTTGCAAATATTCCACGTGATGTTTGAAATATTCCCGTGCGTCGTCAGGCGGAAAAACTCGCCAAAAAGTGTGCAATTTCGCGATGAAATGGCCGATTTTGTAACCTGCAGATGACAATTTGGGCATTGATGATTGAAGGGGGGACGTTGGATGGCTCTGGCAACAGCCTGAGAAAGAGAGAGTTCCAAAATGCGTTCGTTTTAAGCGCCTTTTTTTGAAAAAATGGACTCAACTGCCGGCGAGGGATTTTTAGGCGATTCTGGAGAGGCACTGCAAAATGCGTGTGTAAGCAAAAAGGCTCTTTTGCTTTACAAAGTGTAAATTTAATATACCCTGAAATAATGCGTCTTGAATTATGATATTTGGAGTTAAATTCGTACCTTTGCAGCGCGAAACATAGTGAGATGAAATATAAAGCCATCATATTCGACCTTGACGGGACGCTGACGGATACGCTCGAGGACCTTTACCTCAGCGTGAATTATGCCCTGCAAAGCTGCGGACTGCCCGAAAGGAGTCTCGACGAAGTGCGTCGTTTCGTGGGCAACGGCATCCGCAAACTCATTGAGCGAGCTGTGCCGGAGAGTGCCGAGTCGACCCTGCTCGAGAAGTGCTTCGAGGCTTTTCACGCGCACTATATCATTCATTGTCAGGACCATACGTCTCTCTATCCAGGCATCGCGACCCTACTTATGACGCTGCATGCCAAGGGCTACCGTATGGCGGTGGTCAGCAATAAGTTGCAAAAGGGCGTCGACGAACTGGCGCGGACGTTCTTCAATGGTGTGATAGACGTCGCGATAGGCGAGCAGCAAGGCATTCCCAGGAAGCCCGAACCGGACATGGTGGAACAGGCCTTGAGGCAACTTGGCGTGTCGAAAGAGGAGGCAATCTACGTGGGCGACTCCGACGTGGACTTGCAAACCGCCTCGAATGCCGGCCTGCCCTGCATCTCGGTGCTGTGGGGCTTCCGCAGCAGGGACTTCCTCGTCGCTCATGGCGCCACGCTCTTCGCAGAACAGCCACAGGACGTGCTGGCACTCGTTTAGTTTATTCATAATTCACAATTCATCGTTCAAAATTAAATCAGACTAAGTGCGTTGGATTGCGAAGCAATATAGAGAAAATCACGTCGAACCATAAAATTATGAATTTTGAATATGAAATTTGAATTATTTTTCGTATCTTTGCGCCCGAAAAAACGGAAAATAAACTCTAACAATACAATGAAAAGTACAACGAAACTCTTTCTCACAGCTGCATCGGCTGCCTTCGTCCTGTCCTCATGCAGCAAGCTGGGCAAACTCACGGACGAGAATTTTACAGTTACTCCCACTCCCCTCGAACTCGTAGGCAGCGAGGTTCCGGCCACCATCAACGGCACGTTCCCCGTCAAATACATGAAGAAAAAGGCTGAAGTCACGGTTACTCCAGTCCTCAAATACGCTGGCGGAGAAGCCATCGGACAGAGCGCGACCTTCCAGGGCGAGAAGGTGGAGGGCAACGGCACTACCATCTCATACAAGATGGGCGGTGTCTATACCATGAAGACCAGCTTTGCATATCAGGAACCAATGCAGAACAGCGACCTCTATGCACGCTTCGATGCCAAACTCGGCAAGAAGACCGTCAGCATTCCTGAGGTGAAGATAGGCTACGGCGTGCTCGCCACAAGCCAACTTCTCAGCCGTTGCAACATGAAGGCATCAACCGCACCAGACGCTTTCCAACGCATCATGGAGCAGAAACAAGAGGCGAACATCAAGTTCCTCATCAATCAGGCTAACCTTCGCGCCAGCGAGCTAAACACGGTTAGCATCAAGGACTTGGGTAAGATCTTACGTGAAATCAACGACAACGAAGAGACGCGTGCCCTGCAGAACATCGAGGTGAGCGCTTACGCAAGCCCCGACGGCAAGTTCAAGTTCAATGAACAATTGGCCGAGAAACGTCAGAACGTGAGTGCCGACTACTTGAAAGGCGAGTTGAAGAAGATACAGATGAAGGCAGATGTTGACACCAAGTTCACTGCCGAGGACTGGGAAGGCTTCCAGGAACTCGTGAGCAAGAGCAACTTGCAGGACAGGGACGTCATCCTCCGCGTGCTTTCCATGTACAAAGACCCCGAGGAGCGCGAGCAGCAGATACGTAACATGAGCGAAGTCTTCACCGACATAAAGGAGAGCATTCTGCCGGAGTTGCGTCGTGCACGACTCATCGTGAACTACGAGGTCATTGGTCGCAGCGACGATCAAATCCTGTCTCAATACCAGAAGGACCCAACCAAACTTAGCGTCGAGGAGTTGATATATGCTGCCAACAAGCTGGTGACGGACGACGCAACACGTCAGCAGTGGAACGAAGCAGTAGCGCAGCAATACCCAAGCGACTACCGTCCGCTTAACAACTTGGCACAGCAGGCAATCACTAACGGGCAGATGGAAATGGCTCAGGCTTACTTGAAGAGGGCTGCAAGCATCAATAAGAATGCTCCTGAAGTCAATACTAATCTGGCTCTGCTGGCTCTTAAAGAAGGCGACATTGCTGCTGCCGAGACTTATCTCGCCAAGGGAAGCGGCTCGGAGACCTTCAAGGAAGTGATGGGCAACCTCAATATCGCTAAGGGTAACTACACGCAGGCAGCCAGCGACCTGGCAGGCGTGACGAGCAACAGCGCTGCGCTCGCTCAGATTCTCGCCAAGGACTATGTCTCTGCGAAGAACACGTTGGCAGCCATCAAGAACGGCGACGGCGTGACGAGCTACCTGCAGGCTATCCTGGCGGCCCGCACCGGAGATGCCAGCACGGTGACCAGTGCGCTTGCCAACGCCATTCGTCTGGATCCGTCTCTTGCTGAGCGTGCAGCCAACGACTATGAGTTCGTGAAGTATGCCAGCGCGGTGAAGAGCCTGCTTAAGTAAACTTTAATGAAGAATGAAGAATGAAGAATGAGGAATTTTCTGCCGCAAAAACACTGTTTCCAAGAGTTGAGCGAGCTTTCCGCGCGGTAGCAAATTCTTCATTCTTCATTCTTCATTCT
>JAGCNZ010000072.1 GCA_017645655.1 Bacteroidaceae bacterium | reverse complement strand
TGTTGGATGATTGGAAAGAAAGTAGTATCTTTGCAAAGCAGATGCAGGTATTAAATCTAAACGCTAAACTATGAATTTTAGAAGCCTTATTCTTTTTATTTATGCTGTGCTTGCGACGTCAGCAACTTGGGCAATCGTCCCAATCAACCAGTCAACATTTCCCGATGAGGCATTCCGCAATTACATTCTCGGCCGCGAATATGGTGCTGACGGCGTGCTGACTAACGAGGAGATTGCTGAGGTAACCTTTATGTTTGCCGATGAAGGCGGCTTTCAAAACCTGAAGGGTATCGAGTACTTTACTGCCCTAAACACCCTCTACTGCTCGTCGAACCAGTTGACGGAACTCGATGTGTCGAAGAACACGGCCCTGGTTTCGCTCTATTGTGGCAACAATAAACTGACCTCGCTGAACGTTGCAGGTTGTACTCAACTGAGGACTCTCTCCTTCTACGATAACCTGATTTCTGGCGAGACTATGGATGCGCTCATCAACGCCCTGCCCGACCTCAGGGGAACTGACGAGACGGGAGGACTCTATGCCTTCAGAGGAAATGAAGAAGGAAACCGGATGACAGATGCCCAACTATTGGCAGCTCAGGCAAAAGGATGGGTGACGTACTACTTCGAAAGCAATAACTGGTACGAGAAAGTGCCGGAGGTTGAGGTGAACGAACGCACTTTTCCGGACGAAAACTTCCGCAATTATATCTTGAGCTACTACGGTGAAAAGCTGACGAGCGCAACCCTGCGGAATGCCAGATACTTTTACGTTAACGACCAGAACATTGCAAGTCTGCAAGGCATCGAGTATTTTACAGAAATCACGGACCTTTATTGTTACAACAACAACCTGACAGAACTCGACCTCTCGAAGAACACGAAACTCACTTCGGTGTATTGCTACAACAACAAACTCACCTCGCTCAATGTCGCGGGGTGCAGCGAGTTGACCGTCATCTCCCTCTATCAGAACCAACTCAAAGGGGAGAAGATGGACGCGCTTATCGAGAGCCTGCCCGACTTGAGCAGCAACCGCAATGGAATGATGCTGGCAATTTACTTCGAGAATGAGGAGAACCAAATGACCTTCGCACAGGTTGCTGCCGCAAGGGCAAAGGGATGGACACCGAAATTTGGTGAATTGTACACTTGGACAGAATATCAGGGCAGCGGAGAAGACGTTGAGGTCAATGCCGAGAACTTCCCCGACGAAGCCTTCCGAACATGGATTCTTGAGCAGAGCTACGGTGCAGATGGGGTGCTGAAAGGTTCCGAACTGCCATCTATAACAATAATGAATGTGTCCAACAAAGGCATTCAAAGCCTGAAAGGCATCGAGCATTTCCCAATGTTGGTGGCCCTTTATTGCTCGGAAAACCAGTTGGCAGAACTTGATGTCACAGGGAACTTAGCTCTCGGAGTGTTGTCTTGCGACAATAATCAACTATCTGAACTCGACCTCTCAAAGAATATCTCACTTGCAGAACTGTACTGCAACAACAACCAAATCAAGGGGCTCGATTTCTCGAACTGCAAGAACTTGACTACGCTCCACATATATAAAAACCAGATATCCGAGGCGGCGATGGGAATTCTCGTTGCCAGTTTGCCCCAGGTAAACACATGGTGGGAAGGAACGATGAACGTTATCTACGACGAAGAAGACCAGAACATCATCAATACCATGCAGGTTGAAGCAGCCAAAACAAAGGGCTGGTCGCCCAAACGTTGGGATTATGTTGCCTGGGATTGGGTGGATTATGCTGGTTCGGAACCTGATGCAATAGTCGACATCAAGGCTCAACCTTCATCGGACGACACTTGGTACGACCTGAGCGGACGTCGTCTCCAAGGCAAACCTTCGCAGAAAGGCATCTATATTAATGGTGGAAGAAAGGTCAGACTCAATTAGAGCCAACCTTCTTTCCTGTACCAGTTGATGCTCTCCTCCACGCCCCTTTCGAGGCTCCACTGCGGTTCGTAGCCGAAGTCGCGGGTGGCTGGCTCTATTTCACACTGCCAGTTTCGCTGGGAGAGGATGTTGAACTTGTCGTCGTTCAAGGCGTTCATCTTGCCCGTCAGCCTGCTTATCTTACCGCTCACCCAGCAGATGGCTCGCAATACAAAGAGCGGCAACTTCAGGTGAAGCACCCAAGGACCGCCGAGATAATGTTGCACGAGGTCGCTGTAACTACGGCTGTTATAGATTTTTCCATCGCTCAGGAAGTAGGCTTTCCCTTCCGCTTTTGGTGCTTTCATGCTTTTGAAAACGGCTTGCACGACGTCTTGAACATAGACGAAAGTAATCTCCTGAGGCGTCAAACCTGCCGCCACGTCAATATGCTGCTTAATGCTCTGAGCCATCAGGAAGTAGTCGCGCTCGCGAGGACCATAGACTCCAGTCGGACGCAGAATGGTGTAGGGGAAATCCTCTTGTGCAACGAGGTAATGCTCGGCAGCCAGTTTGCTCTCGCCATAAGCGGTGTTAGGCTTGGGCTCGTCAGTCAAAAGAATCGGGGCATACACCCACGGATTGTCTTCTGTTGGGCGACGTACGGGCTCTTCGCGTATGGCTCCGAAGATGCTCAGGCTGCTCAGGAACACAAATCGCTGCGGAACCATCTCTGCCTCGCGCAGCGCGTCGATGAGATTCTTAGTGCCATCGGTGTTGGTTCGGAAGAAGTCCTCGCGGTGCAAGCACTTCGTGGCACCCGCTGCATGCACGACAAAGTCCCAGCCCTTGCCGCCCATCTCGGACTTGTAGGCGAGGAGCTGGTCGCGCAACTTCGTGGGATTCTGCATGTCGAGCTGAGCGAAGTGTATGCGTTCGTCCTGCAGGTATTTCCGACTCGACGTGCCTCGAACGCCCGCCCAGACTTCGAAACCTTGTTTCAAACCCTCTTCAACGATATAACTTCCAATGAAGCCGCTGGCTCCGGTCACAAGTAAACTATAATTCATAATTCACAATTCAAAGTTCACAATTATCCTTCTCTTTCCCTTCATGCGAGGAGTCGGAGGAGATGCTCAGTATCTGTGTGATTGCTTCTGCGAGTTGCTTGGTCTTTTCTGGCGACTGAAGAATGTCGCGAAGGGAGGTGAGGAAGGTGGTGATTTCGGGGCTGGGAGCAAGGGGAGAGGGGCATGAGGATTGATTTTGGATGCCAAAGGTGTTCTCTTGTTCCTTGCTCCTTGCCCCTTGCTCCTCTTCTTTCTCTCTCTCTGACAGTGCTGGGGCAAGACTTTCCATGAACCCTTTGAAGCGGTCTTCGCTGAGGAAGATGGTGTCGTCGCCGCCATCGAGGGCTCCTTCGAACATGGAGTGTTTGAAGCGCAGGCGGTCTATCATGCTCTCCTCGATGGAGTCTTTCGAGACAAGGCTCAGCACTTGGATGGGTGTCTCCTGCCCTATTCGATAGATGCGGCCAATGCGTTGTTCCAAGATGGCTGGGTTCCAAGGCAGATCGAGGTTGATGAGGATGCTGGCGACCTGCAGGTTGAGCCCCGTAGAACCTGCGTCGGTGGAGAGGAAGATGCGCTGGTCAGGGTCGTTTGTGAAGGTTTCGATGAGTTCTTCACGCTTCTTAGCTGGCACACCTCCATGCAGGAATTGGTGGGGGATGCTGCGTGTGTCAAGTTCTGAGGCCACGAGTCGGGCCATGCGTTCCCATTCGCTGAAGATGACTACCTTTGCCGTGCCGCCACTCAAGGCATCTTCCAGAATGTTCATCACCTCGCCGACTTTTACATCGTGCCTGCTTTCTTGGTCTTGATCAAGGATGAATGTGCTGTCGGCAAGCATGCGCATCTGTCCGAGCATAAGCAACAAGCGCCGCCTCTCTTCCTCGCTCAAGTTGTGAGTTCTCGTCCATTTGCTCACCAGTCGGGCAACGGCGGCACGCAACTCTTCGTGGCGACTGCTTTGTTCTGGTGTCATGGGGATAAGCAGGAACTGGTCCGTTCGCTTCGGCAATTGCAGTTGGACGCTCTGTTTTGTGCGGCGAATGAGCGTGTCTTTCAATTTGTTCTTGATGTCATTGAGGTTCTTATAACCTACGGCTTTGCCTGATTCTGGGTCGGTGATGATGTGGTCGTAGCGAAACCTGTAGAGTGGCGAGAGGCAGTATGGGTCAGCGAGTTGCACGATGGAGACAAGTTCGTCGAGGTTGTTCTCGAGTGGTGTTCCTGAGAGCAGGACATTGTAGTGCGCATCGATTCTGCGTACGGCCCATGCCAACTGCGTGTTCCAGTTCTTGAGTCGCTGCACTTCGTCCATGATGAGCAAGTCAGTCGAGAGCCTGCCCAGCGCTTTGATGTCGTTGGCGAGGGACTGGTAGGAGACAATCTTATAAGGTGTCGTGGCCTTGTAAAGCTCAAGACGACGAGAGGCATAACCTTCCACGATGAGCACTTCATTTCGTCCCGTCCACCTCTCTATCTCGCTCTTCCATTGGTATTTGAGTGAGTTGGGACAGACGATGAGCATGCTCTCTGCCATCTTCTCGCGGAGGTAAATCTCGGCCAGACAAATGGCTTGAACGGTCTTACCAAGTCCCATCTCGTCGGCAATGATGGCTTTTCCTGCCTTGAAAGCAAAGCGAACGCCCTCTTTCTGATAGGGATAAAGCTTGGCAGAGAGCAGATTGTCCAGCGTTTCATCCGTGTAAGTATCCTCCGCAAGTGCAGCCCTCTGGAGGCGTTCGCGCTGGCTGATGACTTCCTCCAACGCATCGGGATAGCAACGGAAAGAAGGGTCGATGCCTCGTGCCTTCTCGAGGAAGGAGTCGAAGTATGCATAGGCTTCAGGACGAAGCACATTTGCTTGGTCGAAGTAGTCCTTTGCAATCGTGGCAAGTTCCTTGCGATGTGCCTCACCGAAGCGAATGCGGATGCAACGCTCCCCGCGATAATCCATATATATAGATGTGTAGTCGGGCTCTTCGTTATGCACTTCCTTCCCTTCTGCCTGCAGCCACAGCTTCACGCCTTCCACGTGCTTACATGTGCCGAGGCCAGACGTACGGAAGTCCGGGCAAGAACAGTAGTTCCAAGGACTGTAGGCACCTCGATAGATGACTTTGTACTGGCTGCGAGACTTCGGGTTGCGAACCTGATACTCTCCCGGGCTGAACGGTGCCCCGAGTTCACTAATGATGAAACGTTCGCGCTGTGCCTGTTGCCTTCTTAAGGCAACTTGCCACTCCTCGAGCCCCATCTCAGCAGGCTTTATCGTGTTGCTCAACCTTTGCTTTGTATTTCTGTTGTTACTCTCCATTCCTGTTTCGTTTTCTGCAAAGGTACGAAATAAATATGAACTATGGCTATAAACTATGAACTTTTTTTTATACCTTTGCAGCAGAATTGCTAAACAACATTTGTCATGAAACAATTCTTCTTTTTGTGCCTAATGGCTTTTTGTGCGCTCGCTGATGCTCAGCAGACGTATAAAGAAGTGCGCGACATACCCTACAATACTGAGCAAGATGCTTATGCAAGGGAGCGCTGTAAGCTCGATGTCTATTATCCCGAAGGAAAGAACGATTGCCCCGTGGTCGTGTGGTTTCACGGAGGAGGACTCGAGGGCGGCAGCAAGTTCATACCACAGGAGTTGAAGGACTGCGGCTATGTTGTCATTGCAGCTAACTATCGCCTTTTGCCCAAATGTACCCCCGACCAATGTATCGACGATGCTGCTGCTGCAACGGCCTGGGCTTACAAGAATGCTGAGAAGTACGGCGGCTCGCACAAGCGCATTTATGTCAGTGGGCATAGTGCCGGCGGCTATCTCACCGACATGATTGGGCTGGACAAGCGCTGGCTGCAAAAGTATGGCGTCGATGCCGACTCCCTTCGCGCCTTAATCCCTTTTAGCGGACAATGCGTCACACATTATAATATACGTAAGCTTCAAGGTCTCGAACCTCTTCAACTCACCATTGACGAGTACGCTCCGATGACCTTTGTTCGCAAGGATGCTCCGCCCATCGTCATCATTTCTGGCGACCGCGAGATAGAGCTGTACGGCCGATACGAGGAGCAGGCTTTCTTCTGGCGAATACTTAAGTTGGTTGGCCATCCTGATGCCACACTCTATGAGATGCAAGGCTACAGTCACGGAGATATGGCAGCCCCGGCTTTCCATATCCTGAAGCAAACGATAAAGAGACTCAACTAAGCAGAACGACCATGATAGACCTAAACAAGATTGCCATCATCGCAGGCGAACACAATGTGACTTACAGCGAACTGCTTAAGCGCGTGGCGCAGTTTGCGCGAAAGACACCAAAAGGTAAGCAGACCAAGACTGTCATTTTCAGCGAGAACCGCGAGGGCTGGGCGTATGCCTTCTTCTCTGTGTGGCTGAACGAAGGCGTAGCTGTGCCTGTGGATGCTTCGAGCACAGCAAGTGACGTGGCCTACATCTTGAACGACTGTAAACCTGATGCCGTTTGGGTGTCGAAGGAGAAGGAAGCCGTGCTGAGTGAGAGTCTGTCTCTCTTTAACGGAGAAGAGGCTCCAAAAATCTTCATTATTGACGATTACGAAAGTTTGTCGCTTCAGGACGAGCCAGCATGTTCCATCCTTCCTTGGGCAGCACTTTCCGAGCCAGACAACGACGACACTGCTGTCATCATATACACTTCCGGTACAACTGGTTCTCCGAAGGGCGTGATGCTCAGTTATGCGGCTCTGAAAGCCAACGTGCATAGCGTGTCGTACGACGTGCCTATCTATACTGAGAAACGTCGCGTCCTTATTCTTCTGCCTCTTCATCACATCCTGCCGCTCATGGGCTCGCTCATCGCTCCTCTATACATGGGAGGCGGCGTTGCCATCAGTCCTTCGCTTTCTGGTCCCGACATCATGGATACGCTCCAGCGCGGACAAGTGGGCATCATGATTGGCGTGCCTCGACTCTGGCAGACACTCTTCGTAGGCATCAAGAAGAAGATAGACGAGTCGCCCATTGCCCGCATGCTCTTCGCGCTTTGCAGCGTTTGCAAGAGCAGGACGCTCAGCCGTCTGGTGTTCGGCTCCGTGAGGAAGAAGATGGGCGGTCACATCGACTACTGCGTCAGCGGTGGTGCTGCTTTGGACAAAGAGATAGGTGAAGGCTTGCGTACGCTTGGCCTCGATGTGCTCGAGGGCTATGGCATGACGGAGACAGCTCCAATCATTGCCTTTACGCGCCCTGGCGATTACATTCCTGGCTGCTCGGGACTTCCCCTGCCGGGGGTTGAGTGCAAGCTGGTGGATGGCGAGCTTTGTGTGAAAGGACCGAACCTGATGAAGGGCTACTACAACCGTCCCGAAGAGACTGCACAAGTAATTGACGGCGACGGATGGTTGCACACGGGCGACCTCGCGCAGTTCGACTCCATCGGTCGCGTCACCCTTACAGGTCGCACAAAGGAGATTATCGTCCTCAGCAATGGTAAGAACGTGCAACCCAGCGAGATAGAGTATAAGCTCGAGAAGTACGAGACGTTCGTCAAGGAAGCGGCAGTCGTCCAGGATGGTGACATGCTTCGTGCCATCATCGTGCCGCAACCCGCCTGGGCTTCCACGCTGACCGACAACGAGGCGGCCGACAAGTTGAAGCGTGAAGTGCTGGAGCCTTACAATATGACCGTCTCGGCCTACAAGAAGATAATGAGCGTGCTTGTCTATCGAGGCGAGTTGCCTAGAACAAGACTCGAGAAACTTCAGCGCTACAAGCTCGGTGCCATCCTGAAGGAGAGTCAGGAGTCGAGGGTCAAGAGTCAAGAGTCGAAAGCCGAGCCGACTTTTGAGGAATACGTTTTGTTGAAGAACTTCATCGAGCAGGAAAAGGGCGTGAAGGTGCATGCGGCCGACCATATTGAGACCGACCTCGCCCTGGATTCGCTCGACAAGATAAGTCTGCAGACTTTCATCGAGAACACCTTTGGCACCTCGGTCGGAGTGGACCAGATGCCTGGATTCCCCAATATTGAAGCCTTGGCTCTCCATGTGGCAGCCGAGAAGACCAAGATGGAGGCAGAAGAAGTGGACTGGCACCAACTCCTCAATGGCCCAGTCGATAACCTGCCTTTGCCCAGTTCGGGTTTTGCATATCGTTTTGTGTCGCGTTTGCTGAAGGGTCTCTTCCGCCTCTACAATCGCCTCAAGGTGAAGGGAGAGAAGAACATCCCGGCGAAGGGTGCTTGCATCATCGCCCCCAACCACCAAAGCTTTGCCGACGGGCCGCTTGTGCTCGCAGGCCTGCCCTGGGGCCAGCTCGACGAATACTACTTCTATGCGACTGAAGAGCACGTTCGCAGCAATTATCGCAAGCGTATGGCGGCTCAGAGCAACGTGATTGTCATGGAACGCTCCAACCTGAAGAACTCCATCCTGAAGCTCGCGAAGGTGCTCAGACAGGGACATCGCGTCGTCATCTTCCCAGAGGGAGCACGCACCCACGATGGCGGGACAGTGCCCTTCAAGAAGACCTTTGCCATCCTTGCCAAGGAACTGAATGTCCCCATCGTGCCCGTCTGCATCCGTGGTGCTTTCGAAGCCTTGCCTCGCGGTAGCGCTTTCATGAGGCCGAAGCGCATCGAGGTGAAGTTCTTGCAGGCAATCAAGCCCTCGGAGAACGATTCTTACGAAGATTTGACCCGTCAGACACAGGATGCAATCGAAGCGCTTTTGGCCCATTAAGACTGAGCTTGGTAACACTTGGACCCACCTTGCTGGTGCCATCTTCGCTTTAAGCAGCATCTGGTTGGTGTGGCTCGCGGCCGATGTCAGTTGGCAGATGGCGTTCGGTGTCATCTGCTTCATTGTCGGCATGTTCTTCATGTTCCTGAGCAGTACCGTTTATCATTGGGTAAGAGAGGGGAAGGTGAAGAATGCTTTGCGCAAGTGCGACCACATCAGCATCTATGTGATGATAGCCTGCAGCTACACCCCTATCCTCATCGGCGTGGTGGGCGGTTGGCTCGGCTGGACAGTGTTTGCCTTCCAATGGTTGATTGTGATAGGCGGCATCTTCTATAAAATCTATGCGATAGGGCGTTGGCCGCGTCTCTCACTTGCCATTTACTTGATTATGGGGTGGAGCATCGTTCTCATTGCCGAGCCGGTCATTAAGCTCCTGACGCCCGTCACCCTCTGGCTCCTCCTTGCCGAAGGCATCGCCTATACCGCAGGCACATACTTCTTTGCTCACGACGCCAAGCCTCACTTCCACGCCATCTGGCATGTCTTTGTGCTGTTAGGAGCCCTTGCTCATTGGGGGGCAGTCCTTACTTTGCTATTGTAAATAACCCGATTCTGCTGTGATGGCAACCCTTTTCTGCCCCTAAATCATTGGCAAGTCGCATGAATAAGCATTTTTTTCATGCGTTTTTAAGAATTGTTAACAAACAAAGGGCGCGTGTTTAAGGAATTTTTTATAACTTTGTGGCGTAAATGGTATGCGTGTGCGTACAATATATAATATAGAATAAGGTATTAACCAATAAAATCAGTTATTATGAAAAAGAAAACATTACTCATGACAATGCTCATGCTGATGGGTTTCAGTATGGCATGGGCAGAGACTTTGGAGATTGGCACAGAAGCCAATAACATCACGTTCCAGGGTCTTCCCACTGTGACAGATGCCAATTATTCTCTCTCACAGCAGCTTTACTTGTACACCGAGTTAAAAGGTAGTATGACCATCAACACCATTAGCTATTACAACGCAGGCGAAGAGGCGACACGTAACATCGACCTCTACTTCAAAGTAGTGGGAAGTTATGGCATTGGGAGTTGGTTTACTGTGGATGCTACCGAAAAGGTGTTCAGTGGCAACGTCACCTTCGTTTCGAATGGGTGGACGACTATCACCTTGAACACGCCATTCAGTTATAGCAGTGGCACAGGCGCAAACCTCTGCATTACCATGGACGACAACACAGGCTCTGGCGTAAGTCCACTCCTTTTCCGCGGAGGTTATACGATTGAGAATATGGCTGTTGCTCATTCTTCCGATACGGACATTAATCCTTTGGACTTATCCAGCACTACTGGTGAGAATTTTATCTATCGTAGCCAGATTCGCCTCAATGGAGGCCCGGTTATCGGCAGGACTTCTTCTTGTCGTCTGCCTTTTCACCACAATTATAACTATGCAGTGACAGAACAAATCTACACTGCGGAAGAGATTGGCGGAAGAGGTGTCATCACAAGCATGAGCTTCTTTGCTCTGAGCCCCGACTTCACGCGCAATATCGAGGTTTATCTCGCACATACCAGCAAGAGCTCATTCGATTCTAACGATGACTGGATAAGTATTGACGGTGCTACCAAGGTCTTCGACGGAACGTTCGACTTTACCTGTGATGTATGGTCCACAAT
>JAGCNZ010000013.1 GCA_017645655.1 Bacteroidaceae bacterium | reverse complement strand
GCTCTACATAACCTTCGGGCTTCTCGAGCAGGGCACGGCGGCTCAGCTTGAACTTGCCGGTCTTCGGGTCGATTTCCAAGAGCTTGACCTGAAGCTTGTCGCCTTCCTTGATGCCTGCCTCCTCGACAGTCTCGAGGCGCTTCCAGTCAATCTCGCTAATATGGAGAAGTCCGTCCTTGCCAGGCATGAACTCTACGAAGCAACCATAAGGCATGATGCTGCGAACGGTGCCTTCATAGACTTCGCCTATCTCGGGCACGGCCACGATGGCCTTAATCTTCGCAATGGCTGCATCGATGCATTCCTTGTTTGGACCGCTCACCTGAATCTTGCCTACACCGTCTTCTTCGTCGATTGTGATGGTTGCTCCGGTCTCTTCCTGCATGCCCTGGATAATCTTTCCACCCGGGCCAATGACGGCACCGATGAATTCCTTCGGGATGATCATCTGCTCGATGCGCGGCACATGCGGTTTCAGCTCTGGACGTGGCTTGTCGAGCGTCTTCATCATCTCAGCGAGGATGTGCTCGCGACCTGCCTTTGCCTGCATGAGGGCCTTCTCGAGAATCTCGTAGCTGAGGCCGTCGCACTTGATGTCCATCTGCGTGGCGGTCAAGCCCTTCGGCGTACCTGTGGTCTTGAAGTCCATGTCGCCGAGGTGGTCCTCGTCGCCGAGGATGTCACTCAGCACGGCGTACTTGTCTTCGCCGGGATTCTTGATGAGTCCCATAGCGATGCCGCTGACGGGAGCAGAGATGGGAACACCGGCGTCCATCAGTGCCAAGCAACCTGCACAGGTACTTGCCATCGAACTGGAACCGTTGCTCTCCAGGATGTCGCTCACTACGCGGATGGTATAGGGGAAGTCCTTAGGCAGCTGACCCTTCAGGCCACGCCAGGCAAGATGGCCGTGACCAATCTCACGGCGACCTACGCCACGCTGCGCCTTTGCCTCGCCTGTTGAGAAGGGAGGGAAGTTGTAGTGGAGCAGGAAGCGCTGATACTCACGCACGAGCACATCGTCGACAAGTTTCTCGTCGAGCTTTGTGCCGAGCGTGCAGGTTGCCAGCGACTGTGTCTCACCACGGGTAAAGATGGCGCTGCCGTGAGGTCCGGGCAGCGGACTCGCCTCGCACCAGATGGGGCGAATATCGGTAGTCTTACGTCCGTCGAGGCGTATGCCTTCGTCCAGGATGCAGCGACGCATCGCGTCCTTCTCTACATCATGATAGTAGCGGTCAATGAGGCCGTTCTTCTCCTCGAGTTCTTCGGGAGCCATATCTGTGTGAGCCTCTGCATAAGCTGCCTTGAAGTCCTCGCGAATGGCCTCGAAAGCCTCGGCACGGGCGTGCTTCTCCAGACCCTGCTTCGTCACGTCGTAAGCCTTCTGATAACAAGCTTCCTTGACGGCTGCCTGCAGTTCTTCGTCGTTTACCTCGTGGCAGTACTCGCGCTTCACGTCTTTGCCGAGTTCCTTTTCCAGTTCCTTCTGGAGGCGGCACATGGGCTTGATGGCCTCGTGAGCTGCCTTAAGTGCGGCGAGAAGGTCGCTTTCCTGCACTTCCTTCATCTCGCCCTCGACCATCATGATGTTTTCCTCCGTCGCTCCAACCATTAGATCCATATCGGCCTCCTCCAGTTGCTGGAAGGTTGGATTGATAACAAACTCGCCGTTGATGCGAGCCACGCGAACCTCGGAGATGGGTCCCTCGAAGGGAATATCGCTGCAAGCCAAGGCTGCAGAAGCGGCAAAGCCAGCCAGAGCATCGGGCATGTCCACGCCATCGGCAGAGAAGAGGATTACATTTACATACACCTCAGCATGATAGTTGCTGGGGAAAAGGGGGCGCAGAGCGCGGTCAACAAGGCGACAAGTCAGTATCTCGTCGTCATTTGCCTTACCCTCACGCTTCGTGAAACCGCCGGGAAAACGTCCAGCGGCAAAATACTTTTCTCTGTACTCAACCTGTAAGGGCATGAAATCTGTACCGGGAACGGCATCTTTGGCTGCGCAAACAGTGGCCAGGAGCATTGTGTTGTTCATGCGGAGCATCACGGAACCATCGGCTTGTTTGGCAAGTTTCCCGGTCTCGATGCTGATGGTTCTTCCATCAGGCAACTCGACTGTCTTTGTAATTACGTTCATCTTGTTTTGTTTAACTTATTGTTTCTTTTTGCGTCAAAAAATGATATAAAATCGTGCAAAGGTAGTGATTTTAATTCATAATTCATAATTCCTAATTCATTATTTTTCTTTTTCTTGCAAAAGTTCGTACCTTTGCACATGCTAAAGCACATAAGAAGACGATGAAAAAGACACTTTTCATACTCTCCGCCCTCGTTTTTCTCTGCGGTTGCCGACAGGGGGAAACGTTCTGCATCGAGGGCAACATCACGGGAGCCGACTCGCTGATGCTCTACCTGGAGCATTTGTCGCTGAGCGAGGGACCAGTCGCCATCGACAGCGTTCGGCTGAAGGAGGACGGCGCGTTCCGTTTCGAGGAGCCAGGCGTCGCCAGCCCCGAGTTCTACCGTCTCCGCATCGGCGGGCAGGGCATCAACCTGGCGATTGACAGCACAGAGTGTGTCCGCATCAAGGCAGACATGAAAAACCTGTCGTTCGGCTATGGTGTGGAGGGCAGCGGAACGTGCGACACCATCCGACTCCTTTGCCTGAAACTGGCTGATTTAGAGCGAGATGTACGCCGCATCTCCACGGACCGCAACTTCACGATTCAGGAGAGGGACAGCATAATCGAGCGTCTGGTGGACAGGTACAAAGCGGAGGTGAAGAAGGATTTCCTGCATGGGAACTACGGCACGGCGTACAGCTACTATGCTTGCTTCCAGACGCTCGGCCAGAGCCTTATCTTCGATCCGATGCACGACAAGAGCGACCTGACCTGGATGCGCGCGGTGGCGAACGCCTGGAACGACAGATTTCCGTCGAGTCCACGCACCCAGAACCTCTGCAACATCGTGCAGGAGGGTCGCAGAAACCTGGCGAAACCGCGTCAGATTGTGCTTGACATCGATGGGGAGAAAGTGCGGGAGCTGGGCATCATAGACATGACTTTTCATGACATTCGCGGACAGGAGCGCACGCTCAGCGACCTGCGAGGGAATGTGATTTTGCTCGATTTCACCGCGTTTTCTTTGGACGGAAGCACGGAAAGGACGTTGCTTTTGCGAGAAATCTACGAAAAATTTCACGACAAAGGCTTCGAGATTTACCAAGTCAGCGTGGATGCCAGCCAACATCTCTGGAAGCAGCGAAGCGAGGCACTGCCCTGGGTGAGCGTCTATTGCGATGAGGGGCTGGAGAGCGACATGCTGACACTCTACGACGTGCAGCGCCTGCCCAGTTTCTTCCTCATCGACCGCAACTGCGACCTGCAGGCTCGCGGAGAAGACATCCCCGACCTGGAGAAGGCCATCGAAGCGTTGCTTTGAACATCACGCGGGCGGTGCCGTCTGACGCAGCACGGGATGATTTCATTTTACCCACGTGATAAATTCATTTTACCCACGTGATATTTGAAATATTACACGTGATATTTTCATTTTACCCACGTGACGTTTTCAGACACGCCACGTGACGACACGAAAAAAGCCCTTCCTGCGAAGGGCTCATTTTATGGATTGATGCGTTCCGTGCGCTTTTCACCGGTCTTGAGGTCCGTGCCTATCACCTCGACATATTCGCATCTGGCATTTACCGGCGGCTTCATCTGTGCGAACATCTTCTGCAGGATAATCTCGTGACCGCCTATCTTGACGATGCCTACCCACTTGCCCCCACGCTTGCAGAGGCGGATGTTCAGGCCCTTGTAGGCCGTCAGGTGCACGACAGCCTCGTCGTCGGTAGCCTTGACAACCTTGACGCCGAAGGCCATCTTGCGGTCGAGGAAGGTCAGTCCCTCGATGCGCGTCTCGTGCCCCAGCACCCAATACGTCTTGAGCGGCTCCTTCTGATTGAGCTTGCCGTCCTTGAGGTTGATGTCGTAACACACATAGTTGGTGTTCGTATTGCGCTCGAACACGAAGATATGCTCGCGTGGGATGTTGATAGCCAACGCCTTAGACATAATGCCAAGCAGCGGGCATTGCATCAGGAGCAGGAGGAAAAAGGTGAGTAAACGTGCCACGACAGTCTGTTTCGCTTTATACATTATATATTATATAGTGTCAGAAGGAGAACGTCAGGTTGAAGCGTACGCCATTCTTCTTGATGCCGGGATGGTCGAAGTAGTTGAGTCGGCGCACATAGTCCACGCCGAAAACCTTTAAGATGTTGCGGATGCCGACCGCCACCTCCATGTAGGGCTTGCTGCCATCGATGGCATAGGAGCGCTCGGGGAACTGATAGAGCATCCCGTCGCCAGTGTTGACGAGCGGATTGTTCTTGTCTGTCAGGGAACCCCAGACGCCTCGGAAAGCCAGGTACTCGCGGAGCTTCAGCTTCTTGAAAAGCGGAATGCGATTGAAAATCTTGCCGTTCATGTTCCACGAGATAGACCAGAAGATTCGGCGGTCCATAAAGAACTCCATGTTGCGGAGCATGTTGAGAGTACCCTCCTGCTCGACATACGAGATGCACGACGGGGGTGTGATGAGAAGCGGGAACGGCACCTTGTTCCATTGGATAGAGCCCGAAGCATAAAGGTCGATGCGACCCCAACTGCCGAGCCACTGGCGCTTGAATATCCCGACCTCAGTCTGGTTCGAAGCATACTGGCCGCCCAGGATACCCTTAAAGCAGATGGCATGTCGGATAGTGAACTCCGGACGGTCCTTATTGATGGGCCAACGGTCCTGCTTGGTGTTGATGTATGTCTGTCCAGGGCAGAACTGTACGGACGCATTCCACTCCGTGGTGCGCATCCTGAAGTCCTCCGTCTCACCATCCAAATGGATGAAACGCAAGTCGCCGGTCGGCTTGTTGCTTTCCGCGATGACGTTCGTCGTGAAGTTCAGGCCATAGTCCGTCTCCCAGACAAAGCCCAAGCGCTGCTTGTTATTCTTGTAAAGCATCTTCACAGTCTCGGTCTTGAACATGACAAAGAAGTTGTCCTTACTGTTCTTCAAGAACCTGTCGGAGACAGACGTCACGTCGTACGAACTCTCGAAGACAAGCATGCGCTGCGGAAACTCGAACGAAGAGTTCTTCTTCTTATTGAAGCAATAGTTCGCCTCGACGCCATAGTAATTGCCTCCAGACTTGAATCCATGGGTATAGTGACCTTCGATGAAGAAATGCTTATTGAAGGCCGCCGTCGTCTTACCGCCGGCACGTAGGCGGAAGCCATCGTGGAAGTTGTTCGAGAAGGTGCTGATGACGGGACCTATGTCAAACTTGCTCGGCTTGCCCGCCTTAGAAGTCTCAATATAGTTCTCGAAGAGCGTCTTCACGATAAGCAGGGGAATACGCATGTTCTTCGACTTCGACATCGCCGTCATGAAGTCGCCCAATCCACCTTCCTTCTGCGAAAGTTCGACAGCACGATACTGGTTCCAGAACTCCTCGTCCTGATTGCGCGAGTCTGCCATGTGCTTAACCTTGGCCTGCCCCTTGAAGAGATTCTTGTGGAGCGGCTCGAAGCTATAGTCGGAAAGACGCGTGTTGCGCACCACCAAGACACTCTTGCCGAGCAAAGTCATCTCGGCCCACATGTCGTCGTTCGTCAGCGCCCATTCCTCGTTAGGCAGCTGGCTGTACACCTGGTCGATGTGAAGCGAGCTGACGAAGTTGACGTCGCTCTTCTTCGGAATGCTGAGGTGACACTTCTTTACATGAAGTGTAGAATCCTTCAGAATGTAGATATCGCCATTGAACCCGATGTCCTGCGGGTTGTTTGGCGTGAACGTCAAGTGATAGCAGGAGTCCTTGTCGACCAACACGGTGTCGGTAATGTAGTACCTGTAGAACGTTGTGGCACCAGCTCCGATAGGACTCAAGAACGGGAACTTCAGGAGCTTAATGTAATTGTCGTATATGTCGACATCCTGAAAGACCTCCTTCAGCGTCGTGTTAATCATCTCGCCAGTGGCAAACAGCTGGTTCAAGCCAGTGCTCTGCTCACCTGTTATGATGTCCTTCTCCGACCTGGGGTCCTTACGGTAGATGTGCTGCGTCACCGTCTCATCCAGAGAGATAGGCACAACCATCTTGTTGTTGTAAGGGCTCAACTCTGCCTGTTGCGTCCACTTCACCTTGCCGACATCAGTGCTGTCAAGTTCCTTGACCTTATAGTCATTGAGCGCCATCGACAACTTCTGGTACTTGTTGTACATATAGTAGTCGTGGTTCTCGAGCTTAGTATCCTTTTTGGCATCGATGACGCGCTTCATGAGCTCGACTGCCGGGTTGTCCTTACGAACATAACGCTTCCTTTCAGCTTTGACAACGACCTCTTGCAAGGCTTTCGTGTCGGGCTTGAGCTTGATGGTGAGACGGCTAGGCGTTGCCTTCGTGATGTTCACCGTCTCTTCCTTGTAGCCCATACAAGAGAAACTGAGCGTTGCGCCGTTGATGCGAGCGATGGAGAAGATACCATCCAGGTCGGCAATAGTGGAAACCTTGCGCTCCTTGTATGTCACGCCTGCAAGGGAAAGACTGTCGCCGGTAGAAGCATCGAGGATGACACCGGTTATCTTCTGTCCCAAAACATTCAGACCGAATGTCAGAAGCAGGGCAATGGTAGCAAAGAGTTTTCTTATCATATATATATTAATGTCTCGCTTTGTCTTGCGTAATCTTGCTGCATGTTTCGAAAGCCGTCATGGTTACGCCCTCGATGCCGGGCAACATGATGCTTTGTCCCGTGAGCAACAAGTTGGGAAGCGTTGTGCTTACCGAATGGAAACTGAGCAACGAGGCGCGGCAGTCCTTGCGCATGCCGAAGGCTCCTCCTTCGGGACTTCCCAGATAGTCACGATAAGTGAGCGGCGTGCTGGTATAGCATTGCTCAACCATCTCATGCAAACCCGGAATGTACTGCTCGGCCATGGCGATACACTGCTCGGCCTTGCGCTGGCAGAACTTTTTATAGTCTTCACCACGACGTCCCACCGTGGTCTGCGTCCAAGCGCTGCATTCGTGCCAAGGCATCGGAGTAAGGAGATCCAGCTGTCGCAGGCAGTCGGAGCCATCCTCGGGCACCCTTGCACTTATCATGACACCCTTGACGGGATTGTTCTCCTCGGTCATCGTCCAGACGTTCGGCTTGTCGTAGATAAATACGTTATGCGCGAAGTATCGCAACGCACCCCGCTTTATACAGAGCTGCGCCGTGAACATACCGCAGGTGTTCTCCGCCATTGTCATGCGTCTGCGAAAGGCTTTCCTTACCGAAGGACAACCCTCGAGCAGAGTGCATAGTGTGGCAGGATGGATGTCGGAGATGAAGAACTCGGCTTCGTAGACATGTCCGTTGGCACAAGTTGCGCTTTCGATGCGGCCTTCTTTCTCTGTCAGGCTGACCACTTTGCTGTGCGTCAGCACCTTGCCACCTGCTTCTTCGATGGTGCCGACGAGTTTGTTGACCAACTGGTTGCCATGGCCTTTTAGCCGCCAACTGCTTTCGATGTAGCTGGAACAGGTGTGCGCGAAGTTGAACAGCGGCAGCGTTTCTCGCCGAAGCTCTGTCTTCATGGCAGCTGCGCTGACGACGTTCAGGAGCAGTTCGTCCGTGAATGTCTGACTGAGGTAATCGTAGGCGCAGACATCCATATCTGCGAATGTGATGTTTCGCAGCCTGTTGGCATAGCTTTGCAGGGCTTCTCTCTGATGTGGAAAGTCCTTGCCCAGTCCCTCTACGAATGCGTCGTAGCCTTGATGGAAGGCAAAGTGCCGACCACCTATAATGACGTGGTCGAAGTCTTCGTCCATCCTTTGCCAGGGCAGGTCGAGCAAACCGAGTTCTGCAAACGCATTGTGCATCGTCTGCCCAGGCGCTAGTCCGCCCACATAGTGCAGTCCTGTATCGTAATGCAATCCGCCTCTGCGGAAGCTTTGCATGCAGCCTCCCGGCTGATTGGAGCCTTCGAGCACGAGCACTTTAAGACCTCGCTTGGCCAGCAGTGCCCCGCACTCCAGTCCGCCCAGCCCGCTGCCGATAATCAGGACATCGTTCATCAATGCATAATTCACAATTCATAATTCATAATCCTGTTACACCCTGCACTTGAGCGAAGGGTGTGATTATGAATTACAAATCGCTTATTACTTCTGGTGCTGCTCGATGTAGTCGTAGAGCTGAGCAAAAGTCTTGATGTTGGGAAGCTCGGCTTTAGAGATGAGCACGCCGTACTTTGTCTGTACGATACCGATGAGGTCAACGAGGCTCAGGCTGTCGAGCTCGAGGGTCTGATAGATGGGAGCATCGGGTGTGATGGCCGACTCATCGATTTCAAACTCTTCTGCCAGTTCGGCATTGATCTCAGCAATGATTTCTTCTCTAGTCATTTTCTTCTGTTTTGGTTAGTGATGTATATTGTCTTATTTTATCTATTCTATGTTATACGTTCTTCACGATGATGGTTGAGTTGGTTCCGCCGAAGCCGAAGCTGTTGGAGAGGAACATGTCGAAGTGTGTCTCCTTGGTTTCGGGCAGCACGTTGATGCAGGCGGTCTCTTCGTCGGGTTTCTCGAAGTTGATGTTGCCTGCGATGAAGCCGTTCTTCATCATGAGTGTGGAGTAGATGATTTCGCTTGCTCCTGCCATCCACATCTCGTGTCCTGTCTGGCTCTTTGTCGAGGTGACGGGCACGGTGCGTTCGCCGAAGAGCTGTGCGATGGCCTGTGCTTCACGACGGTCTCCGATGACGGTGCTGGTGGCGTGAGCGTTGATGTAGCCAATCTGCTTTGGGTCAACGCCTCCGTTGCGGAGGCAGAGTTCGAGGGAGCGGGCGGGGCCAGCCACGTTGGGTGTCGAGATGTGGTCGCCGTTGCCTGAGAAACCCCAGCTTACTATTTCAGCTATGATGTTGGCTCCGCGCTTGACGGCGTGCTCGTAGCTTTCAAGGATGACGGTTGCTCCGCCGCCGCTTGGCACGAGTCCGTCGCGGCTGGCATCGAAGGGGCGACTGGCTTTCTCGGGTTCGTTCTCGCGGATGGAGAATGCCTGGATGCCGTCGAAGGATGCGATGCCATACATGTTGTTTTCTTCTGCGCCGCCACATATCACGCAATCCTGCAGGCCTTGCGAGATGAGGAGTGCGCCCAGGCCGATGCTCTGGGAGCCTGATGCGCAGGCTGCCGATGCGGTGAGGTTGATGCCGCGAAGCTTGAAGAGGCAGGCGAGGTTCATGGTGATGTTGGAGTTCATGCTTTGGAAGATGGCTCCGCTGCCGCAGGCTACGGTGCTGTTTGCCTGACGGAACTTGTCGAGGCTTTGCATTGTAGCTTCTGCTACGGAGTCGTTGCCGTAGATGATTCCCACTTCGTGTGTGTTGAGGTAGTCTTCGTCGATGCCTGCGTTGTCGAGTGCCTGCTTGGTGGCTATGTAGCCGTACATGGCCTCTTCGGGCATGAAGTTGCGGAGGTTGCGTGGCACGTATGGTTTGAGGTCCACTTTGGGTACGTTGCCCACGAGTGCCGAGCGGAAGCCGGCGTCTTTGCGTTCTTGGCTGAAGATGATGCCACTCTTGCCCTGATAGAGTGCGTCGCGCACTTCATCGAGCGTTGTTCCGATGCAGGACCATATGCCCATGCCTGTTATTACTACCCTATTCATTTGTTTGAGTATTTACGATTTTCGATTATGCTTTATCTATCTCCTTGCTGAAGCAGCGTCGGCGCTTGTATGTCATGGGGTTGAGCGTTTTCCACTGCGAGAGGACTTTCATGTTGGTCTCGAGCATTGGCCCTGTCTCTGCGCTGCGGAATCCCATTTCGTTGAAGATGGGGATGAGGTCGGCGAAGAGCAATGCGTTGATGCCCAGGGCTTGCCATTCGGGATGGACGGCGATGAGGAGGAGCTCCACTTCGGGTTCGTGCCCCCACTTCAGGGCGCGCAGCAGGTGGTACCAGCCGAAGGGGAACATTCTGCCGCCCGACTTTTGCAATGCTCGCGCGAGGTTGGGCATGGTGATGCTGCATGCGATGAGGTTTCCCTCGCTGTCCTCCACCATGGGGAGCATCCTGAGGTCGAGCATCTTGATGTATTGCAGCACGAAGGCATCTGCTTCCTCGTCGGTGTGGGGGGTGTAGCCGAAGAGCTGGCTGTAAGCCTCGTTGAGCAGTCGGAATATCTTGCGTCCGTAGCTGCCCTTGAGGATTTCGTCGATTGTGAGCTTTCTGACTTTCAGCCCATACAGGTCGGTCACCAGCTTCTGCACGCGTGCGAAGCGTTCCGGCACTTCTGCCGGCACCTCGACTTTCACTTGCACCCAGTCCACTTCCTTGCCGTAGCCGTGCTTCTCCATGTGCTCGGGGTAGTAGGATGGGTTGTAGATGGTGATGGCGGAGCCCATTTTGTCGAAGTCCTCCACGAGCATGCCCTCCTTGTCGAAGTCGGAGATGCCGAGCGGACCCTGTATGGAGTTCATGCCTTTCGAGCGTCCCCAGTCCTCGACTGCCTTGAGCAGAGCGCCCGAGACGTCGGTGTCGTCGACGAACTCTATCCATCCGAAGCGCACGCATCGGCCTTTCCAAATCTCGTTGGCCTTGTGGTTGATGATGCCCACGATGCGGCCCACTGGCTTTCCTGACTCGTTGTAGGCTACGAAGAGGGCTGTATCGCAATGCTTCAACCCGGGGTTGCGATTCGGGTCGAACCAGTCGTGCACCTCGGATTCGAGGTCAGGAACATAGCACGGATTGCCCCGATATATCACTCGGGGGAGTGCCAGGAAGTCGTTCATCTGACGTCTGGTCTGGACTGCTTTTACCGTGCACTTCATGCTGATTCCTGCTCCCTAATCCTTATTTATCATTATGTACGTGCGCGCATAGTGCGCACTAATCGGCTGCAAAGGTACAAAATTATATCCGAAAAAGCACTATTTAGGTCATTAAAAATACATCTTTGTTCCCTTTTTCGTGATATAATAAGACATTTTGCGCATTGTCAGGCGAATTTTGGGATAGAAAAACAACAAACGCACTGTCCCGAGACATGAATCTCGAAGGCAGGCGTTTGCTATTTGGAAAGGTTGCGAGGGGAAACGTCGCATGGAAAACCCCTCCCCAAAGAACCCCTCTAACTCCACTTTTACGGGGAGAAAGATAGAAGGTCACAGGGAGTGACTGAAAACGTCACGTGGGTAAAATGAAATTATCACGTGGAATATTTGAAATATCACGTGGGTAAAATGAATTTATCACGTGGGTAAATTTCAAACGTCACGTGCCACGTTTCCCGTCATCGCGTGGAGCGTCTGCTACTCTTCCCTCATCTGTTCGTCGACGGCCTTGATTTTCTGGGCCAGCAGGCTGAGCTCCTCACGGAGTTTCTCCACCTTCTTGTTCATCGCCTCTACCAGCGAATTGCCCTTCTTGCTACCCGCATTGAGGAAACCAATGTTGTTCTCGTAGGTCTTGATCTCAGCGAGCATGCGCTCGTAGGCACGCTGCATCTTCTGGCGCTCGTCGCCGAGGGTGCTGCCGGCACTCTCCATCCTCTCCGCCAAGTTCTTGCGGAAATTGTTGAGACGGCGCTTTGCCTGGCTCACGCCGTATGCGTCGTAGATCTTGTCGCAGAGCGCCCGGTACTCCTTGTACAGCGTTTCCTTGTCGCGGAAGGGCACGTGGCCCACCTCGCTCCACTTTTGCTGCAGCTCCTTCACCTTGTCGATGATGTTCTCGCCCTCAGTCTCAGCCAGTTCCCTGAGCTGCTGGATGATGCCGAGCTTCTGCTCCTTGTTGGCCTTCTCCTCATTGCGGACGTCGGCCGTGGCAGCCTGGCGCGCCTCGAAGAAATGGTCGCAAGCAGCCGTGAAGCGCTTCCAGAGGTCCTCGCTATACTTGCGCGGCACCGTTCCTATCTCTTTCCACTGCTTCTGCAGGTTGATGAGGATGTCGCCCGTAGAGCGCCATTCCGTGCTCTCCATCAGTGCCTCAGCCTTCTCCACGAGCTCCTTCTTCTTCGCCATATTCGTGTTCAGCTCCTCCTTCAAGTCTTTGAAGAAAGCGTTCTTCTTCTCGAAGAAAGCATCGCACGCCGCGCGGAAACGCTCGAAAATGGCAGTGTTCATCTTCTGCGGAGCAAAGCCAATCGTCTTCCACTCTGCCTGCAGCTCCTTGATTTTCTGCGTGATGCCATCCCAGTCGGCGAAGGTCTTGAGCCCTTCTGTCCCGAAGGATTCGAGCTGCTCACACAGCGCGGTCTTCTTCGCCAGGTTCTCCTCCTCGCGAGCCTTAATGGCATCAAAGTATGCCTGATGTTTCTTGTTGATGACTGTAGAAGCCTCCTTGAACTTTGCCCACACGTCTTCGCGGATTTCCTTGGCAACGGGGCCAGTATCCTTCCACTCCTGATGCAGCGTCTGCAGCTGGTTGAAAGCCTGCAGCACGTCAGGGTTCTCGGCAAGCGCCTCTGCCTGCTGGATAAGACGCATCTTGGTCTCCAGGTTCTTCTTGAAGTCGTAGTCGCGCAACTCATGACCCAGCTTCAGCAAATCATAGTACTGTTCCACGTAGAGTTGATAGTTCTTCCAAAGCTCCGTGGCACGCTCCGCCGGCACAGCCTTTATTTCCTTCCACTCGTTTTGCAGTGCCTTGAACTCATCAAAATTCTGGTTCGCTTCCTCGGGCGTCGAGGCTAACTGCTGGATGCGCTCCAGTATCTCGAGCTTGCGCTTCAGGTTGTTCTGCTTCTGCTGTTCCAGTGTTTCCTGTATCGCGGCACGTCGTTCGCGGATGGTTTGCATGGCGTCGCGGAAGGCGGGCTCAGCCGCGTCGATTTCCGGCACGAACTTCTCCTGCTCTCCTCCTGCTTCGAGGAAGGCTTTGAAGGCTTCCTGAACCTCTGCATTATGGAACTTGTAGAAGAGTTGCTTCAGCAGGGCAAGTTCGTTTTTGTCGCCTGCCTCGCCGCTTTGGGCGATTTCCTGCACACGTGCAACCACTTCTTGCTTGGTCTTGAAGGTTTGCTGCACGATGTCCTGCTCGGGTTCCGGGGTGTCGCTCTCTGCTTCCGGAGCGTGCTCTTCCTCTGGTTCGGGAGCGGGCGCGGGCTCTGCTTCTGCCACGGGTTGGCTTTCCTGCTGGGCTTCGGGAGCTGCAGTTTCAACTTGTTCGTTAGTAATCTCAGAAGACTGCTCAAGGGCAGTAGTTTCTAATTCGTCAGTCATAATAGTAATATAAAAATAGGTATAGTGGTCGCAAAGTAAGTAAAAAAAGCCCTAACCTGCAAGGAAAGAGCTTCTTTTTTGTTTCTAAATTGAAAAAACAACTGCGAATTATGGATTATGAATTATGAATTGAAAACTAAATCCACGTTTTGCGCTTGAAATACCACATGAAGAGGACGGTCACCACGACTGATAGCACGAGTGCGAGGGGGAAGCCCCACGAGACGGTCTCCATGCCGTTGACGAGGTTCATGCCGAAGAGGCTTGCTATGAGGGTCGGGAACATCAGGATGATGCTGATGCTGGTGAGCATCTTCATGACGGAGTTCATGTTGTTGTTGATGAGGTTGGCATAGGTGTCCATGGTGGAGTCGAGGATGTTTGCATAGATGTTTGTCGTCTCGCGTGCCTGGCTCATTTCGATGCCGACGTCTTCTATCATGTCTGCGTCGAGCTCGTCGATGGGGAGTTTGAACTTGAGTTTCGAGAGGAGATTCTCGTTGCCGCGGATGGACGTGACGAAGTAGGTGAGGCTGTCCTGCAGGCGGCTGAGGGAGATGAGGTCGGTGTTGCTGATTTTGTGGTCGAGGTTCTGCTTGGCTTTATCTATGCGTGTGCTGATTTGCTTTAGTCGTTTCAGGTACCAGACGGCGCAGCAGAGGAACAGGCGGAATATCATATCCACGCTGTCGACGAAGCCCAGGCCGCGTTTCTGCTGGTAGGAGACGAAGTCGATCATCATGTTTGTCTCGAAGTTGCAGACTGTGATGAGCACGTCGCCCTTCATGATGATACCCAGCGGAATCGTGGTATATGGGGTGCGGCTCTTGTTCTCCTTGACGTATGGGATACGCAGGATGATGAGCACCCAGCCGTCGTCGATGTCGTAGCGGGCTCTCTCGTCGGTATCGGCGATGTCGCTAATGTAGTAGTCAGGGATTTTGAGCGTCTGCTCCAGGAATGTCACATCATCTTCCGTCGGGCAGGTAACCTGCACCCAGCAGCCGGGCTGCCATTCTTCGATGGCACGCAGACCATTCGAAGTGTTCCAGTAAGTTCGCATCGTTTACTTCCTCCTTTTGTTTTTTTGGGGTCCATGCACATGTGTTTCAGGCTCCCTGTGGAGTGTGCATGGCGATGCAGACTCCGGAGCGCTACGAATCGTAATTATCCGCGTGATAGTCGTCCATTGTTGTTATAGAATAGCTTGTTTTTTGATGTTTGCGGGTGCAAAAGTACGAAGAAAAGCGCAAAACGCAAAAGAAAACGGAAGTTTTTTCGAGGAAAAGCGGGCTTTTGATTCCGGAACGCCACGACGAGACAAGAAACACGGCACGGGATGTTTGGAATTTACCCACGTAATAATTTCATTTTACCCACGTGATATTTCAAATATTCCACGTGATATTTTCATTTTACCCACGTGACGTTTATAGTTCCCCCTGAAGGGGGTTAGGGAGTCTCCGCGTCAAGGGGGAGTCCGGGGGGAGCCTGGGTCTGGAGGGTGGCACGAAAAAGGCCGCGCTTCCATAGCGCAGCCTTCTCTTCTCGCTGTTGGGCTACCCGGACTCGAACCAGGAAAGGCAGGACCAGAATCTGCAGTGTTACCATTACACCATAGCCCAGTTGTGCGGGCATTTCACCCGAAATGCGCTGCAAAGGTACGTCATTTTTACAAACCAACCAAATAATTTGCAAAAAAAAACTTAATAATGTTGAATTATGAACCGCTTTATGTGATTTGTGAACTAATTTTTCGTATCTTTGCACGCAATTGATACTTATACATATTTTTATATAACGCGAATGAAGAAAAAGAAGAACGAGCTGGTGGATGCCATTGTGGAAGGACTGCAGGAAAAGAAGGGGCGCGACATCGTGGTGGCCGACCTCACGGGAATACCCGATACGATATGCCAATACTTCGTCATCTGCTCGGGCGGTTCGCCGTTGCAGGTGGCCGCGCTCGCCCATTCTGTCGGCGACACCTGCCGAGAGAAAGTGGCAGCCAAACCACTTGCCGTCAGCGGACTCGGCAACTCTGCATGGGTCGCCATGGACTTTGCAGACGTCATCGTCCACATCTTCCTGCCCGAACTGCGCTCGTTCTACGACATCGAACACCTCTGGGCCGATGCCGACCTCAGCAGCATTCCTAACCTCGACTGAACGCCACACCTATGAGCGAAAACAAGAACAGAAAGAACAGCAATAAAGGTAAAAAGGACAGGAAGCCCGGCTCGCCAATCAGCCTGACCTGGATCTACATCATCATCGCCGTCATATTGGGCTTCATGCTCTACAACGGCGACAGCAGCCCACTGTCCGGCGGCTCCTCGCGCAACGCAAGCTACAGCGAGTTCAAAAGCTACGTGGAGCAAGGCTACGCACAGCGCATCGTCGTCAACAAAAAGGAGGGAGCACTGCAGATGTACGTCGAGCCAAGCCACATACGCGACGTCTTCAAGGAGCAGAAAGTGAATCAAGGCACCAGGCCGTTCGTCGTGGTGCAAATCCCGTCGGCCGACAAACTCGAGGACTTCATCAGTGAACAGCAAACGCTCGAGAACTTCAAAGGCGAGATAGAGTATCGCCAGGGCGAAGACGACTTCATGCACTTCTTCTGGAGCTTCGGACCGCTCATCTTCATCATATTCTTCTGGATCTTCCTCATGCGGCGAATGGGGGGAAGCAGCGACAGCGGAGGACCGATGGGCATCTTCAGCGTAGGCAAGAGCCGCGCGAAGCTCTTCGAAAAAGACGACGAGAACAAAGTGACCTTCGCCGACGTCGCAGGACAGGAAGGCGCGAAACTCGAGGTGCAGGAAATCGTCGAGTTCCTCAAAAACCCGCAGCGCTACACCGAACTGGGCGGCAAGATACCCAAAGGAGCACTCCTCGTGGGACCTCCCGGAACAGGCAAGACACTCCTTGCAAAGGCAGTGGCAGGCGAAGCCGACGTGCCCTTCTTCAGCATGTCGGGCAGCGACTTCGTCGAAATGTTCGTGGGTGTAGGAGCAAGCAGAGTGCGCGACCTCTTCCGCCAAGCTAAGGAAAAAGCCCCATGCATCATCTTCATCGACGAGATAGACGCCGTGGGACGAGCACGCAGCCGAGGCGTCCAGGTCAGTGCCAACGACGAGCGAGAAAGCACACTCAACCAGTTGCTCACCGAGATGGACGGCTTCGGAACCAATAGCGGCGTCATCATCATGGCAGCCACAAACCGTGCGGATATCCTCGACAAAGCCCTGCTACGAGCCGGACGCTTTGACCGGCAGATACATGTGGAGCTTCCGGATGTGAACGAACGCAAGGAAATCTTCCAAGTTCACCTCAGGCCCATCAAGACAGACCAGTCCCTCGACATCGACTTCCTTGCACGTCAGACACCGGGATTCAGCGGAGCAGACATCGCCAACGTCTGCAACGAAGCCGCTCTCATCGCGGCACGAAACGGCAAGAAGGCAGTCGACAAGGACGACTTCCTTGCCGCCGTGGACCGCATCATCGGCGGACTGGAGAAGAAGACCAAGGTGATGACCGCCGACGAGAAACGCACCATAGCGCTCCACGAGGCAGGCCACGCCACCATCAGCTGGCTCTTGCAATATGCCAACCCACTCGTCAAGGTCACCATCGTGCCGCGAGGACGTGCCCTCGGCGCAGCCTGGTATCTGCCCGAGGAACGTCAGATAACGACTCGCGAGCAGATGCTCGACGAGATGTGCGCCACGTTGGGAGGCCGCGCAGCTGAGGAACTCTTCTGCGGACACATCAGCAGCGGAGCAATGAACGACCTCGAGCGCGTCACAAAGCAAGCCTACAGCATGATAACCTACATGGGAATGAGCGACAAACTGCCTAACCTCTGCTACTACGACAATCAGGAGTACGGCTTCCAGCGCCCGTATTCCGAGGCAACGGCACAGCTCATCGACGAAGAGACAAAAGCCATGATTGCCGAGCAGTACGCCCGGGCAAAGGACATCCTCAACAAGAACGCAGAAGGTCACGCTGCCCTCGCCGAACTGCTCATCGAGCGGGAAGTCATTTTCGCAGAAGACGTGGAACGCATCTTCGGCCCTCGTCCCTGGACCAGCCGCACAGAAGAACTCATGGATAATTCATAATTCACAATCCATAATTCATAGTTATTCTCTTCACATTGTTGCAGAGCGTAGTATGATTATGAACTAAGAATTATGAAAGATGACAGTATTTATTATGAATTATGAATTGTGAATTATGAATTTACGCAGTTTAGTTGTCCGCACCCTGACTGGTGCCATCTATGTGCTGCTGCTCGTGGGCTGCACCGTCTATAGTCCCGTCAGTGCCTTCTTCTTCTTTGCTGTCGTAGCGGCAGCCACGTTGTGGGAGTTCGGCACCCTGATGAACACACACCTCG
>JAGCNZ010000071.1 GCA_017645655.1 Bacteroidaceae bacterium | reverse complement strand
TTCGCACCAAGCGACGGCTTCGCCCCAGGTGTCAGTCCACTGCCAGTCCCAGTCGGCATGGGCTTTGAGCAGTGGGAACAACATTATGGCCAGCGCCATAATCATTCTCATTGTGGTGTGATACGTTTTCATATTCGCGTAGTTTATATTATAATAATGTATTTAGTTGCAAGGGTACAAAAAAATATCTCAGGAAGAAAAATGTTCCTCAATCTTTTTTTCTATGAGCTGCTCCAGCCGAGGCTCTATCTCTTTCCATTTGCGGTCGAGCAGTCTGTTCACCACTGCCTCCTGCTGCGACAGAAAGCTCAGATATTCTGCCGCAAGCTGATGAGCCGCTTTTTGTTTCTCAGAGAGTGCCATAATCCTGTTGATGTCTGGGGTGATACTGAGGGGGTTCGAGCCTGCCTGGCTTCATGTTTTCCCCTCGAAATATCGCGCATGATTTATTGTTCTGCCGCAAAGGTACAGAGAAAAGACGGAAGGGCACTTGTCATTTTCTTCCAAAATTCAGCCCGACGCTTGTCATTTTCTTCCAAAATGCAAAGATAAGCGATGAAATGGGCGATTTTTGAAGAATAAAGTTTGCCGGCACCGCACAGGAAAAATCCTGGATGCTTAGCACCAAGTCGCATTTTTTAGTGCGCGGAAGTCAAACGTCAAGTGGAGACCCCCTAACCTCCTTTAGAGGGAATTCCAAACATCACGTGGGTAAAATGAAAATATCACGTGTAATATTTCAAATATCACGTGGGTAAAATGAATTTATCACGTGGGTAAATTTCAGACATCACGTGCCGCGTTTGAAAATTCATGCTGCCTGCTCGCCGCGAAAGCCCTGGTTTGTGTCGGGCCAGGCTGTTTAGTTAAAGGTTTTCAGAAGCCCGACCAGAACTGTCTCCAGTATTTCTTCGCCAGTTCGTCCCAGCGGCCGATGGTGGCGCTGAAGAAGTCGGCAGTGTAACCGTTCAGGAAGGCTGTCCGCTGCTTCTCGTCGGTGTTCCACCAGGTCTGCTCCACGAAGGGTTGTTCTCGCTCGGCTTTATCGAGAAAATACTGTTGGGCTTTCTGCAGCGATTCGCGCGTTTGTCCCCATTTCATCGACGAAATTCGGTTCGCCTCGCGGTAGTGCCAGAGTGCTGCATCGTCCCTTTTTCGGTGTTGACCGCAGACACCGAGCATCATGGGCAGTTCAGTGTTTCCCGAGAAGACTGGGAAGCGAGGCGACTGCCCCGGGTTGTCGAGCGCAATCCACGCCACGCCGCCGATGTCGTCGGGCATCCACGAACGCAGCTGAATCACTGTGCTGTAGGCGCACCACGACACGCTGACGGTCCGGATGTTCTGCATCGTCGAGTCGTTCAGCAGCCCTGCATAGCGACGAATCTCGTCGGGGCGCATCCACGGATTGCTGATGAGCGGCTTACCTCCCTTCAGTTTCACCTCGCCATTACCCTTCGCAAGGGAGTCAATTCGGCACGAAAGACTCAAGTCTGTTCCTTCATAATAAGAGCCCAAAAGTCTCGAAACGCCAGCCACGGTGAGTTTCTCTTTCGGCTTCACCGAGAGTGGTAATTCGCCCATTTCATCGGTAAAATTCGCCTCGGGAGCAAGCTGTTGCATGATGAAAAGCTCGCGCACGCTGTAGTTCTTCGGCTCGCCGAAATAGTTGCCGCCCGAGTAAGCCTTCCAGAACGAGAATTCCTCCTTGCCGTCCCACAGACCCAGTTGCCGAGCGACGCTGAAAACGTTGTCCGATGCCATGAAGTGGTCGATGTCGTCGAGGTCGAGCCTGCCTATTCTGGAGATGTTCGCGCTGACTGCCACCTCGTCGTCCGGGATGCGCTGTGCTGCCCATACACCTCCTATTTGCTTCGGTCCTTCGCCGAACACCTCGAAGATCCACACTTCGTTCTGGTCGGCGATGGTCAGGCACTCGCCGCTGTCGCCGTAGCCATACTGCTTGATGAGGCTGCCCATGAGGCGGATGGCCTGCCGAGCAGTCGTGCAGCGTTGCAGGGCGACGCGTTGCAGCTCCTCAATCATGAAAAGTCCCGCCTTGTTCTGCAGCGTGTCGCGACCGCTAATGGTAGTCTCTCCCATCGCCAGCTGCTTCTCGTTCAGGCAAGGGTATGCCGTGTTGAGGAAGCGGTAGGTGTGGCGTGCCTGCGGTATCGTGCCGCGCTCCTTCACCCCCGTCATGTCGCCATGGCTCTCGGTGTGCATCAGTCCTTCGTAGATGCTCATGATGGTGTCGCGCGGATAGTCCTTGGCTGGTTCGATGCTCATCCAGGTGCGGTACCACGAGTCGCAAGTGTGGCTCGTCATGACCGACCCGTCGGCGGAGGCTTTCTTGCCCACCATGATGCTGGTGCAGGCGTCTCGAGGTGTCTGTGCCGGGCAGAGACAAGCCCAGGCAAGCAGTGCGAGGAGTGCGAATGGTCTCATTACTTAATTGCGTGTATTCGTCTGTTTTTGATGTATAGTCCTTTTTGCAAAGCGCCGTGTCCCATCTTCTTTCCTGTGAGGTCGTACACCTCGTCCTGCATGCTCTCGTCCTGTGCCGACAGAGACGAGACGCCGGTCGTGTAGGAATTGAGTCTGACCTCGACCATCACGGGACGGTGATCGGATGCAACCGGCTCGTTGATGACCTCGCGCTTCCTGATGGACCTGGTCACCCTGCCGTAGCTGGCGATGTAGTCTATGATTTTCTTCGGGCTGGCGGCAGGAAAGGTGTAGTGCGTGCTGTTGATGTTTGCAGGGTAGTTCAGCATGACAAAGCCGTTGCTTTTCATCGTCCTGATGACTGTCGAGGTAGGCTCGCTGTTCCAGTCGCCGCATATGAAGAAGGGTTTCTCGCCCCAGCTGGCAGCCTCTTCCAGGATGATGGGAAGGGAGGCGATGCAGCTGTCTTCGTTCAGGTCGAGGTGTGTGGTGGCGAAGACGTACTCTTGGAACTCGCAGACGAGCAGTGTCCTCTTCTCCGTTCCGGGCAGCGGCATGTGGTGTACGGCCAGTGGAGGTTCCTTGCTGAGGATGGCGACGCCGTACTTTCCTCCGGTCAGAGGGATGGCTCCTCCGAAGGTGCTGTACATGCCGAGCTTGTCGGCGAGGATGGCCGCCTCGGGGATGTAGCCCGAACGCTTCACGCAGCTGTCCACTTCCTGCAGTCCGATGACCTCTGCATCGGCCTGCCCGATGGCTGCTGCCTGCCTGTCCAGGTCTACCACGTCGTCCGTTCCCGCACCGTGATGGATGTTGTATGTCAGCATGCGCACCGTGATGACGTCGTCCTGCGCATCAGCCGTCTGGCAGAAGAGCAGGCCGAGCGCAAGGCCGGCAAGGCATGTGAAGACTTTCTTCAAGTTCATAGTCGTATAGTTTAGGTTTTTGCTCAAATCAGGTGTAAAGGTAGCGAATTTTGGCATACGCACAAAGAAAAACACATATTAAATAAGAAAAAAGGCGGAAAATGCTTGGTGGATTGAAAAATTGTCGTACCTTTGCAGCCGGTTTGGAAAAAGTCGTCTATTGGAATAGACTAAAAAGGAAAGATTAGAAATGTCTAAGATTTGTCAAATTACCGGTAAGAAAGCCATGATTGGCAATAACGTGTCACACTCCAAGCGTCGCACGAAGAGGACTTTCGACGTGAATCTGTTCACAAAGAAGTTCTACTACGTGGAAGAAGACTGCTGGATCAGTTTGAACATCAGCGCTTCCGGTCTGCGCTACATCAACAAGGTAGGACTCGACGCCGCTCTGAAGAATGCAGTGGCTCAAGGGTATTGTGATTGGAAGGATATTCGTGTAATCGGCTAACCGCTAAACATTCAGAAACTATGGCAAAGAAAGTTAAAGGTAACAGAGTCCAGGTGATTCTGGAATGCACGGAGATGAAGCAGAGCGGTCTGCCCGGTACATCTCGCTACATCACCACGAAGAACAGGAAGAATACTCCCGAGCGCCTCGAGCTCAAGAAGTACAATCCCATCCTCAAGAAGATGACTGTTCACAAGGAGATTAAGTAATTGGACAATTGGACAAATTGGCAATTGGCAGTTATTTGTAGAATTGTAAAATTGTGAAATTGTAGAATTAAGTTATGGCAAAGAAAACAGTCGCAACCCTTCAGACGGGTAAAACCGATGGCCGTTCATACACCAAAGTTATCAAGATGGTGAAGAACCCTCAGACGGGCTCCTACTCTTTCGACGAGCAGATGGTCCCCAATGAGGCCGTTAAGGATTTCTTCAAGAACTAAATCGCAAAGGCAACGGACCAATGGATGACGGACAGCAATGTCTGTAGTCTGTAGTCGGTTGTCGAGAAAGATTCATATGAGTGGCAGGCGGGGAACGGCAACGTTTCCCGCCTTCTTTTTACAAACATGTTCACGACCCACACTCTTCCCTGCGGCCTCCGCATCGTCTGCGCTCCCGGGCAGTCCGACGCTGTCTATCTCGGTATCGCCGTAGATGCCGGGACACGCCACGAACTGCCTGGCGAGAGCGGCATGGCGCACTTCACCGAGCACATGTCGTTCAAGGGAACCCGGCGTCGCTCTGCCCGCCAGGTCATCTCCGCCATGGAGCGAGTGGGAGGAGACCTGAACGCTTTTACGGGCAAGGAGGAGACCGTCTATTACTGCACTTGCCTGGAGCAGCACGTGGGGCGCGCCGTCGACTTGCTCCTCGACATTGCCTTGCACAGCACCTATCCTCAGGAAGAGATGACGCGCGAGGCCGAGGTGGTCGTCGACGAGATAGAAAGCTACCTCGACCAGCCTGCGGAACTCATCTACGACGAGTTCGAGAGCCTGCTCTTCCCCGGTCATCCCTTGGGACGCAACATCCTGGGCGATGCCGACGCGCTCCGCCGGTTCCGCTCCGCCGACATGTTGCAGTTCGCACAGCGTCTCTACCATCCCGACAGGATGGTCCTCTACGTGTTGGGAAGAGTGAAGCCCGAGCAAGTGCTCCGCAGTGTGGAAAAAAATATCACACGTTATATTTCCCAACGACACACGTTATATTTCCCAACGACACACGTTAAGTTGCCCGACATGGCACGTGACGTTTGCAACATCACCCGCCATAAAGACACACACCAGGCGCACGTGGTGGTAGGAGCGCAAGCCTTCGGTGCCTCAGACCCCCGCCATCTCCACCTCTCCTTCCTCAGCAACATGCTCGGCGGACCTGCCATGAGCAGTCGCCTGAACCTCGCCCTGCGAGAGCGCAACGGCCTTGTATATACCGTCGAGAGCAACTATACCGCCTATACCGACACTGGCGTATGGACCGTCTATTACGGCTGTGACACCCACGATCGCGTCCGTTGCCGCCGACTGGTCGCTCACGAACTGGACAAGCTCACACAGAGTCCGCTCCCTCAGCGTACCCTTGATGCCGCACGTCGACAGTTGAAGGGACAAATCGGCATCTCCTACGACAACTTCGAGAACGTGGCCATCGGCATGGCCAAACGCTATCTCCATTATGGCAAGACGCTCACCAGAGAGCAACTTTTCGAGCGCTTGGACGACATCACACCCGAAAAACTTCTCTCTACCGCCCAAGATGTATTCTCGCCAGACAGGCTTTTGACCCTCGAATACGTCTGATTGTAATATTTCCCCACCAGTTTTGTCAGTTCGGCAAAAAAGTTTTCAACAGCACTTTATGATAAGTCGTAATGTGCTGAACCCTCTTTGTTTATAGGCTTTTGCGAGAGTGGAGAGCGAACACTTTGTGCTGTTATCAACAAGATAAGATAAACCATTAAGAAAAAAAAGTTTGCAGAAAGTGTGGGGAATTGTGGGGAATTATGTATCTTTGCACCAGAAATTGCAATAAAAGCCTAAAATCGATGAGATTTACAGGAAGCATAGATGCCAAAACAGACGAGAAAGGACGCGTATTCGTGCCCAGCGTCTTCCGTAAGATCCTGCAGAAGGAAGAGGAGGAAGGCCTGGTGCTCCGTCGCGACATCTTCGAGAACTGTCTTGTCCTCTATCCCAAGAGTGTATGGGATGCCCAGGTGGATTCCATCCGCTCACGCACCAACAAGTTCGACCGCCATCAGCGTCAGGGACTTCGTCTCTTTACTGCTGATGCCGAGAACATCACGCTCGACAGCGGCGGCCGCATGCTCATCCCCCGCCGATACATGGAGCATGCCGGCATCAAGAACGACGTGCGGTTCATCGGCGTGGACGACACCATCGAAATCTGGAGCAAGCAGGCAGCCGAAGGACTGCTCAGCGATCCCGAAATGGTGGGCAACATCCTGGAGGAAATGATGAAGGACGACAATACATAGTATATAATAATATATAATGTGTGCAAAGTGTGAGGAATACCATGTGCCTGTGCTGCTCAGGGAAGCAGTGGATGGGCTCGACATCAAGCTTGGAGGCATCTATGTCGACCTCACATTCGGTGGCGGCGGTCACAGCCGTGAGATACTCCGACGCCTCGCCGGCACAGGACATCTCTACAGTTTCGACCAGGACCAGGATGCGCTGCAGAACGCCAAAGAGCTGGAAGGAGAGGAAAACTTCACCTTCGTCCGCAGCAACTTCCGCTTCCTCAGGAACTGGATGCTCTACTACGGACACGAGCACGTGGACGGCATACTGGCCGACCTGGGCGTGAGCAGTCACCACTTTGACGAGCAGGAGCGAGGCTTCAGCTTCCGCTTTGAGGCACCGCTTGACATGAGGATGAACCAAAAAGCAAGCCTCAATGCACAGCGCATCGTTGCCGAATACGGCGAAGACCAACTGGCAGGCATCCTCTACCTCTACGGCGAGTTGAAGAACAGCCGCCGTATCGCCGCCACTATCGTCAGGGCACGTCAGCAGACGCCCATCACCACGACAACCGAACTGGTGGAGGTACTCAAGCCACTCATGGGCTATGATCGTGAGAAGAAAGACTTGGCACGCGTCTTCCAGGCACTCCGCATCGAGGTAAACGGCGAGATGGTAGCCTTGAGGCAAATGCTTGGAGCAGCCACTGAACTGCTCAAGCCAGGCGGCAGGCTGAGCGTGCTCACCTATCACAGCCTCGAGGACCGCATGGTGAAGAACCTCATGAAAACCGGCAACGCAGAAGGCAAAGTCGAGACAGACATCTTCGGACGCAGCAATGCACCGCTCGAGGCAGTCAACAGAAGCGTCATCGTCCCCAGCGACGAAGAGCAGCAAAGCAACCCACGCAGCCGTTCGGCAAAACTCCGAATAGCAAGGAAGAGAGATTAAGGAATAAAGCAAGACCTATGGCAGAGACAGTAATAGACAACTTCGAGGAATTGCAAGAAGTGGAGCAGGAGCAGGCAGAGACTCAGGAACCCTCCGAGGAGCAGGATCTCTCGCAGGAGCAACAGCAGGTCAGCAACAAAGAGAAGCTGATGCGCTCACTCGTTAGCGACGACGATGAAGTCGATGAGTTGACAGTCGCCAGCGTGCGCCAGATGCTCGATGCTGCCCCGCGCTGGTTCCTCAGCCAGTGGAAGATGTTGCTCCTCGTCCTTGCCGGCATCTTCCTCTACATTACGAACGGCTACCAGGCGCAGGTCGAGATGATGAAGGAGACAGAACTCGAGGCAGAACTCAAGGACTGGCGCTACCGTAGCATCACTCGTGTCAGCGAACTCACGCAGCTCTGCCGTCAGAGCCAGCTCGAGCAGATGCTCCGCAATCAAGGGGACAGCACGCTGACTCCCAGCAAAGTGGCTCCCTTCGTCATCAGCGTGAAGGAATAGACGCCGTGGGACAGGGGAAAAGAAGACTATAGAAGAATAAGGAAAAGGGATAAGAGATTAGGGAATAGAGATGAAACAAACCGTCAAAGATAAAGCCCCAAGACGCTACATCGTCATCTTCGTCTTGATGTGCCTTGCAGGATTGTACATCCTGGGCAAGGCTCTCTATACCATGCTGCCGCCAGAGAGCGACTATTGGAAAGAGGTGGGACGCAATAGCAAGACTGCCAGCATTCCTGCCAACCGCGGCAACATCCTGTCGTGCGACCGTCAGGTGCTCTCCGGCACGGTGCCCAAGTATGCTCTCTACATGGACTTCGCTGTGCACGACCCTGATTCGAGCATTGAGGCAAAGACACGAGCCTTCCGCGACTCTGCCTTCCGCGTCGACCTGGACAGCATAGCGCAGGGCTTGGCACGCATCTTCCCCGACCGCGACACCGAGTGGTTCCGTCAGCGACTGCTTCAGGGAAAGGCACGCGGCAAGTACTCCTGGCGCATTTATCCCAAGCTTGCCAGCTACGTGCAGTATCGTGCATGCAAAGAGTTGCCTTTGCTTCGCGAAAGCATGTACAAGAGTGGTTTCCATGCCGACGAGATGTTGCTTCGCCTGAAGCCTTATGGCGGACTGGCAAGCAGAACGATTGGCGAGCTGTATAACGACACCAGCAGCCAGCCGAAGTGCGGTCTCGAGTTGAGTTTCGACAGCATTCTTCGCGGCAAGCCTGGTTTGAAACATTTCATTCCTGTGCGCAACAGAAGAGTGCCCGTCATCGATACACAAGCCGAGAATGGGCATGATTTGCTCACGACTATCGACATCAATATACAAGACTTTGCCGACCGCACGTTGCGCAGCAAGTTGAAAGAGGAACTGGTGAACGGCGAGGTTGGCGTCGTGGTTGTCATGGAAGTGAAGACTGGCGACGTGAAAGCCATCGTGAACCTGACACGCGGCGAAGACGGGGAGTACTATGAGATGAAGAACAACGCGGTGAGCGACCTTTGGGAGCCCGGTTCCACTTTCAAGCCGGCAAGTATCATGGTGGCGCTCGAGGATGGCAAGATTACGCTGAACAAGTCGGTGGATTGTTCCCCGGGCATTGTCAATATGCACGGTCGCAAGATGAAGGACCACAACTGGCATAAAGGCGGCTACGGCACGCTCAAGGTGGAGGACATTTTGGGGCAAAGCAGCAACATCGGCGTGAGCAAAATCATCGACGAGGCTTACCAAGACAATCCGTCGGCCTACGTGGAGGGTCTGCATCGCGAGGGCGTGGGCATTCCCCTCAACCTGCCTTTCGTGGGCAAGGGCGAGCCTCGTGTTCCGCATCCGAAGGATAAAGGTCGTCACTGGAGCAAGACCGACCTGCCTTGGATGAGCATAGGCTACGTCACGATGCTTCCTCCCATCAGCACACTGACGTTCTACAACGCCATTGCCAACGGCGGCAAGATGGTGAAGCCACGCTTTGTGACTGCCGAGCTCAAGGATGGCATGGTGGTTCGCGAGTTCCCGACGGAAGTCATCAAGGAGCGCATCTGCAAGCCCTCCACGTTGCGCGACATCCAATACTGCCTTGAGCACGTCGTCAGCGGCGGTCTCGGCAAGAAGGCAGGCAATGGTGGCAAGTTCTTCAAGGTGAGCGGCAAGACCGGCACGGCGCAGTTCAGCGAGAACGGCTCTTATGCCGGCCACAAGTATATGGTGAGCTTCTGCGGCTATTTCCCCAGTGATGACCCGAAATACAGTTGCATCGTCTGCATCCGCAAGAAAGGTTTGCCCGCATCTGGCGGCGGCCAGTGCGGTCCCGTCTTCAGCGAGATATCGCAGTTCATCATGTCGCGCGACTCGATGCGCAACGCGATTGCGGCGGCCGACACGAACAGTGTCTTTGTTCCCGAGGTGACCAAAGGCAGCAAGCGTCGCGCTGAGGCCATCGTGGAGGGCATGGGTTTGTCGAAGAAGCAACTCAACCTCGAGGATGCCGACACTGTGCCTCTGAACAAGGTGCCCGACGTCATCGGCATGGGCGTGAAGGATGCCGTCTATGCGTTGCAGCAGCGAGGACTGCGCGTACGCATCAACGGATGTGGCGAGATAACGAAGCAGGACATCGCTCCCGGCACGGTTGCCACCAAGGGCAGGCAAATCACGCTGACTGCCTCGCCCAAGAAACTGTGAGCGCAATCAGCCAGTCTGAACAATCCGAACAGTCTGAAAACTCTGAATACACTGATAATTCTGAACACTCCGATAACAATGAAACTGAGACAAATCATACAAGGCATCGAGCCACAGCAGGTGGTGGGAAGCATCGACCTGGACGTGACGGGCATCGAGATTGACAGTCGTCGCATTCAGCAGGGTGCAGCGTTCGTCGCCATGCGCGGCACGCAGGTTGACGGCCACACCTTCATCGGCAAGGCCATCGAGCTGGGAGCGAGTGTCATCGTGTGTGAGCAACTGCCCGACGAGACGAAAGAGGGCGTGACCTACCTGGTCTATCCCAGCACCGAGGACGTGGTCGGCACGCTTGCCACACGTTTCTTCGGCGACCCGACGCAGAGGATGCACCTTATCGGCGTGACTGGCACGAACGGCAAGACTACCATCGCCACCGTGCTCTACAATATCTTCCGCCAACTCGGCTACAAGTGCGGCCTTTGCAGCACGGTCTGCAACTATATCGACGGCGAGCCTGTTCCCACGGAGGTAACGACACCCGATCCCATCACGCTGAACCGTTTGCTCGGCCGCATGGCCGACGAGGGCTGTGCCTACGCTTTCATGGAGGTCAGTTCGCACAGTGTAAGCCAGAAGCGCATAGGAGGCCTCTCGTTCAGCGGCGGCATCTTCACCAACCTGACGCGCGACCATTTGGACTATCACGGCACGTTCGAGAACTATCGCGACGCGAAGAAAGGCTTCTTCGACGCTTTGCCCGCCGACGCTTTTGCCATCATCAACGCCGACGACCGCAATGGCATGGTCATGGTGCAGAACTGCAAGGCGCAGGTCAAGACGTATTCGCTTCACTCGGCTGCCGACTTCAAGGCTCGCATCATGGAGGAGAGTTTCGAGGGCATGGACCTGGAGATTGACGGCAGGGACGTCAGCGTGCAGTTCGTGGGGCGTTTCAACGTCAGCAACCTGCTGGCAGTCTATGGCGCTGCGGTGATGCTGGGCGTAGAGCCGCAGCAGGCACTCGTGCTGCTCAGCGCGCAGAAGCCCGTCAACGGTCGCTTCGAGGCCATCCGCTCGAAGGAAGGCGTCACCGCCATCGTGGACTATGCCCACACGCCCGACGCACTCGTCAACGTCCTCACGACCATCAACGAGGTGCTGAACGGCAAGGGACAGTGCTGGACGGTTTGCGGCGCAGGCGGCAACCGCGACAAGGGGAAGCGCCCCCTCATGGCTCAGGAAGCCGTCAGGAACAGCGACCGCGTCATCATCACGAGCGACAACCCCCGCAACGAAGACCCACAAGAGATAATTAACGACATGCTGGCCGGCCTCGACACAGCGCAGCGGCGCAACGTCATCAGCATCGTGGACCGCAGGGAAGCCATCCGCACCGCCTGCACCATGGCTCAGCCGGGCGATGTCGTGCTCGTGGCAGGCAAGGGACACGAGGACTATCAGATTGTCAAGGGCGTGAAACATCACTTCGACGACCATGAAGTGATACGCGAAGCGTTCGGCATCTGAAAACGCAACACGGGATGAATGAAATCTACCCACGTGATAAATTCATTTTACCCACGTGATATTTGAAATATTACACGTGATAAATTGATTTTACCCACGTGATAATTTCAAACGCACCCTGCGACGTTCATAAAGAAACAACAGAAAAGAAGAAAACTCAACATACACTCAACGTCAAGACATGCTATACTACCTGTTCAGATATTTAGGCGAATTCGGAGTCTCGGGAGCCAACCTGTGGCACTACATCTCCTTCCGCGCAGTCCTCACCCTGGTGCTGAGCCTCATTATCTCCATGTGGTTCGGCGAATACTTCGTCCGCTGGATGCGCAGGCACAACGTCAGCGAAGAGCAGCGCGACGCCAGCATCGACCCCTACGGCGTGGAGAAGAAGGGCGTGCCCACCATGGGCGGCATCATCATCATCGTGGCCACACTCGTTCCCTGCCTGCTCTTGGGCCGACTCAGGAACATCTACATGCTCCTCATGCTCTTCACCACCTTGTGGCTCGGCGCGCTTGGCTTTGCCGACGACTACATCAAGATGAAGGTCACGAAAGACGGTCTTCGCCCCATCTGGAAGTTGCTCGGGCAGGCAGTGCTCGGTCTGGTCATCGGCCTGACACTCTGGCAGAGCCCCGATGCCGTCATCTGCGAGAACATCCAGGACGAGAGGCAAGGCACTGAGCAAGTCGTCACGCACAAGAGCGAAAAGGTGAAAAGCACCATCACCACCATCCCGTTCGTCAAGAACAACAACCTCAACTATGCCGACATCTTTTCGTTCCTGGGCAGATACAAGGGCGCAGCAGGCTGGATCTTCTTCGTCCTCGTCACTACATTCATTGTGATGGCGGTCAGCAACGGTTCGAACCTGAACGACGGCATGGACGGCCTCTGCGCCGGCAACGCGGCTATCATGTGCATCGCCCTCGGCATCCTGGCCTACGTGAGCAGCCACATCCACATGGCCGCCTACCTTAATATAATGTATATCCCCGGCTCGGAGGAACTCGTCATCTTCATCTGTGCCTTCATCGGCGCGCTCATCGGCTTCCTCTGGTACAACGCATATCCCGCTCAGGTGTTCATGGGCGACACGGGCAGCCTGGCCATCGGCGGCATCATCGGCGTGACGGCCATCATCATACACAAGGAACTGCTGCTCCCCCTGCTGTGCTTCGTCTTCCTGATGGAGAGCCTGAGCGTCATCCTGCAGACCAACTATGCCAAGATGGGCAACCGTCGCGGACTGAAGTGGCGCGTCTTCAAGCGTGCCCCCCTGCACGACACCTTCCGCGTCAAGCCGGGACAACTGCCCGCCGACTTCAAGGTGCTCATCAACTGGCCCAAGGGCTGCTGGCTCGAATCCAAGATAACCGTCCGCTTCTGGATAGTCACCATCATCATGGCAGCACTCGCCATCGTAACACTAAAGATAAGATAAAAGCCCCTGACCCCCTTTAGGAGGAGAAAAAAGGTAAAAGGTAAATGGCTAAATGGTAAATGAAAAGATGAGAAAAATAGCGATACTTGGCGCTGCCGAAAGCGGCGTGGGAGCAGCAGCACTGGCAAAGGTGAAGGGCTTCGACGTCTTCGTCAGCGATATGGAAAAGATAAAAGAGAACTTCAAGCAAGTGCTCCGCGAGTACGACGTGCCCTGGGAAGAAGGCGGGCACACGCCTGAACTCATACTGGACGCAGCCGAGGTCATAAAGAGCCCCGGCATCCCCGAGGACGCTCCCATGGTGAAGAAGATAAAAGAAGCAGGCATCCCCGTCATCAGCGAAATTGAGTTCGCCGGACGATACACGGATGCCAAGATGATATGCATCACCGGCTCGAACGGCAAGACGACCACCACAAGCCTCATTTACCATATCTTCCAGAAAGCAGGCTACAACGTGGGACTCGCCGGCAACATAGGTCGCAGCCTCGCACTGCAGATTGCCGAGGGATGCCAATACGACTACTACGTCATTGAGCTCAGCAGCTTCCAGCTCGACAACATGTACGACTTCCGCGCCAACATCGCCATCCTGCTCAACATCACTCCCGACCACCTCGACCGCTACGAGGGCTCAATGCAGAAATACACCGACGCGAAGATGCGCATCGTGCAGAACCAGACCGAAGAAGACGCGTTCATCTACTGGAACGACGACCCCATCATCAGCGCCGAACTGCGCAAGTACGGCATCAAAGCCAAGATGTGTCCCTTCAGCATCATCAAGAAGGAAGGCATGATAGGCTACATCGCCGACGGGCAATACGTCATCGAGTACCCCACGCCCTTCAACATGGAGCAGGAAAGCCTCAGTCTGCGCGGCAAGCACAACATGTACAACAGCCTGGCGGCAGGTATCGCGGCACGCATCAGCGGCATCGACGACGACTCGCTCCGCCAAAGCCTGAGCGACTTCGAGGGCGTCGAGCACCGCTTGCAGAAAGTGGGTCGCGTGGGAGGAGTGCAGTACATCAACGACTCCAAAGCAACCAACGTCGACGCTTGCTGGTATGCCCTCGAGAGCATGACCACGCCGACGATTCTCATCATCGGTGGCAAAGACAAAGGCAACGACTATAGTGCCATCAAGGAACTGGTGCAGAAGAAATGCGCCGGACTGGTCTATCTCGGAGCCGACAACACGAAACTGCACAATTTCTTCGACGGAATGGGAATTCCTGTGGCAGACACCAACAACATGAAAGACTGCGTGGCAGCATGTGCTCGCATGGCAAAACCAGGCTACACCGTACTTCTCAGCCCCTGCTGCGCCAGCTTCGACCTCTTCAAGAACATGGAGGACCGAGGCGAACAGTTCTGCGAGCAAGTGAGAAACCTTTAGACTAAAAGGTACCCAAGCACTAAAAAGAAGTGACAATGAAACTGAACAAACTGAAAGACAAGACCCTGATACATGGCGACCTGGGCATCTGGGCAGTCTTCATCGTACTGTGCGCCACCTCGCTCATCGAGGTCTATAGTGCCAGCTCGCGCATGACGTTTGCCTCCGGCGCATACTGGGACCCCATCATGCAGCACGGCTCCTTCATGCTCATGGGCATCTTCATTGCATGGCTCGTACATCTCATTCCCTGCAACTACTTTAAGCTGTTCTGCACCATAGGCATGTTCCTTTCGCTCTTTCTGCTGATTGCTGTGCTGGCCATCGGGCAGAAGACGAACGACGCAGGACGCTGGATTTCGATTGGCTTCATTAGGTTCCAGCCCAGCGAACTCGCCAAGTTGAGTCTCGTGGGCTTCAGTTGCTTCATACTCTCCTCGTTGCGCGACGAGAAGGGAGTCAGTCCGATGGGCTTCAAGATAGTGGCCCTGACGGCTTTCATCACGATACTACTCATCTTCACGGAGAACGCGTCGACTGCCTTCATCATTGCCATCGTCATGTACGGCATCTGCTTCTATGCGCAGATACGCAAGAAGATACTCATCGGCGCACTCCTGGTGGGAGCGCTCGGCATAGGCAGCATCTTTGGCATCGCTTACTCGATACCCGAAAAGACACTCACCGAATGGCAGATGTCCTCGGGACCTTTGCATCGTGTGCCAACCTGGGTGCACCGCATCACTGACAAGCAGGAACGTCCTGACGACCCGCGCGAATACAGACCCCAGGATAATCCGCAGAAGGCATACGCCAAGGTGGCTATCGCCACAAGCAACGTCATCGGTCGCGGCCCGGGTAACAGCCGTCAGCGTGACTTCATACCGCAAGCCTTCTCCGACTTCATCTATGCCATCATCATAGAGGAATTGGGCTTCATCGGAGCGCTGGTTGTGCTCTCCATGTATCTCGTGCTGATGTATCGCTCTTTGCGAATTGCACAGAAATGCAAAGCGCTATTCCCTTCTTACCTCGTCATGGGTTTGGCACTCATGATAGTCGTGCAAGCGATGATGAACATGGCAGTTGCCGTCGGCGCCTTCCCTGTCACGGGTCAGCCTTTGCCGCTGGTCAGCCGAGGCGGTACGAGCCTCTTCATCACAAGCACCTACATCGGAATGATACTGAGTGTGAGCCATACGGCAAAGCGCAAACCGGAATACGAGAGCAAGCAGGTGGAGACAGTAGAAGTAGCAGAAGCATAATATAAATATGTATATGGAAGGACTTAGAGTAATCATAAGCGGCGGCGGCACAGGCGGACACATCTTCCCGGCTGTGAGCATTGCCAATGCGTTGCGCGAGATAAACCCCGACGTGGAGATTCTCTTCGTCGGTGCTGAAGGCAGGATGGAGATGCAGAGAGTGCCTGCGGCAGGCTACAAGATAATAGGTTTGCCTGTGCGCGGCTTGCTTCGTCCTCTGTGGAAACCCGGCAACATCAGTATCCTGATGGATTTCCTGAAGAGCAAACGCATGGTAAAACAGACGATACGCGACTTCAAGCCTCATGTGGCGGTAGGTGTCGGCGGCTATGCCAGCTCGGCAACCCTCAACGCGGCATACGAGTTGGGCATCCCTTGCCTCATTCAGGAGCAGAATAGTTTCGCGGGTCTCACGAACAAGACGCTCGCCAAGAAGGCAAGCAAGATATGTGTGGCCTACGAAGGCATGGAGCGCTTCTTCCCGAAAGACCGCATCCTGCTTACGGGCAACCCTGTCCGTCAGAGTTTGCTCAACGATGCCTTGACACGCAAGGAGTGTGCCGACGCTTTCGGTCTCAATGCGTCGAAACCTACGATATTGCTCATCGGAGGAAGCCTCGGAGCACGCACCTTGAACGAGAGCGTCATCAAGAATCTGTCGCGCATTGCCGCCTCGCCTGTGCAGTTCATCTGGCAGACGGGCAGCTATTACAAGAAGGAGATAGAGCAGATGCTCGACGTGAAGGGCAAGCCCAGCAATCTCGTCGTGACAGACTTCATTAGTCGGATGGACCAGGCATACCATTTGGCAGACCTCGTCATCAGTCGTGCCGGTGCTGGCAGCATCAGCGAGTTGTGCCTTTTGGGCAAGCCGAGCATTCTCGTGCCCAGCCCGAATGTGGCAGAGGACCATCAGACGCACAACGCGATGGCGCTTGTGAACAGGCAGGCCGCCTTGCTTGTACGCGATGCAGATGCTCCCGAGGAGCTCATCCCGCTTGCTCTGGAGACGGTTGTCGACACGGAGCAGCTCCAGAAGCTCAGCGAGAATGCTGGTGCGATGGCTTTGCGCGATTCGGCTCGAATCATTGCTGAAGAAGTAATAAAACTCGCAGAACAGAAGAAGTCATGACAGAGATAAAGGCAGTATATTTCGTAGGCATCGGCGGCATTGGCATGAGTGCCATTGCTCGCTACTTCCTGAATTGCGGCAAACTTGTTGGCGGCTATGACAAGACGCCGAGCGACCTCACCAAGCAACTACAGAAGGAGGGGGCGCAGGTCCATTATGAGGACAACGTCGACCTCATTCCCGTCGAGTTCCGCGACAGGGAGAGTACGCTCGTAGTCTACACGCCGGCCATTCATCCGTCTGAGCACAGCGAGTTGTCTTACTTCTGCCGTGAGGGATTTGAGGTGCAGAAGCGTGCCCAAGTGCTTGGCACCCTGACGCGTTCTCTCAAGGGGCTTTGTGTGGCAGGCACGCACGGCAAGACGACTACATCGAGTATGACGGCACATCTGCTGCACCAGAGTCATGTGGATTGCAACGCTTTCCTGGGTGGCATCACGAAGAACTACGGCACGAACTACATCCTGAGCAAGAAGAGTCCCTACGTCGTCATTGAAGCCGACGAGTTCGACCGTTCCTTCCATCATCTGACGCCTTATGCCAGCGTCATCACGGCGACGGATGCCGACCATCTTGACATCTACGGCACCGAAGAGGCGTACCTGGAGAGTTTCAGCAAGTACAGCAGCCTGATACTTCCCGGCGGCTACCTCGTCATGCACACAGGGTTGAAGATGAGGCCTGCCGTGCAGGACGGTGTGACAGTCTTTACGTACAGTCGCGAGTCGGGTGACTTCCATGCGAAGGACGTCAGGATTGGCGACGGACGCATCGTCTTCGACCTCGTTTCGCCGCTTGGCAATATCCAGGACATCGAGCTCGGTGTGCCTGTCAGTGTGAATATCGAGAACGGCATTGCGGCGATGGCATTGGCCCAGATTGCTGGCGCGACGGCCGACGAGATACGTCGCGGCATGGCGACCTTCGCCGGAGTGGACAGAAGGTTTGACTTCCACATCAAGACAGACAAGCTTGCTTACCTGAGCGACTACGCTCATCATCCCGAAGAGATACGCTGCTGCCTGGAGAGCCTCCGCGAGCTCTATCAGGGGCGCCGCATCAAGGCTATCTTCCAGCCACATCTCTACACACGTACCCGCGACTTCTACCGTGATTTTGCCGACGCTTTGTCGCTGCTCGACGACGTTTGCATCGTGGATATCTACCCGGCTCGCGAGGAGCCCATCCCCGGCGTGACGAGTCAGCTCATCTACGACAACCTGCGTCCCGGCATGCACCGGCAGATGTGCAGCAAGGACGGCATTCTCGACGTGGTGCGCCAGGGCGGATTCGACGTGCTGGTGACGCTTGGCGCGGGCGACATCGAGGACTATGTTCAACAGATAACCGATATACTGCGACCCCTATCATGAAGACAGTTTTCAAGATATTCCTGCTCCTGGCAGTCGTGGGTTACCTCGTGTTTGCCGTCCTCAAGTTTGGCGGCGAGGCAGAGGACAGGACCTGCGAGGGCGTCCGTGTCGAGATCATCGACAGCATTCCGGACGGCTTCATCACTGCCGACTACATCCGTTCCCTCCTGACGAAGAACAAGATATCGCCGCAGGGCATGAAAATCAGCGCTATCAACCTGGAGCAAATCGAGCAGCTGATGCTCGAGGAGTCGCACATCGAGAACGCCTCCTGCTACTATGACGCTGCCAGCCGACTCTGCATAAAGGTCATCCCGCAGCAGCCCATCCTGCACGTCATCAGCCAGAAGGGTGAGGACTACTACCTCTCCAGCACGGGCCTCACCATGCCCACCGCCAGCTTCAACGTCGACCTCTGCGTGGCGACGGGAAACGTCACGAAGAAATTCGCCGCTGAGCACCTGCTGGAACTCGCCAGGTTCATACACGACGACCTCTTCTGGAGCGAACAGATCGAGCAGATTCACGTGGTCTCTCCCGACGAGATAGAACTCTATCCGCGCGTCGGCCAGCACGTCATCGAACTGGGCAGCGAAGACGGCTACAAGGAGAAACTCAACCGCCTGCGCCTCTTCTACAAAGAGGGACTGGAGCGCGTCGGATGGAACAAATACAAGAGGATAAGCCTGGCCTACGACGGCCAAGTAGTATGCACGAAAAGCAATAGCAAGAAATGAACAAAGCCACACCGGAAAACGCAGCACGTGATAAATGTAATTTACCCACGTGATATTTGAAATATTCCACGTGATAATTTCATTTTACCCACGTGATAATTTCATTTATCCCACGCGACGTTTTCAGACGCGACACGCTACATGAGAAACAGCAACAACATAAAAACATCAACAATATGGGAGCAGAAAAAGACATTATCATTGCAGTAGAGCTGGCATCGACAGCTATACGCGCCATCGCAGGCAAGAGGGAACCTGACGGCAGTATGCAGGTACTTGCCTTTGCCCAGGAAGAATCGCCCAACACCATCCGCAAGGGCATCATCGACAACATCGACAAAACGACGCAGGCACTCTCGCGTGTCGTTGCCAAACTCAACGACAAACTCGGAGTAAAAGTCAATAGCGTCTACGTCGGACTGGGCGGACAGTCGTTGCGCTCAGTCCACAACCGCGTACTACTGCAGTTCGACGGCCTCGAACTGCTCTCGCACAAGACCATCGACAAGATGCGCGACACCAACAGTGGCGTGGTCTATCCCAATGCGGAAATAAAGGAAGTGATTCCCCAGGAGTTCACCATCGGCAGCCGAAGCATCGTCGATCCCGTCGGCATGCAGGCCGAGTCCATCGAAGCCAACTTCATCAACATCATCGCTCGCACTACGCTCGAGGAGAACATCCGCAAGTGCATCAACGGCGCAGGACTGGAAGTGCAGGAAGTACTCATATCGCCGATATGCGAGGCAAGTGCCCTGCTCACCGCAAACGAAAAGCGTTCCGGCTGCGCACTGGTAGATATAGGAGCCGACACCACCACCGTGAGCGTCTACGTCAACAATATCCTCCGACATCTTTCCGTCATTCCACTGGGCGGCTCGAACGTGACAAGCGACATCACCAGCCTGAAGGTTGAGGCGGAAGAGGCAGAAGAACTCAAGAAGAAATACGGCACCGCCTACCGTTCCGACAGCGAAGACAAGACAGGACAGAAGATAAGCCTGAGCTTCGACCGCACCGAAGACGAGGAGAAACTGCAGGAGATAGTGGAGGCACGCTACGAGGAAATCATCGCCAACGTGTGCCACCACATCACACCCTTCAAGGACAAGATGCTCTCGGGCATCATCGTCACTGGCGGCGCAGCACGCATCCCCGACCTGCAGCACGCTTTTGCAAGGCAGACAGGCGACCTCAACATCCGCATCGCCAAGGGACTGCCCGAAGGAGTCTCCATCTCGTTTGGCGTCCAGGTAGGTGAGCCCGACCGCCTCTACACACTCTACTCCCTCCTGCTCGCAGGCAAAGAGAACTGCGTGGGAGAAGTAGCCAAGGAACCTGACAAGGACCTCTTCAGCTACGCGGAGCAGGAAGAACCCGAAACGCCTCAGGAAAAACCCGAAAAGGAAAAGGAGCCCGAGGAGCCGGAAAAGCCCAAGGGACCCTCCGCACTGAGCCGCCTCTGGAAGAGGATCGACGATCTCTTCTCGGATGAGGACGACAGAGACGATAACGCATAACACATTACCTTGAATGATAAAACACTACAGTTATGGACGAAGAAAAGAAAACACAGCCCTTTGGCGGCATTGACTTCAAATTGAAGAAGACCGAAAACCCTTGCATCATCAAGGTAGTGGGCGTAGGCGGCGGTGGCGGCAATGCCATCAACCACATGTATCGCGAAGGCATACACGAGGTCACCTACGTCGTTTGCAATACAGACAAGAAGGCGCTCAACGATTCGCCGGTCCCCAACCACTTGCAGCTTGGCAAGGACGGCTTGGGAGCAGGCAATAACCCGGCAGTGGGACGGCAGCGTGCCGAAGAGAGCATCGACGACATCCGCGAGATGCTCAACGACGGCACCCGCATGGTCTTCATCACGGCAGGCATGGGCGGCGGCACCGGCACCGGCGCTGCTCCCGTCATCGCGCAGTGTGCGAAGGATGCCGGCATACTGACCGTCGGCATCGTCACCATTCCCTTCAAGTTCGAGGGAAACAGGAAAATCAATCAGGCACTGGATGGCGTTGAGGAAATAGCCAAGCATGTCGATGCGTTGCTGGTCATCAACAACGAACGCCTCCGCGAGATTTATCCCGAACTCACCGTCATCAATGCCTTCGCCAAGGCAGACGACACGCTCAGCATCGCTGCCAAGAGCATCGCGGAAATCATTACGATGCACGGCACCATCAACCTCGACTTCCAGGACGTGACGACCGTCCTCAAGGACGGCGGCGTGGCTGTCATGAGTACGGGATACGGTGAAGGCGAAAACCGCGTCACCAAGGCCATACAGGAAGCCCTGAACAGTCCGCTCCTCAACAACAACGACATCTTCAACTCGCGCAAGGTGCTGCTCAACATCAACTTCTGTAGTGAGAGCGAGACGGGTAATCTGATGATGGAGGAGATGAACGAGGTAACGGACTTTATGAGCCGGTTCCGCAAGGATGTGGAGACGAAGTGGGGTTTGGCAACGGACAGTTCGCTCGGCGACAAGGTGAAGATTACGCTGCTTGCTACTGGTTTCGGACTGCAGAACGTACCCGGCGTGCGCAGCATGGTCGAGCAGAAAGAGCAGGAGAAGACAGCCGTCGATCAGGAGAGAGAGGACTACAACGAGGAGCGTCGCGGCTTCTACTACGACACCTCGAGCGGTTCGCCCGTCCGTCGTCGCCGTCACAACACCTACATCTTTACGGACGAAGACCTTGACAACGATGAAATCATCTCGATGGTCGATGCGCGTCCGGCCTATAACCGCACGAAGGACGAGGTGAACAAGATCAAGGAGAAGAGCTGTCCCGTACAGGAGACAGAGTCGCCCACAATGGGTGTCGCCTTCGAACTCTAAGCTTCGTTTTCAGTGGCTACGGGATAGGTTTGCAAACTACCCACGTGTAGTTTGCAAACATCACGTGGGTAAATTGGAATTATCACGTGGAATATTTGAAATATCACGTGGGTAAAATGAATTTATCACGTGGGTAAATTTCAAACGTCACGTGCCGTGTTCGGAATTGTCGCGTGCCGGGTTGAGAAATCAGTCCGGCTGCGTCTTTTCTAAGACAACACCTCGCGCAGCACTTCAAGCGAGCGAAGGTCGCGAAACTCCGGCACGTGCAGCTTGTAGTACATCGTCAGGATGCCCAGGATGCGACTTCGTTGCTGTCGGTTTAGGCGGAAGCAATGCATGTTGCGCAGGTTCATCCTGAGGAAGAGCGGCAGCCTGGTCGCTTCCTCGCCCTTGAGATAAAAGCTGTGCTGTGGCTCAACGTCGGTCGCAATGCTGTCCTTCAGGTCGAAGTAGGGCAGGGGCTGCTTGTCGTTGATGTTGGGCCGGAAGCCCAGATAATGTGTCAGGCAGATGAGGAAGGCAATGTGGAAATTGGCCAGCCCCTCGCTCGTCGCATCGTACCACTTCAGGCTATATAATATATAATGGTATAGGTCGGGATTCCTCACCTCGCTCCGCAAGACATTGTGCAGGAATTCGGAGAGAAAGAGGGCAACCGTCTCCTTTATCGGGTCGTAGGGCAGCGACGAGTAACAGTGCGCAATGTGCAGATCCTGAATGCGTTGCAGCGATGCCGACGTGCGGTAGTCGAACATCAGCTCCACGATGTTGAGCGGCCGGAGCAGGGTTGTGTGCAGACTGCCCTTGCGTTGCCCGCGGCGGTCGCGCACCAGGAACGGCACGCTGCCTCGGGACTCCGTAAAAATGTCCACGATAGCGCTGTCGTCGTTGTATCGGTAGTAGTGCAGCACGATGCCGTAAGTCGTCTCAAGCATGGGTGTAAAGTTACGTAAAATAACGCATTTCGCGGGCATTTTACAGGAAAAATGCAACGAAAGCAACATTTTTCCTTGAAATTATTTTGTCAGTCTCGGAAAATGTTATACCTTTGCACCCGCAATTGAGCCCACCTGCTCAAAAGCACTGGCACAAGGCCGGACTTTTCAAGATGCAGAGACTTGGCGCAGCTCGCTCGAATCGCCGCAAAGCAACGAAAAGAAAGGCAAAGCCGAAGGTAAGGTCCCTTCGTCTATCGGTTAGGACGAGAGATTTTCATTCTCTAAAGAGGAGTTCGACTCTCCTAGGGACTACAAAGGAATAAGTAATAAAATAAGATAGAAAAACAGATGGCTAATCACAAATCATCACTCAAGCGCATCCGTCAGGAGGAGAAGAGAAGACTCCACAACCGCTATTACGCCAAGACCATGCGTAATGCAGTGCGCAAGCTTCGTGCTACTACCGACAAGGCAGCAGCCATAGAATTGTATCCCAGCGTTCAGAAGGCACTTGACAAACTCGCAAAGATCAACGTCATTCACAAGAACAAGGCTTCCAACCTGAAGTCAAAGCTGGCTCAGTACATTCAGAAGCTCGGCTAATCAAGCCACAATCTTTTCGCTATAACGTATAAGAGGCAGCTCATTGAGCTGCCTCTTCTTGTTTGTTCTTGAGACGGTAGAAACCTTAGCGCCTTAAGGTGCTAAGGTGATGATTCATGCATCGATGTTTGCAAAGGTGGCGTTCTTCTCGATGAACTCGCGGCGAGGACCCACATCCTCGCCCATCAGCATGGAGAAGACATAGTCAGCTTCTGCAGCATCATCAATGGTGACTTGCTTCAGGCGGCGTTGCTCCGGGTCCATCGTAGTTTCCCAAAGTTGCTTCGGGTTCATTTCGCCGAGACCTTTGTAGCGTTGTGTGTGGAGTTTCGTGTCGTCGGCATCGCCGTTGCAATACGTCTGTATGAAGCGGATGCGTGCGTCCTCATCGTAGCAATACTCCTCGATCTTGCCGTAGGTACAGCGATAGAGTGGGGGCGTAGCGATGTAGAGACGTCCGTCCTTGATGAGCTGCGGCATATAGCGGAAGAAGAGCGTCATGAGAAGCGTGTCGATGTGTGAGCCATCGACGTCGGCATCGGTCATGATGATGGTCTTGTAGTAGCGCAACTTGTCGTAGTTCGCTTCCTTATAGTCATCGGGATTGAGGCCGAACTTGACGCCCAGGGCCTGTATGATGTTGTTCACCTCTTCATGCTCGAACGCTTTGTTCCACATCACGCGCTCCACATTAAAGATTTTACCACGTATGGGCAGGATGGCTTGGAAGTGACGATTCCTGCCTTGCTTTGCCGAGCCGCCTGCGGAGTCACCCTCGACGATGAAGAGTTCAGCGTTTGCCGGGTCTTTGTCCGAGCAGTCAGCCAGTTTGCCAGGCAGTCCGCCGCCGCTCATCGGGCTCTTGCGCTGCACGTTTTCACGCGCCTTGCGCGCTGCGACACGTGCCTGAGCAGCCAGCAACACCTTGTCCACGATGAGTTTAGCCTCGCGCGGATGTTCCTCGAGGTAGTTGGTAAGTGCTTCGCCCACTGCCTGCTGTACGGCGCCCGCCACTTCGCTGTTGCCCAGCTTTGTCTTTGTCTGACCTTCGAACTGAGGCTCTGCCACCTTGATTGATATGACGGCTGTCAGTCCTTCACGGAAGTCTTCGCCGCTTATCTCGACGCTGTTCTTGGCGAGCTTCTCCAGTTCCTTCTCGTGCTTCTCCTCGGCGTACTTCTTGAGCACGCGTGTCAGCGCCATACGGAAGCCTTGCAGGTGTGTGCCGCCTTCGATGGTGTTGATGTTGTTGACGTAGGAGTGGAGGTTTTCGGTGTAAGCGGTGTTATACATGATGGCCACCTCGATGGGCGTGCCTTGCTTCTCTGTGTTGAGATATATGACGTCGTCGAAGAGGTGTGTGCGGCTGCTGTCGATGTAGCGCACGAAGTCCTTGAGGCCGCCTTCGCTGTGGAATTTCTCCGTCTTCGTGTTGCCCTCCTCGTCGGGTCGCAGGTCGGTCAGCGTGATGGTGATGCCGGCGTTCAAATAGGCGAGTTCGCGCATGCGATTGGCCAGGATGTCATATTTATATGTAGTGGTGGTGAAGATGGTCTTGTCGGGCCAGAACTGCTGACGTGTGCCGCGCAGTTCGGTGGTGCCGATGACCTCGACGCCTGTCACGGGCTTGCCGATGCTGTATTCCTGCTGGTAGATCTTGCCGTCGCGATAGACCTGGCTGATCATCTTGGAAGAAAGTGCGTTTACGCAACTGACGCCGACGCCGTGCAGACCGCCAGAGACCTTGTATGAGCCCTTGTCGAACTTACCGCCTGCATGCAGCACTGTCATGACGACCTCGAGTGCGCTCTTGTGTTCCTTCTCGTGCATATCTACGGGGATGCCTCGTCCGTTGTCCTGCACGGTGATGCTGTTGTCCTCGTTGATGGTCACTTCGATGTGTGTGCAATAGCCCGCCAGCGCTTCATCGATGGAGTTGTCGACGGTTTCATACACGAGGTGGTGCAAGCCTTTCTCGCTGATGTCGCCGATGTACATGGCAGGGCGTTTGCGTACGGCTTCCAGTCCTTCCAGCACTTGGATGTTCGAGGCACTGTATGCCTGTGTGTTCTGTTTGTTTTCTTCCATGGAGTTTAGTTAGGTGATTCTTAGTTTTTCCGTGCAAAGGTACAACAATTCTTCCACATTTGCAAGCAAATGGGGAAGAAAAACCGCCTCTGGAGTCACTTTTCCGACTGCGCTTCGTTCCTTTCGGGCAGTTTTCTCCTGCTGCGACCTCAGAATGGCGACTTTGACTGGCAGGTGAAGCCATTTTGCGTCATATTTGAGAAGAGGCGTCCCCCTATATCGCACCAGGAATGATTCCATTTGCCGATTGCAATCATTCCGGTCTGCGTCGCCAGGTTCGCTGTAAAAATCTTTACAAAAGGCTTTGCGTAACTCCCAGTCATTACTTCTCAAAATGAGTGATTTCAATCGATGAAATGGCCAAAAATTGCAATTTCTGCAACTTTCGTCCCGAGATGAGATGGTCGGGTAAATGGGCGACAATTGCAAACGGCGCGTGGATAAATGAAAAACGTCACGAGGTTAAAATAAAATTATCACGTGGGTAAAATGAAATTATCACGTGTAATATTTCAAATATCACGTGGGTAAAATGAATTTATCCCGTGGGTCGTTCGATGTTGTCCCCTGCAGTGTTTTTCGTCTCCGCTGGTGATGTTTTCGTTTTTCGCATCTAAAGACAATTCTTTTCCCTTTTGGTTTAATCACTCCAATGCTGTTTTGACCGTTTTTTAAGGTTTCTTAATCAAAAAAGGTAGCTTTTTACCAAATTTGTCACAAAGTACCGACTTTTTTGCAAAAAAGGGTATGAATATATGAATAACTATGCGGAAAAATCTTAAGAAACGTTAATTATTTTCTTTTTTTTCTGCAAAACTTGTGCATAATTATTTCAGATTATAGAAAATGTCGTAACTTTGCAAGCCGGTAGCGCGTATGTGCGCACGCAAAATAGTATAATGTAATAACAATATACCGCTAAATGGAAACACAAATCACAGGAAAGATAACCAACACTATCTGCCAAGTCGCAGCGACCAAATGCGGCTTGGCGGTTAAGATATTGGTTCTTCTCTTGGTCATTTGGCTTTGTCCAGATAGGGCTTGGAGCGAAGAGGGAGACTATTCCCGCTATCCCTACGTCGTTGTTATTGACGAGGGAGACGACGATTCCGTCAGCGACGGCTACTTCTTCCAGAATGCCGCTTCCGTGATTTTCAAGGTTTCGAAGTGGGACTTGCCAGCCGACGACAAGACACTCAAGGAGTTGCGCGAGACGGTGCTCCCCAGCATCAGCCGCGACAGCCTGAAGGTCGTGCGCGTCCGCATGCGTGGTGCCGCTTCGCCCGAAGGTCCCGAGGCATTCAACAAGACCCTCAGTGAGAATCGTCAGAAAGCCCTCTACGATTACGTGAAGGACTATTTGCAGATTCCCCAGGGCGACAGCCTCCAGGTCGAGACAGAAACAGAAGACTATCAGTACCTCTACAAGCGCATGCTGCAGGACGGCGACCCCGACTGCGAGGCAGTGAAGGAGATTTTCGACACCTATATGCCCAAGCAGCAGTATGCCGAGCTGAAGCGGGCTTTGCAGCGACTCGACGGAGGCCGCGTATGGCATCGCATGCTCGTCAACTACTTCCCCTCCCTGCGTGCAGCCCGCATGGTCATCGTTTGCCAGCGTCCGCCTGCTCCCGTGGCTCCCGAAGTGATACCCGAGGAACCCGTGGTAGAGCCCGCTCCCGTCGTGGTTGCCCCAGAGGAACCCGAGACATGGGTAGAGATGTATCCGCGTCGTGAACTCCTGTCCGTGAAGACCAACTTGCTCTTCTACGGCGTATATATGCCTGGCTACAACCGCTGGTGTCCCATCCCCAACGTCGCTGTCGAATGGTATCCGCTGCGCGGTCACTTCACCGTCGGAGCGTCGTTCGACTGCCCGTGGTGGCAGGATTACTGGGACCACAAGTATTTCCAGGTGCGCAACTATCAAGTGGAAGGACGCTACTACTTCCGCCGCGGCGACATCGAGCTTCGTCCTGAGGGAAAAGGAGCAGCCTTCAAAGGTCTGTACCTTCAGGCGTATGGCAATGTCGGCGTCTTCGGCATCTGTTTCGACGAGAGACGCGGTTGGGAAGGCGAGGCCATAGGCGGCGGTGTAGGCATCGGCTACGTGCTGCCCCTCTCGAAAAAAGGACACTGGCGAATGGAGTTCCAGCTGCAGGCAGGTGTGCTCTTCGGAGGTTACGACCCATATCAGTACGAGAATCCCATCAACCCAGCATACCAGGACCACCTCTACTACTATGACTGGACAGGCAAACCCTCGCTCTTCGAGAAGCGCCAGTACAGATTCTCATGGTTCGGTCCCACCAGAATAGGCGTCACCCTAAGCTACGACCTCTTCTACCGCAAAGCACGCAACAAGACAAATGGCATAAGATGCCCGAAAGATACCAAACCAACCAAGCGCTACAACCCGTTAGTGCCTTACGAAAAAGCAATGAAAGGAGGCAACCAATGAAAAAGATAATGATTCTTTGCTTCCTGATGCTCCTGGCTCTGTCCAGCTGCTACCGTCTGCCCGACCTCCATCTCTATGATTGGGAGAACCCGGCTATCGATATACCTTTGGCAGAAGTACAACTCGACCTCTATTGGACTTACTACGACACCGACTGGAGGTCAGAATGGTATTATGGCAACCACGGACTGCCCGGCGGATGGGACGACGAAGACCGTCGTATCTTCGGTGAGCTCGAATACGTAGAGCCCACACACTTCTTCATCTATCGCTACTTCACAGGCGACGTGGGGAATGGCAAGCGACTCAATAAGAAGGAAGCATACATCACGGGACGTACTTTCCGAGCACCCTACGACTGGGGTTACTGGGATATCCTCGCATGGAACGACGTCAAGACAATCGATGGTATCCAGAGCCTTAACTTCGACGAGAAATCGTCGCTCGACGAACCCATCGTGGCTTACACCAACCCCACCATGTATGGCTCACGCTATCACGCCCCGCGCTACCAGAACTCCTTCTACGAACCCGAGCAACTCTTCGCTGCCTGCGAGGAAGGAATCGAGATAAACCAGAACCTCAATGGCTTCGTCTTCGAGGAGGAAACCAACATGTGGGTGAAAAAACTGAAGATGTACCTCGAGCCGCTAACATATATATACCTGCCACAAATCATCCTGCGCCACAATTATGATGCCACAAGAATGGTGGACCGCATCACCTCCGTACCAGGTACCGCCAACCTCTCCGGCATGGCACGCTCCACAACCCTCAACACCGGTATCTCCGGCACAGACGCCATCGCCGTCAACTTCGGCGTGCGCATGAAGCAGGAGATGGAATACAAGGAAGGCGAGCAAGTGGATATCGTAGGCGGTCGCCTCATGACCTTCGGCATTTGCGGACAGAACGCCAACCGCGTGTCGCGAGCAGACGAGAACAAAGACAGCGAGCGCCACTACATCGACGTGATGATGCAATTCTACAACGGTATGGACTCTACCTTCGTCTTCGACGTGACCGACCAGGTACGCGAGCGCTACAGAGGCGGCGTCATCACGATTGTGCTCGACATGGACACCGTGCCCATTCCCAAGCGACCCGGCGGCTCAGGCTTCGACGCAGTGGTAAGAGAGTACGACCAGGAAACACATGAAATAGAACTATAAACCTATACATATACATTATTAATTTTATAAAGTAGAACAAGAAGAAACAAACAATTAAAAACAAATTATTTTATTTATTAACTTAATCTTTATTTATTAATTTATGAAAAAATCATTAGTTATGTTGCTGGCATTGTCTGGGACAGTGCTAGTAAGTTGCACACAGAGCGAGTTCGTAGGTGAAAACGTTCAGACTGCAGAGAACAACGCAATCTCATTTGGTGGCGGCACAGGCAGAATGACCCGCGCCAACATCGAAGGTGAAGCTGCAGCTACCCTTCTCGGCAACGAAATGGAGGTGTTTGGTGTGAAGGGTGACGGCACTACTTACACCAATGTATTTGAAAACTACGTAGTGAAGTATGACAACGCAAAGACAGGTAACGACGAGTACAACGCTGGTTGGTACTATGTTGAAGGAAGCCAGACCATCAAGTACTGGGACTATTCAGCTGCTAACTATCGTTTCGTAGCAGGTAGCCCTGCTGACAAGTTCACATTCAATAATGTCACTTCTGCAGCAGTTGAAGGTCTCGGCGGCCGTCTGAACCACACTGTTACCGTTGCTTCAGATGCAGCTCCTGTTTACATCGCAGATCCCGTTGTAGTTGAAAAGGCTAATTACAAGCATCCTGTAACCTTCGCCTTCAAGACCATGCAGTCTAAGGTTCGCGTTGGTATCTATGAGACCATCCCCGGTTACAAGATTACTGCTATCTCTTTCTACAACAACGATGCTACTCCTGTTGCAAGCAACTACATCACTCTGAACAGCGCAACTGACGATTACTTCCAGGGTGCTTCTGCAGGTACAGGTACTGTAACTTACGACTGGACAACAACTCCTGCTTCTTACACCTTCGCTTATGACGCAACTGGTCTTACCACTGGTAAGTATTGGGAAGGTGGCCAGTTCACCTCTGGTGTTCCTGCCATCAACTCAGCTTCTACTGACCTCTATGGTACAGAGACCAGCATGAGCACTACTGGCTACTTCGTAGTTATGCCTACTCCTTCTGCAGTTGATGCAGCTCCTCTCACCCTTACTTGCGACTACACTCTGACTGCACTGGTTGGTGGTGAGACTATCAACGTGCAGCGTGCCAAGGCTACCATTCCTGCAGCTTACACAAAGTGGGCTGCTAACACAGCTTACACCTACATCTTCAAGATTACCGACAACTCCAATGGTACAACAGGTGATCCCGATGATCCCACTGATCCCGAAGGTCTGTTCCCCATCACTTTCGACGCTGCTGTTGTTAACGTCGCTGATGCAGAGCAGAAAGTTGGCACAGAGACAACCCTCAGCACTCCCAGCATCACTGTTTACCAAAATGGTGACGTAGTAGATAACGGCATCACTTACGTGGCTGGTACTGTTGAAGTTAAGGCTATGGTAGGTACCACAGAGGTTACTCCCACTTGGTCTTATGTTGAACTCGATGGCACAACATACGACTACACTAAGGACTATGAGAAGCTCGGTGCAAGTGGCGCTGCTACAGATTGGACAACTGGTGCTCTCACAACTGTTGTTGCAAACAAGACTTATGTGATTAAGGCTCTCTACAATGACGGTACTAAGGACTACACCGCTTACTTCGTACTCGTAGTAGGTGCTGCTGAAGCAGGTCCCGCTAACTCTTAATTCTAAATCAGAATACTCTAAAAGCTTGCCGAGGTTCGACTCCTCGGCAAGCATCAAAGTCCTCTGGGGTTCTTCGCTTTCGCTCAGGCAGCAAAGCTGGAACGGTTCCCCACTTGACAACAACAAACAAACCAGCCGCAACAGCGGCAAACCTTTCGGGCAAGGACGACGGTCGTCCATCCGAGAAACAACAATGATGAAGAAAAAGAACATAATACACCTCAGTGCGAACATTGCATTCCTGCTGACCTTCACCCTCGCCGCCTGCACAAACAGCGACGTCGTAGAGCCAGATGTACAGCAAAAGACCATCAGCTTCGCAGGAAACATGCAAAAGGAAGCCGCCATCTCACGAGCCGAATTAGGCCTCGAGGAAGTGCTCACCAACAAGACCTTCAAGGCATGGGCTTACAAGAACACTGCATCAGACTACTCCGCTTACCAGAACGTGATGCCAGGCTATACCGTAGATTATGAAACGAACAGCGGCTCTGCATCCAACACCCACGACTGGGAGTATGTAGGTAAGGGAACGAACCAGACCATCAAGTACTGGGACTTCTCTGCCTTTGCCTATCGCTTCTTTGCCTATGCCCTTGGCAACGCAACAGCTGACCCTGCAACAGAGCCTTATGCTGTGACAGTGGATGAAACCGACGATACAAAGGTAACCTTCACCGCCACAGGCATCAATTGCACTACCGAGGCAAACGTAGCGGCAATTCCCTACTTTTCAGAGCTCTGGTTCAGCAACGACAAGGTCAACGACTATGGCAAAGCTGTGACACTGAAATTCTATAAGCCCATCACGCGCGTGCGTTTCCTATTTAATATAGTGGAAGGTCTCGACTTTGGTCGTGAAGCACTCGACAACATCAGCTTCTCTCCCGACCCCACTACCGCGGACCCAACGCCCACCATCCCTGCGGCTGGCAATATCACCATCACTTATCCCCTAAAGGGCGCTGTGACAAAGGAGACATGGGTATCTACCGTCACCTCCGGTGTAGACGAATTCACCGAGGATGAGCGTTGGTACTATGTCATGCCTATTGAGAGTCAAGGCAGCTACTCCATTCATGTTTCTGTGGTCACCGATCAGATAAAGACCGCTACAGTTCCCGCAGAGTACATGAGCTGGAAGCCCGGCTATGAATATACCTATGTGTTCAGAATCACGGAAGGTGGCGGCGTGGCCATCGACGTCATACAGGTGGCTGTCAATGAGTGGGATAATAGTAAAGGCAGCACTTCCCATCCGGTATATAACTGGTAAGATATAAGGAACCATGAGTCAGAAGAATAATATACGATTGTTGTTGAGCTTTGTCGGCACACTTCTGCTGGCAGGCTGTCAGAATAATAATGTTGAACCGCCAGTTGTGAACGAGCAGGATGGTACGACAATGGAGCTGATGCCCATATCAACCCGTTTCCTTGACGTGCAGCCGTGGGGCGGTTCTCGTGCCGACTATTTCCCTTATCCCGACGGATATGTGCCATACGATGTGCTTTATCCTGCTCCGGTGCTTGAGTACCGCAAGATTGGTGTGTTCATGACTCCCGACCGCAAGACGCCTGCAGGCGACTTCATCTATGAGGGAGATAACAAATGGAAGTCCACTATCTTGGTGAAAGAAGGGCACACTTACTATGTCTATGGCTTCATGCCTCGAGAAGGAGCCGTTGATGCCGAAGTGAATCCTCTGCCAGGAGAAACAACCTATGCCCCAGGTGCTGACTTGTTTATTGAGAAGTACACATCTTTGACTCCGGCTGATGTCTGTGTCATAGTGGGTGTGCGCTATGCTACCGAAGAAGAGGAAACAGCAGGTCATCCGTTGGATATGGTGCCACTTGGTCAGTTCGAATATATTGGTCATGAAGAAGGAAAGAATCGTATCTTTGTGTTGCTGAAGCATCTTTATGCCGGCATACACTTCAAGGTGCAAATCGACCCGGAATACCACAAGTTGCGCAATATCAAGGTAAAGAAGGTGGAACTCACTGCACATGAAATACCAGAGTTCATAAACCTTGGCGTAAGGCTCACAGCTAATAGCGAAGGCAAAGATCCAACCTTAGACCCGACAAATCCCAGTGTAAGCAACATCGAGTATGGGGAAGTCCTGGGAGATAACGGCTTGCCTTTGACTCCAACCGACGTGACTGTGACAATCTACGAGAATGCTGACGGGTATGAAGTCCTCGAGACAGAGCCCGATGGCTTCCTGGGATGTTATGTGCCAGGAAGATATGCCTTCACTCTCCGCACGACGTACGACGTCTATGACAAGAATCAGAAGAAGGATGACGAAGGCAATCCCGTGTTTGACGGCGAGGGCAATCCTGTGTATAATCTCGTTCGCGAGGATTGTGTGGCGGAAAACTTTATCAACAGATCTATCATTCCAGATCTTGAAGCAGGTGAAGTCTTTACCGTCAATATGCTCGTCAAGCCCACATATCTTTATCAAATGTCTGAGCCAGACCTCGATAACCCTAAGTTAATTACGACTCCATAATAACCTACATATGCCAAATATATCCTATAAACCTAATAAGTCTTTGGCAAGGCTTCTCTTCTTGGGGATACTGCTTTGTCCAATACATTCCTTTGCCCAAATCCAGATTACCATTGGCGGTGACGTCTATGGCGGTGGCAATATGGGTGCTGTCGGTACAGGACTTCTTGCCGAGGGCATTACCAATGAAACTGCACCTGAAAATGTTGAGTTTGCGTCCGGAAAGACAGCCTCAACAGAGGTGACGAATGTGACTATCAATGGTGGTACGGTTCGTACGGTGTTCGGTGGCGGTAAGAATGGTCGTACCTATGGAAGCACAAAGGTTGTTGTGACGAATACGGACAGCAATGTCAAGACGAACATAGGTGGGACAGTTAATGACATCAACTGGACAGGAACCATCCATGGCGGTCTGTTCGGTGCTGGCGATGGTGAGTCTGCTTATGTGTTTGGCAACAGTGCCGTTACTATCGACGCCGGCACAGTTTGGCAGAATGTCTATGGTGGTGGCAATCAGGCTGAGATGGGTGGCAACACTTTGGTTACATTGCAAGGTGGTGACATGCAAGGCAGTGTCTTTGGCGGTGCACGCATGGCAGACATTAAGGGTTATAGCGAGGTGAATGTGGATGGTGCTAACATCAAGAACGACCTCGTCGTGAACTATGTCTATGGCGGTAACGATATCTCTGGTACCACCCATAACCTCAAGGATGAAGGTATAGCAGATGCTTATGTTCATTCAAGCAAGGAGGCAACAGATAAGCACATCTTCATCGGCCAACTCTATGCCGGTGGCAATGGTGACTATCATAATGCAGCCGACAACGTTTATGATGGCGGCGAACTGGTAATGGTGGATGAACCCGCAAACGGCACTACACCTGCCACAACCGTTTCATTCACTGGTCTGAGCAAACCTGTGATGGATGATGCTCGCCTCGACATTCAGGGAGGTACCTTCGGCTATGTCTTCGGTGGTGGTAACTTTGCCACAATCACTGAGACGACAGACATCTTTATAGACAATACCAGCGACGTTAGCACAGAAGCATTGACTACCGGTGGCATGTTGAGTGATACTCGTTTGGAGGCAATGGGTCTGAATCCCAACACCTTCATCACCAGTGATTGGTTGTTCAATCGCGTCTTTGGTGGTAACAACAAGGTTGATATGGCTATCCGTCCTACTTGGCATCTTACCAGCGGCTCCATCTATAACCTCTATAGTGGTGGCAACGAAGGCGGAATGGTTAACTCTAATGGTATCTTCCTTCCCATCCAGAGTGCCGGCATGACGGTGGAGAATGTCTATGGCGGTTGCCGTAAGGCAGATGTGAACCCTGGCAGTGCTGCACCGTCTGCAGAAACTTTGAACCTACATGAGTATCAGGCAGGCTACGCAGCCCGTGTACTTGTGACCGCAGGAACGATTACAAACGTCTACGGTGGTAATGATATTTCTGGCACGGTTAATTACGGAACGGACCTGCAGATATTGAGCAGCATCACAGGCGACGTTTATGGTGGTGGCAATGGTGCGTATGTCTATACCGATAATACTAACCTTGCAGACACCGATGACTTCAGGGATCTTTGTTATGGTGATGGCTCAACAATGTCTGCAGCCAACAGCGTTGATGCACTGAATGCTTTTCGTCCGCAGGCAGAGAAGTCTTATATCCATGTAGTAGGCACGTCAACGGCTCAGACCGTTATCGGCAGAGTCTTCGGTGGCGGCAACAGCGCTACAGTCAGCGGATTAAATGATGGCGATATCCATCTGCAGCTTGGCGAGTATGTAACCATCGAAGATGTCTTCTTGGGCAGCAATGGCGCTCAGATGTCTGATGCCGTGAATACATTACCGAAGTATACATCCGGAAAGGTGGGAGAAGAAAATATAAGCCAGATAAAGCTTACCAATGCGGACATCATGGCAACTTATATGGAGGGAGCAGCCGTGGCATGTATGCCGACTTATGCTTTCGACAACGGCTATCCTACGACGGCAGGGACAAGCCTCGCCTGCATTGGCTCCTTCTATGGTGGCGGTAATGTGGGAAGCATGACCTCTACCAAGTTGTTTAATATCATTTTCGACCATCCCATCATCCTTACGAAGAAGTTGGTTGGCGGATGTAACGCGGCAACCGTGGCTGCAAAAGATGGCGTCAATGCTGAAAATGTTGGCGGTTTCACAGGCACGTCCGAAGAAAAGATACATATTGATGTGAACGGCATTGTCTTTGATGTTACTCCCACATCTGTAGCCAGTGCCTCGGCTGGTAACCAAGGAAATGTCTTTGGCGGTTGCTTCGAGAGTGGTGTCGTCAAAGGCAACGTGGAAATTAATGTTCTGGAAGACATCATCCCAAGCACTTACTTTGCAACAGATGAAGATAAGTACAGCTATTTAGCCAATCCCGGCAACGTGCTTGCCACTCCGCTCAGTATATTCGGTGGCGGCTATGGCACTGGTGCAATTGTTGAAGGCAACACGACTATAGATATCGACAATGGTGGCGCACTGAAGATCTTCGGTGGCGGTTATGGTGGTCGTGT
>JAGCNZ010000070.1 GCA_017645655.1 Bacteroidaceae bacterium | reverse complement strand
TCGTCAAATAGTAAATATCCCAATCGTCAAATCGTAAGTAAATAGTTAAATTGCCAAATTGTAAATAAATAGTAAATAGTAAATCGTCAAATAGTAAATTATTTATTGTTAAATTGCCAAATTGTAAATAAATAGTAAATAGTAAATCGTCAAATAGTAAATTATTTATTGTTAAATTGCCAAATTGTAAATAAATAGTAAATAGTAAATCGTCAAATAGTAAATATCCCAATCGTCAAATCGTAAGTAAATAGTTAAATTGCCAAATTGTAAATAAATAGTAAATAGTAAATCGTCAAATAGTAAATATCCAAGATGTTGATTGAAATACTCAAGTCGAAGCTTCACATGGTCACGGTGACCGAGGCGAACATCAACTACATGGGCAGCATTACCATCGACGAGGACTTGATGGACGCTGCGGGGCTCATCGCTGGCGAAAAGGTGCAGGTGGTGAACAACAACAACGGCGAGCGCTTCGAGACCTACGTCATCCGCGGCGAGCGCGGCTCGGGCTGCATCTGCCTGAACGGCGCGGCGGCACGCAAGGTCCTGGTGGGCGACACCGTCATCATCATGTCCTATGCCCTCATGGACTTCGAGGAGGCCCGCACCTTCAAGCCCAAAGTCGTGTTCCCCAAGGAGAACCGCGTCTGAAGCACCCACATAGCACACACGACGGTCTGGCCTGCTCGCTCTGGAAACACAGCGTGCCATGATTGAAAACGTCACGTGCTGTGGTTGCAAATATCACGTGTAATAATTAAAATATAACACTTGATAATTGTAAACTAAGCGTGCAGTGTTTTCTCTCCACCCCATAGGCGATGTTTCGTCGCCCCTCTTGATTCGGAAAACTAAAAAGGCAGCTCCCTTTGCAGGGGGCTGCCTTTCTTATAGAGTAGGGGATGGGGGATTATTCCTCGCCCCAGATGTCCCATTCGCTTTCCTTGACGTGAGCGTTGCCGTCGCTGCCGCCGCCACCGCTAAGTCCTGAATCGCTATTGAAGCTCTCGCAGAGGAGAGAGGTGGGCTGTGCGTTCTCCACGTTCACAGCGGGCGTCATATATGTCTTTTTCATAATTAAGTCCTCCTTTTGTTATTGAGTTGTTTCGAGTTTTGTTTAGGTTCACTCGCACCCGCTTGGAGTGCGAGTGAACGCTCATTTCTCTTTACTTAACGGTGACTTTACGTCCTTCTGTTACGTAGATACCCTTCTGGTTGAGCTTGCTAACCTTGCGGCCGCTGATGTCGTACCAGTTACCTTCAGCATTCTGCTTGCTGATGGTAGCGATGGCAGTAGCGTCATCACCGAAGTTCAGGACGAACTGCTTAGCACCGTTCTCCTCGTCGTCGGCAGCAGAGATGCCTGAGAGCTGGAAGTAGCCACGGCATGCACCGATCTTAGCACCTGCAAGAGGATAGTTGAGTTTGTTGCCTTCGCCGATGAAGAGGATGCTTGCGTCGTCATCATAGAACTCATACAGGTCGTATGTTCCTTTGAAGGTAATCGAAGCATCAGTTTCTGCACCAGTGACTGTGCACTCTATCGGGTTAGATACGTTTTCAATGGTAACGTCCTTGAAGAGTGGGCTAACTGCGTTCTCGCCACCTGCTGCCCACTTGATGATGTAGGGCTTGCCGGCTTCAATCGTAGTGATGTCGCCTTCTGCAGTGAAGTTCAGAGTAACGAGTGTGCCTTCCTGTGTAACGCTGTTCAGTGTGCGGATGTCAGCCTCTGCGAGAGCAGAGCTTGCGATTTGAGCCTCGTCCATAGCGAAGGGCAGGCAGATGGTGTTCCATGTGCCGTCCTTGTAGAGAACGCGGTCAGCAAGCTGGAGGTTGACGATGCTGCCGTCGAGCTCCTCGAGGAGTTCGTCGTTCATTGAACCTTCCTGCATGTCCTCAAGTGTATAAACAACGAGCGGAGAAGCATCCTGGTGAGTTGTCAGTCCGTGTTCGGGCAGAACAATCACGGGATCCTCAGTTGCCTCGTTCGGAATGAGCTCATCTACACATGTGATTACGATATTGGTTCCGGCATCAGAGATGACGAACATGCCGTTTGCTGGAGCTGTGGCACCAGAAGCTACGACAATAGCATCGCCGTCAGCATTCAGCGTGTAATAGTCAGCCTCGCCATCAATAAAATAGAGTGAACCATTGGAAGAATCATAGTCAGCTATGCCAAGATATGTATTAGCGACACTGGCATTGCCGACCAGGTTCCAGTTTGCAAACGGATAATCATCTTCTGTGTACTCTGTGTAGTTGTAGGTCGCAAAATTAATTCCAGTGGGTGCAATTTCCAGTTCGCCGGTGAACTTAAGTGTTACGTCCTGGCTGTTAGCATAGAGGTAAGCAATGCCATGCATCATCTGGAAGGGCTCTTCCTTGTAGTTGCGCCATTCCTCGCCTGGCTTTGTGAAGTCGAAGCTATAGAGGTCGTAGTCGCCAGTGAGCATGCCTTCAACGTCAGCAGGATCAAGAGGAGCAGCATAGTCTCCGTCGAACAGATAGAGAGGAGCGGTAACCAGATAGTACTTGCCTGCCTGAATCTCCTTCTCGACGGTAGCAACAACGCCTTCGTTATTGTGAACGAGTGTGGCGCCGTCCTTGATGGTGAGAGAACCGCCGTCGATGGTGATTTCGTCAGCTACTGCATCAGTACCTGCGGGGATGATGGCGTTAGCCTTGATGATAACGTTGGCACTTGCAGCAGGCACACCTGCGGGAGCCCAGTTTTCTGCAACATCCCAGTTGCCATCGGTAATAAATATCTTGTCGTTTTCGCTCAGAGTAGTGAAGCTTGCAATTTCAGTGCTTGCACTGGATTCTCCCGTGATACCGGTAATCATATACTCATACTCGGTATCGCTGTCAAGGCCTGTCAGCTCAACAGAAGTCTCGGTGGTGGTGATGGTTGTCCATTCACCTGCAGGAGTCTCGCCATCGTAGATGCTGATATTGTCGACATTGAGACGGAACATATCAGTAATGTCGTGGTGGCGGATAGCGATGTAACCCTTCTTTCCTGCGTATTCGCTGAGGTCGGCTGTGTATTCTACGTAAGTGGCAGAAGCAGTTGCCTCGGGAATCAACTCAACGAAGTCTGTGGAAACATCAGCGATTTCAGTTACTGTGGAGATATAGACAGTGAATTTCTCTCCTGCCCAACTGGGATCTTGTCCGCGTACCCACATGCTCAATGTGCCGCCAAGGTCAATCTGAGGAGTAATCAGCCAGTTGTCGGGAGTGAGTGCACTGCTATTATAGCTGGCAGAAGTTGCGCATGTAGTGCCAAATACGGTGGGATTGCCGCTGCCATCGTTTATTGTACTTGGAGTGAAAGTGTACCAGTTATTGCCGTCGCCGTCCCTATCGACGCTGGTCCAGCCTTCGGGCAGAGCGTTAGTACCTGCTACGCTTTCAAAGTCCTCGAGGAAGAGGTAATTCGGCTGAGCGGGAGTTCTGTACTTCACTTCATAGCTGTCGCTTTCGCCCTTCCATTCGATGGTGGCTGAGTTGTGCATAGGTGTTACGACTACGTCGAAGGGAACCGGATTATCAGACAAAGTTGTGAAGGTAGTGCCTACCCATCTGCTCACGCCGTCAGCATAGACAGCCTGTATTGCCACCTGATACTCAGTTTCAGGTGTAAGGCCTTCGATGGTGTAGGGGCTTGTAGCGTTTTCTACGACAGTCCACTCACTGTCTCCACCAGGTGTGATGACGATGTCGTCAACACAAAGCACAAACATGTCGGTGATATTATAGTGGCGGATGGCTACATAGCCTTCGCCGCTGAATGCGCTCAGGTCGAACGTGTACTGTGCCCAGTCTGCTGTTGCAGTCTTGGTGGTTCCAACCATTACGAAATCGGCGGGATTAGTATTGCTAGCTGTGGAAACAGCCACGCCAAAGACTTCGGCTGAATAGCTGGAATCTAGTCCTTTTGCCCAGAAGCTGATATTGCCGCCCAACTTAATCTTCGGGGAAACAAGGAAGTTGTCGGGAGTCAAAGCTCCAACAACATTACTAAATGAGCCTGAAACAATCAAGTCTTGTACGGAACCTGTATGGCCTTCACCTGCAAGGGTTGCACCTTCTTCGTCTTGGAGATAAACTCCGGCTATGGCAGTACCAAGAACCCAGTCGTATCCATCACCGTCGGCATCGATGGTAGTCCATTCGCCAAGTGAGCTGTCTTCGAAGTCCTTAGTCAGAGGCTCTGCATCAGCGGCAATCTCTCTATAGCGGAGAGTATAGTTGTCGTTGTCGCCTTCCCAGCTGATGGTTGCCTTCGTTGCGAAGGCATCAGCAGCTACGTCGGTGGGACTAACGAACTGCTCGATAGTTGTGAAACTGATTTCGTCGCTCAACTTAAGTGTTGACTCATCGATGTAGGGAGAAACGACTGCGTAGTATGTTGTCTCGGGAGTGAGGCCTTCAAGCACGTATGGATTAGTTGTAGCAATCGCAAATTGAATGTCCTCATCGCTCGTTGCAGTCGATGGCATGTACATAATTACCCAAGATGTGGCAGCAGGATTGCTGTTCTCTGTCCAGCTCAACTTGACGCTGGTTGCACCAATCTCGGATGCTGCGAAGTCAGAGGGAGCTCTCCAGGGAGATACAGTGCAATTGACAGTGTAGTTGACAGGGTCAGCCAAAGCATCGCTGCCAGAGAAAATCTCATCATCATTCACGTCGTATGCTGAGTATGAGGTCTCATCTGCATAGCTGCCTGATACCCACTGGAACTGAATCTCTCTGCCATCGGGAACTTCAACATAGAATGTTTCATTGCTGCCGCTCGCAAGTGTATAAGTGCCGATTTCGATGCCTGTCAGGACATCTACAATCTTTATGGCATTGCCGTTCCAGCCGTCGCCATAGCTGTCGGTGAGGACAAGCTTAATCTGGCAGGTGCTTCCTCCGAATTCGGTGTTGAAGGTGACAGGGGATGTCCAGTCGCTGACTTCGCCATCCTTCTTTGCGCGAACCCTAACGGTATAGGTTGTAGCGTACTCGAGGTTCTCCAATGTGTAGCCATTGTCCACGTCCTCAATTACTGTGCCATTCACTTCGAGGTCGAATGCGTCTTCGTCGCTGGTCCAGCGTACGGTAGCCTCGGTGCCGCCGTCGTAGATAACTTCAAGGCCTGTGGGCTTCATGGGACCAGAGAATCCTGCAGGAATGTAGGTGAAGGTGGTCTTCGGGATGAAGTTCTTGGCACTGGGGCTAACTGCGTCGAGGCTGCTGGCGTTGAAGCCTGCAACGGATGCGCCGTCTACTGCCTGGCCGTAGAACTTGACGTTCTTGTAGCCGGCGTCGGTGGTGTTCTCGATGCCGAGGAGCAGGTTGCCGCCGCCGTAGGTGTAAGGCGTGGTGAACTCGATGGTGAGGGAACCGTCGGCTGCAACCGTGAGTATGCCGCTATAGACGATGCCTTCCTTAGCCTCGTATGCGCTGATGGCGGTGTAATCGACCTCCTTCAGGAAGACGTCGGCAACGCTCACCGATGTGTACGCTGCCGTCTGGTCGGTGTAGAAGGTGAGGGCGCTGATGACGCCGCCGTTGCCGATAGCTTCCAGAGATTCGGCAGGAAACACGACTTGACTCTTTGTGAAGTCGTCGAAGTAGTACATGTACGCAGGAACAGTGTTGCTTTGGTCTGTTCCGTCATACACGGTCAGGGTCTCTTGTGCTTTTGCTCCGGTGAGGGAGAAGAGCACGGCGATCAGCATTAGGAATGCTTTCGCCAGGAAAGTAGTTTTTCCTTTCATGTTGTTAAAACTTTGGTTAAACATAAATTATTTGTTAATACTGTCTGTTCGTAATTGTGGTTAGAATACACATTTTCCCCGCAAAGTTACGGCTTTTTATAAAAATGCACAAGAAATATGTTATTTTTTTACGAAATCAGGCCAAGTTATGCAATGATGTTGCATATATATGAAGTATAATGTGTGTTTGCAGTGCATAAATAACGTGAGTTCAATGAAAACCAAAGGACAATCAAACACGAAGACACGAAAGATGCATGAAGCGAACACAGATGACCCGGATTATATTTAATGGAACACGAAGATACGAAGCTACGCGCGGAACCGAAGGGTGCACGTTCTTTTGCCCGACTTGGCAGGGTGAGTTTATTGAAACATCATGAACATTCAATTGAAACATCATGAACATTCAATTGAAACATCATGATGATTCAATAAACTATGCAGGGAGAATTTCGTCACACACAAAGAAACGAAGACACGAAAGACGCATGAAGCGAACACGGATGACTCGGATAGAACGGATTTTACCACGTGGGTCGTTTGAGATTCTCCTGTGCTGTGTTGTTTGTGTTGGGATAAAAGAAAGGGACGCGTCGTGTGGCGCGTCCCTGTTTCGGTTACTTTATCGTAACGGTTTTGTTGTTTCGGATATAGATTCCCTTTCGTGTCGGCTTGCCTGCGAGCTTGCGTCCCTCCAGGTCGTACCAGGTCTCGGTTGTTGCCTCGATGCTGTTGAGTCCTGTCGGGTCGTCGCCTCCGAGGTTCAGGATGAACTGCTTGCCGTCGCAGACGCCTTCGGCGAATTCGAAGTATGCCTGCTGTGCTCCGATGCGGCCTTTGTTCAGGGGGAAGCTGGGTATGCTGTTGCCGCTCATGAATCGGATGTTTTTCTGGTCTAACGGGAAGGCGATGGGCAGGTATGTGCCCTTGAAGCATACGAGGCCTTCTTCGCATACGAAGTGGTTTGTCTCGCTGCTGATGACGACGTCGGTGAAGACGAGTTGTTCCTCGGTCAGCATGTCGTCATTATCCCACTTGATGATGTAGGGTGTGCCTGCTGTGATGGCGTCGAGCTCGCCCTCTTCTGTGAAGTTGAGCACGATGGCGTCGTCCTGCACGTCAGCCTCTACCATTGTGCGGAGGTCGCCGCCTTCCAGCGGGCTGCCTTCGAGCTTGAGGTCGAAGGGCAGGCAGATGGTGTTCCAGTAGCCGTCCTTATGGAGCGTGCGTCCGGCGAGTGTGACGTTGCAGTGCTTGCCGTCGTATTCCTCGATGATAGTGGGATTGTCCTCGCCAGCGTTGCTCAGCACGATGTCGAAGATTTCGATGATTTCGGGCTCCTTTGCGTCCTGATGCTCCTCGAGGTCGTGGAGTGGCAGGAATGGCAGCAGGATTTCCTCTGCTTCTGTCTCGGGCTCTGTCTCGTCGGGCTCCAAGGTGGTGAATGTGATGCTCTCGTCGGCATCGAATGTGACGAAGACGGCCTCCATGGGAGCGATGACGCGGGATGTGGCAAGAACAAGTTCAGTGCCCTCGGCGTTCATGCGGTAGAAGGGCCGTGAGTCGGTGAAGTAGGCGTTGCATGGGAAGGGATTGCCCACGAGTGCGAAGCCCGGGAAGTCCTCGCCCTGATAGAGGAGAGAGAACGTCGCGTCGACATTGGTGGGCATCACTGTTCCGCAGAACTGGATGTCTCTCTCCGTGCTGTTGGCATAGAGGTAGCCTGTGCCGTTGGTGAAGGAGAATTCCTCGGTCTTGTAGTTGCGCCACTCCAGCTGCTCGCTGTTTTGGAAGAAATAGAGGTCGTAGTAGCAATCCACCGTCAAGTCTTCAGCGTATTCCAGCTCAGCCATCGGGCTTGCGATGAGGCTGTAGCCGTTACTTTCTTCGGTGTATGGCGTGATGTGCTTTATCATCGTCACTGTAACGTCGTCGGATGTCGTCTTGAACTGTCCGCCGTCCTGAATGGTGATGGTGGCTTCCTCCTCGATGGTGATGTTGCCTGCCTCAGCAATGATGCCTGCAGGTACGTTGACGTTGGCACGGATGATGACATCGCTGCCCTCCTCGGGCACTTCGCCGCCCGACCAGTTTGTGCCCTCGTTCCAGTCGCCGGCGGTAACGAAGATGTTGCCGTTGATGGTGGTGAAGGATATGGATGACGTCCATTCGGAAGCCTCGCCGTCTGCCTCGCAATAACCGCGCAGCTGGGCAACATAGGTCGTTGCCTGGCTCAGGTCAGTCAGCTCGTATATGTTGGCTTCGATGCCGTCGATCTCTGTCCAGCCTTCATCCGGCTCTTCGATGACTTCCTCGCCCTCTTCGGCAGGCTCAGTAAGGGGCTTGTAGCGGAGGTCATACTTCACCATTCCGCTGTCCCACGTGAGTGTGACAGTGCTGGTTGTGAACTCGACTGCTGCGAAGTTGGTTGGTGCCTCGCATGGAACCTCGGTGCTACAGTTCACATGGTAGCTGACGGGGTTCTTCAGCCTCTTCGTTCCAGCGAAGATGAGATTGCCGTTTACGTCGTAGGCGGCGTAGATGCATTCGTGGTCGTATATGCCCTTAACCCACTGGAATTCGATGTCGCGGTCGTCGGGCACTTCGACGTAGTATTCCTGTATTTCGTTCTTTCCTGCTTCGTCGGTGCAGGTGAATGTGCCAAGCTCGGTGCCCGTCAGGACATCGACAATCTTGATGGCAGCATCGCCGTTCCATCCGTCGCCCATGGTGTCGCTGAGCTCAAGCCTGATTTGGCACGTTGTCTCGGAAAGACTCGTGGTGAAGGTGACAGCTTCAGACCAGTCGCTGACTTCCTCGCCGTCCCTCGCGCGTACCTTTATTATATATGGTGTGGCTATTTCCAGTCCGGTCAGTGTGACGGGGTTGGAGACATTCTCGGTCACTGTGCCGTTCACTTCGATGTCGAAGGAAGGTGCATAGCTTGTCCAGCTGACCGTTGCCTCGGTGCCTCTGATGTGGCTCACGAGAAGGTCTCGAGGAGCTCTCAGAACCGTTGAGCCTGGTGTGAACTCGAACTCAGTCGTAGGCAGGAAGTTCTGCTGGCTAATGCTTGAGCCGTAGCCGCCAATCGATACGCCCGCAACTTCCTCGCCTTTCCATGAAACCTGGGCGTAGCTGCCCGTTTGTGTTTGGTTAAACCCGACGAGGAGGTTGCCGCCCTGATAGTAGAAAGGCTCGGAGAAGGTGACTTTCATCTTCTTGTTGACAACAGAGAGGCTGCCGGAGTAGACCTTCTCCATTGTGCTCCAGGATTTGAGCGAATTGATAGTGTTGTCGTTCGTCTCGCTTATGTAGACGTCGAACTTCGCGCTTCCCCAGCTGACGGCATTCTGCGTGGCAGTGAACGTCATGCTTGTGATGGTGGAGTTCACCATATCCTCGATGTTTGCTTCGGCAATGATGAACTGGCTCTTGGTGTAGTTGTCAACCCAATATCCATAGACAGGCACAACGCCATTGGTCAGGTTCTGGACAACAACCAGAGTGGCTGTTGCCGCTTCGCTGACAACATATTCGCCATCGGCATTGATGTAGCAGAAGAGGAAGGTGTATGTGCCAGTCTGAGTCGGTGTGTATGGGATGCTGACGTCTTGTGTCGTGTTGCCGGGAATGACGACGCTTTCCAGGTCGATGAGGTAGTCGTTGTCGCCTTCTCTCAGGCACAGCCAGATGTCGCCGTCGTATGGGTCGGCACTGTTGTTTGTGACGTTGAAGATGATGTTGACCGTTGTGCCCGGATCGACAGGCGTCTCACTCAGCGTGATGCTGTTCAGCGTGATGTTGTTCTCGTTGGGGTCGATGTTTGCAATCGTGCCGCTTGCCGTCGACTTCTGTATGCCGATGACTGCATCCTGTCCGTAGTGAAAACCGTCGGTGGATGTGCTGCCGCCGATGCCCTGCTGGTCAGGGTCGAGTGCAGAGAGCACGAAGTAGTTGTCGCTCAAGCCGCCCCATCCCCAGTTGATGTGGAAGAAGTCGGTGTTCGACTCGAACTTGTAGCCGTCGCACACAAACTCGTGTCCGCCACCAGACGACAGACCGCCATAGCATACGGGACGACCGTGCGACACCTCGTGATATATCATGTCTGTCCAGTTCTCGTAGGTGTAAGAGCTGCGCGACACGAAACGTGTGGTGTAGGGATTGTAGTCGAAGTACTCGCGAAGGGCAATGGCAACGTCCTCGGTGTAGGCACCCGACGACTCATCGTAGTCCATCTTCACCGAGTAGCCGCAATACTTCATCAGTGTTGCCACGGCAGTTGCCTCGGCATTGGTGTAGCTGCCGGAATAGGAATCTCTCATGTGCGACCAGTCGAAGTTGACGGGAGAGAGAGAAGACAGGTTCAGTCCCTGAGTGGCAGTGGTGTAGCCAGGAATGGTCTTCGTGGGCTTTGTTGGCCACTTGTGGTAGTTCATCACCTGTGCCATAGCCGTTGCCACACAACCTGTGGCGCACTTGCCGCTGCCGCCCCAGCCGCTGTAAGTGGGGCAGAGGTTGTTGTACGGCGTGCCCTGGTTCCATTTCGAGGTGACCAGAGGCGTGACGGGATTGGTGCTGTGTGTGCCAACCTTGTCAGACTTGGGAGGTGCCACGCTGCCGTGTTGCTGCACCCATGCAATCTCATCGGCATAGCCTTGCAGCCAAGCCTTCATGTTGTCGGGCATGTCTTCTGTCTTGAAGCTTCCGCTCTCGCTGAAACCCAGGATGGGGCGTGTGCGGTCGTCGTTCGAGACGATGATGTAGCCGCCGTCATTCTCTACGTTGAAGATATAAAGCCCACTCACCTTGCTTGCCAAAGTGAGTTGTTTGGCTGTGCCTTGGTTCATGCGAGGCTTGCCGGGAGCAACCTGCTGTTTGCTTATAAAGTTTTGAGCCAGCTTGAGTGCCTGCTCAAGTGTTATGTCCTCAGCCCATGTGCTGCTCACGCAGAACAACGCCAGGAACAATGTCATCACAATTCGTGTGAAGGTAAATCTTTTGTTCATCTTGTATGGTTTGTTTTTGTCGTTCAGATATTGCTTTTGTCAAAAGACAAATCGGGTGCAAAGTTACGACTTTTTCAACAAACCGCAAAAAAAAGAATGAGTTTTTTTAGTTCGCAAGTTGTGATGTTGTTAACGAGAACATGCCACGGGAAGGCTTGACGTACGTCTATAAAAACGCAGAAGCAGGCGAACTGATGTTGCCTGCTTCCGTGCATATGATTGAGCCAAAGACTACATTATATATAATATATAGTGAGTGGCTAAAGTGCAGATGGATTTACCATTCTTCGTCCCAGATGCTGGAGCTCTTCACTCGGGCTGGCTCATTGCCTTCGCCACCGATTTCGAGGTCACCGCCTTCTACGTCTGTGATGCTTTCGCAGAGCATCTGCATGTGCTGAAGGTTTACTGTCAGCGTTGTGGGCTGTATATAAGTCTTTTTCATTGTTCGTGTCTCCTTACTTTACAAGTGTCTTTTTACCATTATTGATGTAGATGCCCTGTTGCATCTTGTTCACGCGCTGACCAACTATGTTGTAAATAGCTTCGTTGCGGTTAGCGATAGCGTCAAGGTCGTTGATGCCGGTTGCGTCGTCTTCGAAGCTAACCACGAACTGCTTGATACCGCTAACTTCCTGGCTTGTGCTGATGGTGAGTCCTTCGAGCTGGAAGTATGCACGCTGTGCACCAATCTCGGCACCGTTGCCAGGATAGTAGAGCTTATTGCTGCTGCCCATGAAGAGGATGCTCTTGTCTACGTCTGTGAAGGCCTGGAAACCATAGGTGCCCTTGAAGGTGACAGCCATATCGTTGCCGAGGTCGCATGCCACGTCGTTCGTTTCGCTGCTGATGGTCACACCTGTGAAGGCAGGCTCTACGATGTTGTCGCCGCTTGTCCACTTAATAATATATGGAGTACCTGCGGTGAGTTCGCTGACGGCACCTTCGGAAGAGAAGTTCAGTACCAGTGTGCTGCCGTCAACGGAAGCGCTGTTCAGTGCGCGTACGTCTGCGCCATCCAGAGTGCTGCCTGTGAGTGTCAGGTTGAAGGGCAGGCAGATAGTATTCCAGCCGCCATCCTTGTAGAGCGTACGGTCAGCAAGCTTGATGTTGCCAGTCTTACCGTCGAGATACTCAATCACTGCTGTGTTGTCCTCATTGTTGGCAAGCGTGTAGTTGGGCGATGCGTCCTGGTTGGTGTCCAGACCGTGGAACGGAAGAATGGGCATCACATCGTCGTTGGTAGCTTCGTTGTCTGCATAAGAGCGTTCGGCACCAAGCAAGAGACTGGTCTCTGCCTGAGAAACGAAGAATACACCTTCTGTGGGAGCAGTAATGACTTCCTGAGAACCGGCAATGATTGCATCGCCATCATCATTCATTGAGTAGAAGTACTGGTGATCTGCAATATACAAACCTGCGGTTGAGTAGTCGCCCAAAGTCATGTAGGTATCAGTTGCGTAAGAGTTACCGCCGAGGTTCCAGTTGGCAAACGGATGAGCATCGGTTGTATATGCTGCATAGTAACCAGAAGCGAAACCGACAGTACCGGTGGAGGGGAAAGGCATCAGCTCGCCGGTGAACCTGAGGGTGACATCCTCCTTGTTTGCATAGAGGTAAGCCTCGCCCTGGAACAATGGGAACTCTTCTGCCTTGTAGTTGCGCCATTCCTGACCGTCCTGAGTGAAGTCGAAAGCATAGAGGTCATAGTCACCCTCGAGCATACCTTCCACATCCTCAGGCCAAATGCCAATAGACACAGGAGGAGTAATCAGGTAGTAGCCGCCAGCCACTGCATCGCCGTAACCCTGGATTTCCTTCTCAACGGTGGCAATTACGCCTTCGTTGTAGTGAATGAGCTGACCGCCTTCCTGGATGGTGATGCTACCACCATTGACGGTAACTTCCTCAGCGTATGCCACAACGCCAGCGGGAATGGTGACGTTAGCCTGGATTTCTGCTGAGAGGCAGTCTTCTGTGGGAACACCAACAGGATACCAGTTCTCGGCAACATCCCAATCACCGTCGGTGACGAAGATCTTGTTGTCAAGAGTCAGAGTGGTGAAGAATGCAGGGGTAGTGCCGTCGTTGCGTACACCGCCCTGGATGCCGGTAATGATATATTCGTACTCAGTACCAATCTCCAGACCTGTGAGTTCCACAGAGGTGTCAGTTGTGGTGACGGTTATCCATTCGCCTGCGGGAGTTTCATCTCCATAGATGCCGAAGTTGTCGATAGCAAGGAAGAACATGTCTTCGCATACATGGTGGATGGCGATATAGCCAGTCAAACCAGCATATTGACTAAGGTCGATGCTAACGGTACCTGTTGAGGCTGCTGCCAGACTCTTCAGAGTAATGTTGAAATCTGAGATATTGGTGCCTGTTGTAGAAAGCAACACTTCGTAGCTGTCAGGAACACCGTCGGCTTCGTCTGTGTTAGTGTAGAACTTCAATGTACCATCCAATTCGAGTGCAGGAGAAATGAGCCAGTTGTCGGCATTGTATGATACACTACCATACCAACTGAAGGCAACAAGTGCCGAGCTTTCATTCTCACCAAAACCATCGGCCCAAACCCAACCTTCATATCCATCCATGTGTCCACCTTCGGTATAGATGGTCCAACCTTCAACACTGTTCTCAAAGTCCTGGAAATAGGTTGCGCCGTCGTCGTATGCCGTTCTGTACTTCACTTCATAGCTGTCGCTGTCGCCGCTCCAATCGATGGTGGCAGAAGTGTGACTGACTGCAACTTCAACATCGAAAGGAATAGGATTGGAAGGCAAGGTTGTCAAGGTTGTGCCTGCCCAGTTGCTCTGGTTGCCGCTATAGACAGCCTGAACCTCTACAGCATAGGTGGTCTCAGGATTGAGTCCTTGAAGGACATAAGGACTGGTAACATTGTTGACAGTTGTCCAAGAGCCGCTTACGCTTGTCGGAGCAGAGATGGTGACATCGTCGATAAAGAGGTAGTCCTGGTCGGTGTCTGTATGGCGGAAAGCCACATAACCTCTTTGTCCTGCAAAGCTGCTAAGGTCAACGGTTACCATTGTCCACGAGGCGGATGCATTGCCCGGCTCATACACTTTTGTGAATGCACTGATAGCGGTTGTGGTAGTGGAAACATAGATGTCGTAATGTTCGTGGTATTCGCCGTCGTCCATTACCCAGTATGTCATTGTGCCACCCAAATCTACAATTGGTGATATCAGCCAGTTGTCAACACTATAGGCAGAACCTGACCAACTTCTTGACATAGCGATGTAATTGCCACTGTGAGTGGGAAGAGGACTAGAGAAGTTAGAGGGATCGTACGTCCTCCAGTCTGTTGCATCGGCTCCCCCGCCATTACGAATGGTAGTCCAACCTTGTGCGTCGAGACCGTTCTCGAAGTCCTCGACAAATGCTCCTCCGCCAGTTGCGGTCGCATAGCGCAGGTTATAGCTGTCTGCTTCGCCAGACCATGTGATGGTGGCAGAGCCAGAAAGGACATCGCTGGCAACCACGTTAGTGGGTCTCGGATATGCCACTGCGGTAGAGAAGGTAAACTCGTCGCTCCAAAGCTCATTACGGTCAACAACAGAAGCGACCTTTACGGTATATTTGGTGTCTTGGGTGAGGCCTTCAAGTGTGAAGGGATTGCCCTCAGTGCTTCCTTCCGTGAAGTCAGCTTCGCCCTCTGCCTTATAAGCAACAATCCACTCCTTTGCGTTGGCGTTATCTCTCCAACCGAGCACTGCACTTGTGGTGGTTATGTCAGAAACGGCAAGGTTTGTGGGAGGAAGGAGATAGGTGAAGGTTGTCTTGGGAAGGAAACGTCCTCTCGTACCTGTAGTAGGTGCACTATTATTTCTGTTTCCGTATAGAGCAACATTTGAGCCGTTGCCTTGGGTTAGACCATAGAAGGATAGAGTAGAATTGGTTCCAGTAGCGGTATTGTCAACACCAATCAACAGATTATCACCATTGTAGACAACCGGCGTGCTGAAAGTAATAGATACCTCTCTATTTGCGAAAGAAAGTGTGCCAGTGTAAACTGTTGTGCCACCTGTCTCAAATGAGGTGGAGGCGAAACTTGTGTTAGTGACTTCTTTCACATAGACATTCACATTGGGCGAAGTGTACGCCGTGTTAGCGCTAGTATAGAATTTGATAGCGGTAATCAAACCTCCTTTCATTGCTGACAACTGAGTCGCAGGAAGGATGATCTGGCTCTTAGTACGACGAGATAATTGCGAGAGATACACAGGAGTCGTTTGACTGGTGTTTGTCCCGTCATACACGGTTAGGGTTTCTGCTCTTGTGCCTGTCAGGCTGAAGAGCGCGACGATTAGCAGCACGGCTGCTTTCATCAGATAAGTAGTTTTACCTTTCATAATACTAATACTTTTTGTTGTT